>CAZKGD010000007.1:0-71155 GCA_964552215.1 uncultured Caldimonas sp.
TCTACCTGATCGAGGAACCCATGGCCGCGGCCATCGGCGCCGGCCTGCCGGTCTCGGAAGCCAGCGGCTCGATGGTGGTGGACATCGGCGGCGGCACCACCGAGGTGGGCGTCATCTCGCTGGGCGGCATGGTCTACAAGGGCAGCGTGCGCGTGGGCGGCGACAAGTTCGATGAGGCCATCATCAACTACATCCGCCGCAACTACGGCATGCTGATCGGCGAGCCCACGGCCGAAGCCATCAAGAAGGAAATCGGCTCGGCCTTCCCCGGCTCCGAGGTCAAGGAGATGGAAGTGAAGGGGCGCAACCTCTCGGAGGGTGTGCCGCGCAGCTTCACGATCAGCTCCAACGAGATCCTCGAAGCCCTGACCGACCCGCTGAACCAGATCGTCTCGTCGGTGAAGAACGCGCTGGAGCAGACGCCGCCCGAACTGGGCGCCGACATCGCCGAGCGCGGCATGATGCTCACCGGCGGCGGCGCCCTGCTGCGCGACCTCGACCGCCTGCTGGCCGAGGAAACCGGCCTGCCGGTGCTGGTGGCCGAGGACCCGCTGACCTGCGTCGTGCGCGGCTGCGGCACGGCCCTGGAGCGCATGGAACGCCTGGGCTCGATCTTCACCTCGGAATAAGCCGCCACGGATGTCCCCGCCGGCCCAGCTCCTCCCCGCTGCGCCGGCCTGTGCCTGTTCGAGTGCCTGACCCCCGCCTTGCGCCATGCCCCTGGGTACGCTGGACCGCACACCCCCACCCTTCTTCCGCCAGGGCCCCTCGGCCCTGACGCGGGTGCTGTTCTTCTCGGCGCTGGCGCTTTTCCTGATGGTGGCCGACCGCCGCCTCGTGGTGGTCGAACCCCTGCGGGCCGTCATCGCCACCGTGCTGCACCCCCTCCAGCAGGCCCTGCTGGTGCCGGTGCAGGCCCTCGGCACCAGCGGTGAATACCTGCAGGGCCTTGCGGCGGCCCGCGCCTCAGAGGCCGAGGCCCGCCGCCTGATGGCCGACAAGGCCGAGCGCCTGGGCCGCCTGGAGATGCTGGAGCAGGAAAACGCCCGGCTGCGCGAGATGCTCAACCTGCGCGCCGCGGTGCCGGCGCGCACCCAGGCCGCCGAGGTGCTCTACGACCGGCCCGATCCCTACACGCGCCGCGTGGTGATCGACCGCGGCTTGACGCAAGGCGTCGTGCGTGGCTCCCCGGTGATCGACCACACCGGCGTGATCGGCCAGGTGACGCGGGTGTATCCGCTCACTTCGGAAGTGACACTGCTGGTGGACAAGGACGCCGTGATCCCGGTGCTGAACACCCGAACGCAGGTGCGCGGTGTGGCCTATGGCGACCCCCTGCGCGGCGGGCTCGAACTGCGCTTCATGCCCACCAATGCCGACGTGCGCGAGGGCGACGAGCTGGCCACCTCGGGCGTGGACGGCGTCTATCCGCCCGGCCTGCCCGTGGCCACGGTCACCCGCGTGGAGCGCCGCGCCGACAGCTCCTTCGCGCGCATCACGCTGGAGCCGGTGGGGCGGCTGGCCAGTGCCCGCCACGTGCTGGTGGTCGAGCCCGTGGGCCTGTCGCTGCCCCCGCCGCCCGACCCGGAACCCGAGCCCGCCGCCGCCCGCCGCGGCGCGCGCAACCGCTGAACGGAGCCTCCAGCCATGATGCCGCGCGGCTCCGACCAGCTCCTCCTGCCCGCCAACCCGGTCTTCGTCTGGGGGTCGCTGGTGGTGGCCCTGGCCATCAACATGCTCCCCCTGGGGCGCACGCCGGCCCTGCCCGACCTGCTGGCCCTCACCCTGGTGTTCTGGAACGTGCACCAGCCGCGGCGCATCGGCATCGGCGCGGCCTTCGTCTTCGGCCTGATGATGGACGTGCACGACGGCGCCCTGCTGGGCCAGCACGCCCTGGCCTACACCCTGCTCAGCTTCTTCGCCATCACCATCCACCGCCGGCTGCTGTGGTTCTCGGTGCTGGAGCAGGCGTTACAGATTCTTCCGCTGTTTTTCGCAGCGCACGCCGTGCTGGTCTTGATCCGGCTGGTCGCTGGTGGCATCTTCCCGGGGTGGGAACTGCTGCTGGCGCCGGTGTTCGAATCCCTGTTGTGGCCCCTGGCCAGCTGGGTGCTGCTGGCGCCGCAGCGCCGGGCGCCTGATCCCGACAAGAACCGCCCGCTGTAAGGTTCACAAGGTCTGCCGTGACCGAACTCAAGGATGTCGAACTCGAGCTGTCGCGCTTTCGTGCGAGGCTGCTGTTCGCCGCCGCGCTGGTGCTGGTGTGCTTTGGCCTGGTGGCTGCACGGCTGGTGTACCTGCAGGTGATCCAGCACGAGGAGCTGTCCACCCGGGCTGAATCGAACCGCATCTCGGTGCTGCCCATCCCGCCCAATCGTGGGCTGATCCTCGATCGCAACGGAGTGGTGGTCGCGCGCAACTACGCGGCCTACACGCTGGAGATCACACCGTCCAAAGTGGACGACCTGGACGGCACCATCGATGCGCTGTCCGAGCTGGTGGACATCGGCAATGCCGACCGTCGGCGCTTCCGCCGGCTGATGGAGGAAACCAAGAGCTTCGACTCCCTGCCCATCCGCACCCGGCTCACCGACGAGGAGGTGGCGCGCTTCGCCGCCCAGCGCTACCGCTTCCCCGGCGTGGACGTGAAGGCCCGCCTGTTCCGCCACTACCCGCTGGGCGACGTGGGCAGCCATGTGGTGGGCTACATCGGCCGCATCAACCAGGCCGAGAAGAAAGCCATGGAAGACTGGCCCGAGGAGGACGTGGCCAACTACCGCGGCACCGAGTACATCGGCAAGCTGGGCGTGGAACAGGCCTACGAGCGCGAACTGCACGGCACCACCGGCTTCGAGGAGGTGGAGACCAGCGCCGGCGGGCGCGCGGTGCGCCGCCTGCGCTCGAGCCCGGCCACGCCGGGCAATACCGTGGTGCTGTCGATCGACATCAAGCTGCAGGGCCTGGTGGAGCAGCTCTTCGGCAACCGCCGCGGCGCGCTGGTGGCCATCGACCCGCGCAGCGGCGAGGTGCTGGCCTTCGTCAGCAAGCCCACCTTCGACCCCAATCTCTTCGTCGAGGGCATCGACGTGGAGAACTGGCGCGCGCTCAACGAGTCGATCGACCGGCCGCTGCTCAACCGCGCGCTGCGCGGCACCTACCCGCCGGGCTCCACCTACAAGCCCTTCATGGCGCTGGCCGCGCTCAACACCGGCACGCGCACGGCCAACCAGGCCATCCTCGACACCGGGGTCTTCCTCTTCGGCAACCACCGCTTCCGCAGCCATGGCGATGCCGGCCTGGGCATGGTGGACCTGCGCCGCTCCATCGTGAAGTCGAGCAACGTCTACTACTACTCGCTGGCCAACGAGATGGGCGTGGACCTGATGCACGACCAGATGGTGCCCTTCGGTTTCGGCCAGATCACCGGCATCGACCTGCAGGGAGAGGTGCGCGGCGTGCTGCCCTCCACCACCTGGAAGCGCAATGCCTACCGCAAGCCGGAACAGCAGCGCTGGTATGCCGGCGAGACCATCTCGCTGGGCATCGGCCAGGGCTACAACACCTTCACGATGCTCCAGCTGTCGCACGCGATGGCCACGCTGGCCTCGGGCGGGCAGCGCTACAGGCCGCACGTGGTGCGCGAGATCCGCGACGCCGTCACGCACGAATCCCGGCTGGTCCACCATGAGCCGCTGGGACGCATCCCGCTCAGGCCCGAGCATGTGAAGGTGGTGCTCGACTCGATGCATGCCGTCACCCAGGAAGGCACGTCGGTGCGCAGCTTCGCCGGCGCCCCCTACAAGAGCGGGGGCAAGACCGGCACGGCCCAGGCCGTGTCCATCCGCCAGAACGAACGCTACGACGCCAGCAAGATGGCCGAGTACCTGCGCGACCACGCGCTGTACGTGGCCTTTGCGCCACTGGAAGAGCCCCGCATCGCCGTGGCCGTCATCGTCGAGAACGCGGGTTTCGGTTCTCAGTCGGCCGCGCCCATCACGCGCCGCGTGTTCGACTACTGGCTGGAGGGCCTGTACCCCAGCGAAGAAGACATCGCGGCAATGCAACGCGGCGAGGCGGCAGCGCCGATCGGCAAGCCGCGGCTGGCGGCCACCGTGCCAGTGCAACCGGTGTCGTCGGCGCTGGATGGCAGCCGGCTGCCCGGGCCCAGCATTGCACTGCCTGCCGACGATCCAGCCTCGGCCACCCCCTTGCCCACCGGGGCCCCGCGCACGCCATGAAGGTCACTTTCGAACGCCCCTCGCTGTGGCAGAGGATCAAGCCGGTACTCTTCGGCTTCGATCCGGCCCTGACCTTCGCCGTGCTGCTGCTGTGTGGCGCCGGCCTGGTCATCATGTATTCGGCAGGCTACGACCATGGCAGCCGGTTCGCCGACCATGCCCGCAACATGCTGATTGCCGCGGCCGTGGTCTTCGTGGTGGCCCAGGTGCCGCCTCAGAAGCTGATGATGATCGCCGTGCCACTGTACGCGGCAGGCGTGGTGCTGCTGCTGGGCGTGGAGTTCTTCGGCATCACGCGCAAGGGCGCCACGCGCTGGCTCAACGTGGGCATCACCGTGATCCAGCCCAGCGAGATCATGAAGATCGCGCTGCCCCTGATGCTGGCCTGGTGGTTCCAGCGGCGCGAAGGCCAGTTGCGCGTGCCCGACTTCCTCGTCGCCACGGTCATCCTGGCCGTGCCGGTGGCCCTGATCCTGCGTCAGCCCGATCTCGGCACCTCGCTGCTGGTGCTCGCGGCCGGGTTGGCGGTCATTTTCTTTGCCGGCCTGTCTTGGAAGCTGGTGATCCCGGTGATCGCTGCCGGGGCTGTCGGCATCGTGACGCTCGTGAGCCTGGAAGAGCGCATCTGCGCGCCCGGCGTGGATCTCAAGGTGCTGCACGAGTACCAGCGCCAGCGCGTGTGCACCCTGCTCGACCCCACCAAGGACCCGCTGGGCAAGGGCTTCCACATCATCCAGGGCACCATCGCCATCGGCTCCGGTGGGCTCACGGGCAAGGGCTTCATGAACGGCACCCAGACCCACCTGGAGTTCATCCCCGAGCGCACCACCGACTTCATCTTTGCGGCCTACTCCGAGGAGTTCGGCCTGGCGGGCAACCTCGCGCTGATCCTGGGCTTCCTCTTCCTGATCTTCCGCGGCCTGATGATCGCCAGCGAAGCGCCCACCCTCTTTGCCCGTCTGCTGGCCGGCGCGGTGACGCTCATCTTCTTCACCTACGCCTTCGTGAACATGGGCATGGTCAGCGGCATCCTGCCCGTGGTGGGCGTGCCCCTGCCCTTCATCAGCTACGGCGGCACCGCGATGGTCACGCTCGGCCTGGGCCTGGGCATCCTGATGTCGATTGCGCGCAGCAAACGTTTCATGCAGTCCTGACGGCCACCCCCTACGGCCTGCGGCCGCCCCCTCAAGGGGGCGACGCTGGCGGACCGGCGAAGCCGGCTCCGCGGCGTCTGCTGGAGGGGCTTGCTGCCTGCGTTTCTCCGGGCTCCATCGAGAGGATCTCGCATGCATACACAAAGCGTCGGTGTCATTGGTGTGGGCCACATGGGTGGCGCCATGGCGCAGCGGTTGCTCGACCGCAGCTGGCCGGTGGCGGTGTGTGACATCAACCCCCTCGCCGTGGCACCGCTGGCCGCGCGCGGGGCCGTGGTGCATCCCACCCCGGCGGCCCTGGCGAGTGCGGCAGATGTCGTGATCGTGGTGGTGGTGGATGGTGTGCAGACCCGCGAGGTTGTGCAAGGCGTGATCGCAGCGCCCGCGCGGCCGGCCTGCGTGATGCTGTGCCCCACGATCTCGCCTGAAGACGTGGAGGCCTGCGCTTCGGTCCTGGGAGCGGCCGGCATCGCCTGCCTGGATGCGCCGGTCTCGGGTGGGCCTTCGCGGGCCCGCGAAGGCCGCATGAGCCTGATGCTGGCGGGCGACCCGGCCGTGTGCGAGGCGCAGGCTGCGCTGCTGGCCGACCTGGCCGACCCGGTGTTCCGGGTGGGCGCGCGGGTGGGCGACGGTGCGCGCACCAAGCTCGTCAACAACCTGCTCGCCGGCATCCACCTGGCCGGCGCGGCCGAGGTGCTGGCCCTGGCGGAGCGACTGGGGCTGGACGCCTCGCGCACCCTCGATGTGATCGAGCGTTCCAGCGGCCAGAGCTGGATCGCCAGCGACCGCTACCGCCGTCTGCTGGCAGGTGACCTCGCCCCGCGGGCCCGCACGACACTGCTGGCCAAGGACACCCGGCTGGCCGTCCAGGCCGCCCGCTCCGTCGGCGCGCCACTCGCGCTGGGGCCGCTGGCGGCCGAGGTGTTTGCCCGCGCGCTGGAGGCCGGGCTGGGTGACGAGGACGACGCGAGCCTGATCGGGCTCTACCGGCCGCCCAACGGCTGAGCGCGCCGCAGGGCCTGCGCCGCGTGCAGTGCGCCCACCTCGATGCCGTGCCAGTTGCGCAGCGTGACCTCGCTGTGGCCGCGCATGACCTGCCGCTCTTCGTCGGACAGTGGCAACAGGGCTTCGATCACGGCGGCCATCACCACCTCGGCGGCGCGTGCGGTGTTGCCGTCGTCCATCTTCAGCGCCACGCCCAGGCCCTGTTCGGGCAGGGCCGCGCAGTACACCCCTTCGGCGCCCACCTTGCAGAAGACGCGCTCGCCCAGGCGCTCCATCACGCGCGTGTCGAAGCGGCCGGTGCCGGCCACGTGAAAGGGCGAACGCGCCACCGCCTGCCGCAAACGCTGCGCGGCGCGGGCATGGTCGGCGCTCAGGCCCTGCCCGGTGGCCACACGGGCAAAGGCCAGCGCCCAGGCCTTGAGCGGCAAGGCGTAGGTGGGAATGGAGCAGCCATCGATGCCCATGGGGGCGTTGGCCAGGCATTCACCCGTGGCGGCCTCGAGGGCCGCGCCCACCTCGCGCATCACGGGGTGGTCGGGCTGCACATAGCCGCGCACGAAACGCTGCAGGTCGGGGCCCTTCGCGCCGCCCTGCATGGCGCAGGCCAGGCACAGGAAGCCTGCATGCTTGCCCGAGCAGTTGTTGTGCAGGGCAGTGGGCTCACGCCCCGCTGCCGCCAGGGCCCGGCCGGCCGTCTCCAGGCCGGGCCAGTGGGCGCCGCATTCCAGGGCCGATGCGTCCAGGCCCAGACGATGCAACACGCCGGCGGCCGTGTCGGCATGGCCGGGCTCGCCGTTGTGCGAGGCGCAGGCCAGGGCCAGTTCGGCGTCGGTCAGGCCCAGGGCCTGGGCCGCACCGCTGGCCACCAGCGGCAAGGCCTGCAGCACCTTGATGGCCGAACGCGGGAAGACGGGCCGTTGCACGTCGCCCAGCGACCAGACGGCCTGGCCACCGGCATCGACCACCACCAGCGCGCCGCGGTGGAAGGACTCTACCGCCGAGCCCCGCCAGGCCTCGACGAGCACCGGGTTCATGGTCAGCCGAGCTGGTAAGGCCCGCCCTTGGCCAGGGCACGCTGGTAGGCCGGCCGGGCCTGCATGCGCTGCAGCAGGTGGGTGAGCAGGGGGTAGCGCTGGTCCATGCCGCCGCGCGAAGCCGAGGCCTCGAGCGGAAAGCTCATTTGCACGTCGGCAGCCGTGAACTCGTCGCCAGCGAACCAGGGGCGCTCGGCCAGCTCGGACTCCATGAAGTCGAGATGGCGGCGGATGTTGGGGGTGACGATCATCCCCTTGACCTTCTGCGCGATGCCCGCGGCGATGGGGCGCACCAGCAGGGGCGACTTCTTCTCCACCGTGTCGAAGACGAGCTTCATCAGCAGCGGCGGCATGGCCGTGCCCTCGGCGAAGTGCATCCAGTAGAGGTAGCGCAACGCCTCCGGCGTGCCGGCCTTGGGCTTGAAGCGGCCTTCGCCGTAGCGATCGACCAGGTATTCGAGGATGGCACCGGACTCGGCCAGCACCAGATCGCCATCGGTGATCACCGGCGACTTGCCCAGCGGATGCACCTGGCGCAGCTCGGCCGGCGCCAGCATGGTCTTGGGGTCGCGCTGGTAGTGGCGGATCTCGTAGGGCAGCTGCAGCTCTTCGAGCATCCACAGCACACGCTGCGAACGGGAGTTGTTCAGGTGATGGACGATGATCATCGGCGCGCTCGCTGGGGCGTTGGACGGAAGGGCGAGCTTAACCGTCCTGGCCGTACTGTGCACCCGTCGACGCCGGCAGCTCAGACCCTCTCGATCACCGTGGCGGTGGCCATGCCGTGGCCGATGCACATGACCTGCAGGCCCAGGGTGCCGCCGGTGGCCTCAAGGCCGTGCAGCATCTTGGCCATCAAGGCGCCGCCGGTGCCGCCCAGTGGGTGGCCGTGGGCGATGGCCCCGCCCCAGGGGTTGAGCCGGGCCATGTCGGGCTGGAACTCGCGGGCCCAGCACAGCGCGACGCTGGCAAAGGCTTCGTTGACCTCGATCCAGTCGAGATCGGCCACGCCGATGCCGGCACGCTTGAGCGCCTCGTGGGTGGCGGGGATCACGCCATTCAGCTGCATGACCGGGTCGGAGCCCACCACCACACGCGCGCGGAAGCGCGCCCTGGGGGTGAGGCCGTCGGCGCGGGCGGTGGCTTCGTCGGCCACCAGCACGGCGCTCGCGCCGTCGGAGATCTGGCTGGCGTTGGCCGCCGTCACCACCCCTTCACCGGGCGCGCGAAAGACCGGGTGCATCGCGGCCATGCGGGCCTCGTCGAGCACGGCGCGGATGCCTTCGTCCCGTACCAGTGTGATCGGCTGGCCGTCGGCATCCAGGCCCGGTGTGGGCAACACTTCGCGGTGCCGGCCGGCCTCGGCAGCCGCATGGGCACGGCGGTGGCTTTCCTTGGCGAACTCGTCACAGTCGGCTCGCGACAGCCCCCAGTGTTCGGCGATGCGCTCGGCGCTTTCCACCTGGTGCACGAGGGCATGGCGTTCCAGCAGCGACGGGTTCAGGGCCTCGAAGCCGGTGAACTCGAAACGGCCGAGCGTAACGTCGAGGAACATGGGCACGCGGCTCATGCTTTCCACCCCGCCGGCAATCACGTAGCGCGCATCGCCGGCCGCAATGGCCTGGGCCGCAAAGTGCACGGCCTGCTGGCTGGAGCCGCACATGCGGTTGAGCGAGACCCCCGCCACGCGCGTGGGCAGGCCCGACAGCAGCACCGCCAGCCGCCCGACGTTGGCGCCCTGTTCGCCCGCCTGGCTCACGCAGCCGGCGATGAGGTCCTCAATCTGTTCGGGCACCACGCCGCTGCGCTCGACCAGGCCGCGCACGGCAAAGGCCAGCAGGTCGTCGGGACGGGTCTCGCGCAGGGCACCCTTGCGGCGGCCGAAGGCGGTGCGCACGGCATCGATGATGACGGGTTGGGACATGGGTC
The DNA here is from genome assembly GCA_964552215.1 of uncultured Caldimonas sp. Classification (GTDB taxonomy): domain Bacteria; phylum Pseudomonadota; class Gammaproteobacteria; order Burkholderiales; family Burkholderiaceae_C; genus Caldimonas. The sequence goes on from CAZKGD010000007.1 coordinate 9,361, forward strand.
ACTCCGGAGGATCACAACGCAGCAGCCATCATCGCCGATGGCGCGAGGCCCTGCCTAGCCGGCCAGTCGCCAGTGGTTGTCCAGGCGCAGACCGGGCAGTGCCAGCGGTTCGGCGCCTGTGCCGGCGCCGGGATGGCCGCCCATCCACAGGCGGCCCTGTGCATCGGCGGCGAGCGCGCAGGCTTCGGGCAGTGGCACCCAGCCGCGCGGGCGGCCGTCGCGGTGATGGAGCGCCACACCTCCCGCGCGCGGGCAGCCCACGGCGAAACCCTCAGTCGTGCCGGCGATGTCGCCGCCATAGCCCGCCAGCGGGCGATCGAAGGCCACGGTGCGCAGCCCTTTCGGCTCCAGCAGCGCCAGCACCGGGGCGGCGTGGCGCTGCGCCTCGTCGTCGTGCTCGGCCTGCAGGGCCACGCCCAGGCGGTCGCCGCTCCAGGCGAGGTGGCGCAGGCTCAGGCGGGCATCGTCCAGCCGCCATTGGCCCAGCACCTCGCCGCGGCGCGTGTCCAGGCAGACGAGCGATGAATCCATCGTATCGAGCGCGAGCTTCTGCCGTCCCGTCTCGGGCCGGGTTTCGATGCCGCCATTGGCCACAAAGAGGCGGTCGGGGTGGTGGCGGTCCCAGAGCAGCTGGTGTGGGTCGCGGCCGCGGGAGGGCCAGGATTGCAGGGGAAGCAGCGCGGTGGCCTCGCGCACGGTCACCCAGCCTTCGCCGGTGTCCAGATCGGTCTCGGTGGTGAGCAGCACTCGGCCCTCGGGATGCAGCAGGACGTGGCCATTGAGCGTGCGCTCGGGGGGCATCCACACCCACAGCGGCTCGCGGCCCGGCTGCCAGCGCAGCAGCCAGTCGCCCGGACGGCGGGCGGCGGCATAGAGTTCGCCCGAGAGCCCGGTCCACACCCCATGCGCCCGGGTGGGGACGTCCAGGGCCACCTCCACCTGCCACTGGCCCCGCGAGGGGTCGGGCCGCAGCCAGCCGACCTGGTGCTGGTGATCGGGCCGGCGCCAGCTCGCGGCCAGGCGTGGAGCAGATCCGGCCCAGGCGGGCGCTGCCGCCGCCAGCAGGCCGGCGCCGACCCAGCCTGCGAGTTGGCGTCGCGTCAGCTCAGTCGCCATCGGCATCCGAAAAGCCCAGCCGCACCTCCAGCGCAGGCGCCAGTTCGGCCTCGGCCAGGCGCTTGAGGTCGGCCAGGGCTTGGGCTGCCTCCAGGACGGTGACGCTCACCTTCGGGTCGGCCTCCGCCATGCGTGTGTCGGCCGCCTCGACCGCCGCCGCCCACCGGTCGGCCAGGTCGTTCAGGCCGCGCCCGCGCAGGTAGAGCTCGAACGGCACGTGCCCCTCGCCCGGCCGTGGCGCCTCGGCGCTGGCACGGGCCTGTGCTGCAACCGCCCCCCAATGGGTCTGCCAGCTCTGCGCGGTGGTGCCGCTCGCATGCCGGGGCAGCGCCTGCGGCGTGACGGCCCGCAGGGGTTTTTCCATCTGGGCCCAGCGCAGGCGCTCGATGCCGCCCACCCATTGGTTGACCAGCTCACCCACTGCCGCCACGGCCTCGTCCTCGGGCCAGTCGTCGCGGCCGCGCTGTGCGAGGGCGGCAAAGCCTTCGTTCAGGGCCTGGGCTTCGCGCAGCAGGTCGTGCGCCACTTCCCGGGCATAGCTGCAGGCCGGTGTCGCGGGGGCGGCCGGCTGGGTCCACAGCAGCCATTTCAGCGCGGGCAGCCCCTTGGCGGGGGTACCGATGCGCTCCATCGCCGCCGCGCCACGCGGCTGGGTGCGGATGGCCCGTTCGATCAGATGGGGGCGCGTGGGCGTAAAGTCGATCTGGCGCAGGCTGCGACGGATGATGAGCGGCCCGGTGGCCACCGCCGACAGGCGCTCCCAAGCCGTGGTCGTGTCGCGCCAATGCCCGCGCACGCGCTCCAGGGGGAGGCTGCCCTGGCAATGGCCGTCTACGGCGCCGGCCAGGGCCTGGGCCTGCTCATGCAGCGCGCGCGCCTGCGGTGCCATCACGAAGCGATGCCAGCCCACAAGCAGGTCCACCGGGGTGTAGAAGGGCACGGCCACCCGCGTCCACTGCGGCTGGGACAGGGCCGGTGCCGCCTGGAGCACTCCGATCAGCAGCAGAAGGGTTCGTCGTTTCACAGCGACTCCACGAATTTCACCAGGGCCTCGCGGTCTTCGCGGCTCATGCGCAGCACCTGTTGCTTGCTGTCTTCGGCCTCGCCGCCATGCCAGAGGATGGCCTCGAGCACGCCGTTGGCGCGCCCGTCGTGCAGCAGGCGCTGGTGGCCGTTCACGTCCTTGATGAGCCCGATGCCCCACAGCGGCGGCGTGCGCCACTGGCGGCCGTTGGCGCGGAAATCGGGCCGGCCGTCGGCCAGGGCGTCGCCCATGTCGTGCAGCAGCAGGTCGGTGTAGGGCCAGATGGTCTGGCCCTTCAGCGCCAGGCTGGTCAGGTGCGGGAAGGGCGCGTCGCCGGTGACGTAGCTCGGCCGGTGGCACACGGCACACTGGGCCTGGGAGAAGAGCTGCTGGCCGCGCAGCACCTGGGCATCGCGTGCATCGCGGCGCGCCGGCGGGGCCAGCGTGGCCTGGTAGAAGATCACGTCGTTCAGCGTCTTGTCGTCGATCTCGGGGGCCTGGCCCTTGGCACCGCGCGGCGCGGCGCGGCAGTCGGCCTGCTTCGGCGTGCAGCTTTCCTCGGGGAAGAAGGACGAGGTGATGCCGATGTCGCCATGGAAGGCGCCGGCGGTCTGGTGGGCCACGGTGGCCACATTGGCCTTCCAGCCGAAGCGGCCGATCATCTCGCGCCCGGCCACCACGTCCCACACGCGGTTGGGCTGGCCCTTGATCGGGCCCGGCATCGCCGCCTGATCGGCCGCATTGCGTTCGATCTCGGCCTCGGGAATGGCTTCGAGCAAGCCCATGCCGATGACCTGAGGGGCGATGCGCGGGCTCACCCTCACGTCCTTGGCCATCGGCCCGTAGCCCAGCTTGCGAAAACCGTAGACCGGCTGCTGCAGGGTGTAGGACGTGCCGTCGGCGAAGCGACCGTGGATCGGCTTCCAGCGCATCGTGATTTCACCTTCGGGCTTGACGCCGGGCACGGCCGCGTTGGCGAACTGGTCGCCGTACACCGGCTCGGGCCGGGGCCCGCCACGCGCATCGGTGCCGGGCACCGACAGGCGCAGCAACAGGGCCAGGGGCTGCTCGTCGGCCAGGCCCTTGCGGAAGTCGGGTGGGGCGCCACGGCCGTCCAGCGCGTGGCAGGCGCCGCAGGAGCGGGCGATGAAATGCGGGCCCAGGCCGTCACGCGCGGTGGTGGAGGCCGGCGCGATGACCCAGTTGCGCTTGAAGAAGGAGTTGCCGATCACGAAGCGCGTGCGCTCGGCGTCGCTCAGGTTGGCCGCCGGAAACGAGAAGGCGTTCTTGCCGGTGGCCCACACCGTGGTGGCCCCGCCGGTGCGTTCGCCCAGCGGGTCGGCGTCGGGCCGAGCGGCATCGGACAGGGCCAGCGGGCTGGCCACGGCGACCAGCCCCAGCAACACGAAGCCGCGGGCGCTCACGGCTGCACGAGGGTCAACTGGGTGATGCCGACGGCCGCGGCGGCGTCCACCAGGTCCTTGCTCTGCTGCGTCAGGCTGTCGATCGCGGTCTGCACGCGCTGGCGGCCGGGTGCGTCGGCGCCGCCGAGGATCTCGCGGTCGAAGGGCGCCTGGATCGCTTCAGTGGCCTGCACCGAGCGGCGGATCTGCGCGGTGGTGCGCTCGGCCAGGGCGGCGTCCTTCGCGGCCACGAGGTCGCGCAGGCTGGGGCCCTGCAGCACACGCCCGTCGGCGCGCCGGTAGCGGCCCAGCCAGACGTTCTCGATGCCCAGGGCGTTGGTCACCGCATCGCGGTGGGTGTTGTCGGAAAAGCAGGAGTGCTCGTCTTCCTGGTCCTGGCTGGCCAGGGCCACCTCCAGGCGCTCGCCGGCCAGTTCACCGCGAGAGAGCGACCCCAGGCCCACCAGCATCTTGCGCAGCGACTCATTGCCGCCGCGCTCGAAGGCGGCGCGGTAGTTGTTCTTCACGCCCGGCGCCCAGGCGCGCACGAGGGTGGTCAGGTCGTCGATCAGGATCTCGGTGATCAGGCGCAGGTAGGTGCGGCGCCGGTCGGCGTTGGGGCGCTTGCCGTCGATGAAGTCCTCGAAGCTGCGGTTGCCCGGCCCGGTCTCGGACAGGTCCTGGCCCCAGAGCATGAACTCGATGGCATGCCAGCCGGTGGCGATGTTTTCCTCGCCGCCGCGCTCGTTGAGCTCGGTGAGCGCCTTCTTGGTCAGCGGCTGCTGGCGGTTGTTGATCAGGCCGGCCTTCGGCTGGCCTTCGACGTAGTCCACATAGGACTCGTCCATGGGCCAGGCGTTGAGCTGGCCTTCGGGGCCCTCATCGTCGTCGATGGGGCCGCCGTAGAAGCGGAAGGCCTCGGTCTGGCCGTAGAACTCGCGTGCGGCCCGCCAGGCCTGGCGGGCTTCGGCCTGGGTCTGCGCGGACGGAGCGGCGATGAAGGCCGCGATGGCCTTTTGCATCGTGCGGGCAGCGGCCAGCGTGTCCTCGTAGTTGGCGTGCACCAGCGTGGCGTAGTGGCGGGCCACGGAAGCGGGTGTGGCGGCAGGCTGGGCCGCCGCGGGTGCGGTGGGCAGGGCGATGGCGAATGAGATGGCCAGCGCGGCCAGCCCGGCAGGCAAGCGATGAAGCATGGAAACAGTCCTCGACGACGGCAGGGGTGGGGGTGTCCTGTGGCGGCCCGGCGTCGAGATGTGGCGGCGGCTGATCTGCTGCGCGCGGCTCAGATAGGAACAGTTCTCATTATCACTCACCCCGCCGCCAGAAGCAAAAAGGCCACCCGAAGGTGGCCTTGGCAGTCGGGTTTTCGGCGGGTCATTGTTCCGCGAAGGCGCGCTCGATGACGTAGTCGCCGGGCTTGGTGGTGTTGCCCTCGTGGAAACCGCGGGCGTCCAGCATGCCCTTCAGGTCGCGCAGCATGCCCGGGCTGCCGCAGATCATCACGCGGTCTTCCGCCGGGTTGAGGGCCGGCACGCCCAGGTCGTCGAAGAGCTTGCCGTTGTCGATCAGCGTGGTGATGCGACCCTGGTTGCGGAAGGGCTCGCGTGTGACGGTGGGGTAGTACAGCAGCCGCTCGGCGGCGAGCTCGCCCAGGAATTCGTGCTTGGGCAGTTCCTCGGTGATGAGGTCCTGGTAGGCCAGTTCGTTGACGTGGCGGCAGCCGTGCACCAGCACCACCTGCTCGAAACGCTCGTAGGTGTGCGGGTCGCGGATCACGCTCAGGAAGGGCGCCAGGCCGGTGCCGGTGGCCAGCATATACAGGCGTTTGCCCGGCAGCAGGTAGTCCAGCAGCAGGGTGCCGGTGGGCTTGCGGCCCACGAGGATGGTGTCGCCTTCCTTGAGGTGCTGCAGCCGCGAGGTGAGCGGGCCGTCGGGCACCTTGATGCTGAAGAACTCGAGGTGCTCCTCGTAGTTGGCACTGGCCACGCTGTAGGCCCGCAGCAGCGGCTTGCCCTCGACCTTGAGGCCGATCATCGTGAAGTGGCCGTTCTGGAAGCGGAAGGCCTGGTCGCGGGTGGTCTTGAAGCTGAACAGGCGGTCGGTCCAGTGATGCACGCTCAGCACGCGTTCTTCGTTGAAGGCACTCATGATCGAAACAGGGGGGATGGAGCAGGGTCGTTGAGCGAGCGCCAGAGGCGGCTGACGCGGGCCGCGCCCTGCTGCGGCGCAGCAGAACGAAGCCGGATCATACATTCGCTCAGGCTATGAGTCACCCATACATAAATAACATCCTGATCTAAAGCAAGGGTGTTGCGAGCACCGTCCGCTTCAATACGCCCAGTTCAGGCTGGCGCTCACGTGGCGGGGCGCTCCGGCGTAGTTCTGCGACCAGTACAGGCTGCTGATGTGGCGTTCGTTGGTGGCGTTGCGCAGGTTCAGGCTGGCACTCAGGTGCTTGTTGATCTCGTAGCGCGCCATCAGGTCGATCAGGGCGTGGCTGGCTTGCAGCACCCGCGCGGTGCCGCCGCCGGCCAGGGCCTCGTCGCGATAGCTGCGGCTTTGCCAGTTCACCGCGGCGCCCAGCTTCAGGCCCGGCAGGGCCGGCACCCGGTAGCGGGCGGCCAGGCGGAACATACGGCGCGGCACGAAGGTGCGCGCGGCGTTGCCCTCGTCGTCCTCCAGTCGCAGCTGGGTGTAGCTGCCGCTCAGCTCCCAGTTGCGGCCCAGGCGGCCGGCCAGGTCCAGCTCGAAGCCGGTGGAGGTGGCGTCGATGCCCTCGTAGTAGCTGCCGTTCGGGCCAAAGCCGGCATAGACCGGGTCGTTCTCCTGTGTCACGCGGAAGACGGCCAGGCTGCCCTGGAGGCGGCCATCGAGCCATTCGCCCTTCAGGCCCGCCTCGACGCTCTGACCGTCGAGGGGGTCGAGCACACGGTTGGCCACGTCGAGCTTGAACTGCGGTTTGTAGATCTTCGTGTAGCTCGCATAAACGGTGTGGTGGGCGTCCAGGTCGTAGAGCGCACCCAGGTAGGGCGTGGTCTTGAGCTTGCGGTAGCGGTGGGTCTCGCCGTACTGGATGCCGTCGCTGCGGGCCTGTGTCAGGTTGGCGCCGGTGATGAGCTTGAGGTCGTCGCTCAGGTTGAAGCGGGCCACGCCGTAGAGCGTGCGGCGGTGGTCGTTGAAATCGGCGCGGCCGTCCACGCGCTCCTTGTCGAAATCGGGGCGCGGGGTGCTGCCGTCGAGCATGTCCTCCTCGCTCAGCGGATCGCCCACGCCGGCGTAGCTCGAGCGCAGTGCATTGACGCTGCGCGACCAGCTCAGGCCCACACGCGCCTCGTGCTCGCGCCCCGCCAGGGTGAAGGGGCCGCCGAGATTCACATCGGCCACCCACTGGCGCTCGCGGTGGCGATAGGCCGAGGGGTAGGTGCTCAGGCCCGAACCATCGGGGTTGAGCGTGCCGGCCACGTAGAAGAGTTCGGCGTCGGAGCCCAGCTCCCGGTGCAGCACCGTGGCCCGGCTGCGCCAGCCGCCGCCCCAGGCGTGGTCGAGCTCCAGGAAGGCCTGGGTGTCGTCGGTGTGCCAGTAGGTCCACGCCGGCGCGCTGCTGGCCGAGCGCGGGTAGTTCGTGAGGCTGCCGTCGCTGCGGAAGAGTGGCAGGCCGCCCCACATGACACCCTCGGGCCGGTTGCGTTGCTGGCTCACGCCGCCGGTCAGCACGGTGTCGGGGCCGAGGTCGGCCTCAAGCACTGCGCCCAGCACGGTCTTGCGCAGGTGGTAGCGGTCCAGGTAGGAATCCCTGTCCTCCACCGCGGCGATGAGGCGGCCCCGCAGGCTGCCGGCCTCGTTGAGCCCACCGCCCACATCGGCATCGAGGCGGCGCTGGTTCCACGAACCCAGGGTGAGTCCGGCCGAGGCCTGGAAGCCGGGCGTGGGCCGCTTGCGCACGAAATTGACCGTGGCCGAGGGGTTGCCGGTGGACGAGCTCAGGCCGTTGGCGCCTTTCACCACCTCGACGCGGTCGTACAGCGCGGTGTCGATGTCGCCCTGCTGGTCGCCGGTGGCAAAGGGCAGGCCCAGGCCATCGACCTGGAAGTTGGTGATGTCGAAGCCGCGTGCGCTGAAATAGGTGCGGTCGGTTTCGACCCGCTCGACCCGCACGCCGCTGGTGGCCGACAGCAGGTCGCGCACGTCGCGCAGCGCGAAGTCGTCGATCTGCGTGCGCGTGACCACGCTGATGGACTGTGGCGTCTCGCGCGGCGAGAGCCTCAGGCCCGTGGCGGTGTGGGTGGCCCGGGTGGTGTAGCTGTCGCGGCCTTCGGTGGCGGCGCGTTCGGACTGGCCGGTGACGGTGACGGCCGGCAGGGCCTCGCCTGCCGCTGTCGCGGGCTCGTCGGCCGCCCAGGCGGCGGTGGTGGCGCTCAGCCACAGGGCCAGGGCGTGCAGGATGGGATGGGGACGCAGGTGCTGCGGCCGGGACACGGACATGACAACTCCGGGAGGGTTGAGAAAGGGGATGCGGCTCAGGCCAGGTCTTCGCGCATGCGCGGTGCCGCCGTCGCGGGGGCCACTGCCTCGGCCGGCACGGCCCGGCGGCCACGGCGCTTGCGCCACCAGATCACGACGCCGGTGATCGACAGCGCGGTGATCACCAGGCCCATCACGAGCACCAGCAGGCGATAGGGCAGGCCGAAGACCTTGCCCATGTGCAAGGCGGCCAGCCAGCTCGTGAAGGTGTTGCCCGGCGCGATCTTGGGATGCTCGAAGGCGAGTTCGGCGCCGTGGTCGTCCTGGGCCGAGAAGTAGAGGACGGTGTGGCCGTGGTCGTCGGCGAAGTCCTGGTCGCTCATCACCGAGTAGTACCAGGCGCCGTGCTCACGCGCGAACATGATCGCGTCTTCCTGCTCGATCACGAAGCCATGGCGTGCTGCGCGAGCCGCCATCAACTCGCGGCCACGCTCGCGCGCCTGCTCCCAGCTCATGTTGGCCTGCATCAGCGGCGCGTGGTGCAGGTCGGGCAGGGCCTCGTGGGCATCCACCGTGGGCACGATGCGCTTGAGCACGGGCAGGTAGAGCTCGTCCTTGAGGTTCAGGCTCACGCTGGACACCGCGAACAGGATGAGCATGCCCCACAGCCACAGGCTGAGCGCGCGGTGCAGGTCGAAATTGATGCGGTAGGCGCTGCCCGACCACTTCACCAGCCAGGCCGGCTTCCAGCCCTTCCAGAAGCCTTCGCGGCGGCGCGGCAGCGTGAGGTAGAAGCCCACGAAGCTGTCGAACAGCCACACGAAGGAGATCACGCCGAAGAGCCACATGCCCCAGGGGTAGGGAATGGTGAGCGCGTAGTGCAGCTGGTACATCAGCGGCATGAAGTGGGCGCGGTCGAAGACCCAGGCGCCGCGTTCGCGCTCGCCCAGCACCTCGGCGGTGTAGGGGTTGGCGAAGACCTCGTAAAAGCGCAGGGACTGCGCGCCCTCGGGGCCCACCAGGCGCCAGGCATAGAGCTTGTGCGATCGGCCCGGCTCGCGGTGCAGCGGGTGGTAGTCGAGGTGGGCGTTGCCGGGCAGCGCTTTCTCGACGCGCTCGCGCAGCACGAGCGGGTCCAGCAGCGGCACATCGCTGCGGTCTTCCACAAGCATCAGCTGCGGGTTGAGCGCGGTGTCGATCTCGTCGTAGAAGGCGAGCAGGCTGCCGGTGAGGCCGGCGATCACGAGGAAGCCCGCGATCGCCAGGCCGGCGTAGCGGTGGGCAAGCACCCAGAAGGGGCGGGTCATGGCTGGCTCTCTTTCTGGCCGGGCTGGCGGTGACGTTTCAGAAGCGGTAGGTGACGGTGGCGTTGACGGTGCGGCGCGCGCCGTACCAGCAGTCACCGCGGCCCAGGCAGGTCGCCACATAGGTCTTGTCGGCCAGGTTGGTGACGTTCAGGGCGGCCCGCCAGGTCGGGTTCTCCCAGGCCAGCAGGGCATCGAGCAGGGTCACGCTGGGCGTGATGGGGGCAGGCGCATTGCGGAAGGACTCCAGCCAGCGCAGCCCCAGGCCGGCGGAGAAGCCCGACGTCCCGCCCCGTGCAAAGCGGTACTTCGTCCAGACCGAAGCCTGGTTCTCGGGCACGGCTTCGAGGATCTCGTCGATGTCGGTGTAGGTGTAGCTGGCGACGACATCCACGACACGCGCGACCGTGGTCTTGGCTTCAAGCTCAACGCCGCGGGTCTTGACTTCGCCGGTCTGGTTGCTGCAGTTCGGGTTGCCCGCGCTGGGGACGGGGCGCCTGGTTTCGCGCAGGTCGTACACCGCCGCGCCGAGGGCCAGTTGCCGCTCGGGCGGGAGATACTTGACGCCCGCTTCCCACTGCTTACCGCGCTGCGGCACAAAGCGGTTGTTGCTGCAGTCAAAGCCGCCCACCGGAGTGAAGGCTTCGCTGTAGCTCAGATAGGGCGAAACGCCGTTGGCAGCTTCATAGAGCAGGCCCAGTCGCTTGGTGGTGGCCGAACTCTTCTCATCGGCCGCGCCCACGACTTCGTTGTTCACACGGTCATGGCGCAGACCCGCGACCACCACCCAGTGGTTGGCGAACCGCAGCTGGTCCTGCACATACACACCGGTTTGCGTCAGCGTGTTCTTCGCCGCGTCGACGAGGTCGGGAATCGTGAACCCGGTGTAGACCGGGTCGTAGACGTCGATGTCGGGAATGGCCGTGCCTGCAGGGACGTAAAGCGAGGACATCCGCGCCGTGGCACGCGACACATCCACGCCAGCCAGCAACCTGTGGCGCACCGCTCCCGTGTTGAACTGCCCTTCCACATGCTGGTCCGCCGCGATCTGGTTCAGCTTGTTGTGCTGGAACCAGCCGATGCGCCCGAGCACACGCTGGTTCACCGGATCGGCCGGCCAGCCGCCCGGCGACGAGAAGGCGTCACCATAGATCGAGTAATAGACGACCTTGTTCTCGGAGTAGCGCAGGTTCTGACGCACCGCCCAGTCGTCGCTGAAGCGGTGTTCGAACTGCCACCCGAAGCTGCGCCGCTCGGAGTCGTAGCGGTCCACACCCGGCTCGCCGATGAAGGTGTCGGTGGGGATGCGGCCGTTGGGGTTGTCGGACACCATCCCGGCCCAGGGGAAGAACTGCGCGGTGGAGCCCGTCTTGTCTTCCTGCCACAGCGCCTGCAGCGTGAGCGAGGTGCTGGCGTTCGGGCGCCAGGTCAGCGAGGGCGCCACCAGCTTGCGGTCGTCGCGCACGTGGTCCACCTGCGTGTCGCTGTCGCGGCCCACGGCCACCAGGCGGTAGAGCCACTGGCCGTCCTCGGTGAGCGGGCCGGTCAGGTCGGCCTGCAGCTGCTTGCGGTTGAAGCTGCCGAACTGCACCCCCACTTCGCGCTGGACCTCGTCCAGCGGACGTTTGCTGACCATGTTGACGAGGCCGCCGACGCTGCCCTGGCCGAAGAGCATCGCCGAGGGGCCGCGCAGCACCTCGATGCGTTCGAGCGTGTAGGGGTCGGTGCGCGTGTTGCTGGTGTAGTAGCCGCTCAGGTGCTTGCGCAGGCCGTCCAGATACTCAGCGGCATCGGTGCCTCGGATGCGGGCCGAGTCCGTGCGCGAGTCCAGCCCGTAGGCATCGGAGCGCACGCCGGCGGCGTAGTTGAGCGCGTCCTGCAGGCCGGTGGCACCGGTGTCGGTGATGAGGTCGCGCGTGACGATGGTGATCGACTGGGGCGTCTCCGACAAGGCTGCGTCGGTCTTGGTGGCGCTGACCGCGCGACGCGGCGTGTAGCCGGGCACCGGGCTGGTGGCCGTCTCGCGCTCACGCTCGGCGCTGACGGTGACCTCGGGCAGGGCCTCGGCCGCAGGGGCCTGGGCGGCGACGGGCAGGGCCAGGGCGAGCAGGCCGGCGCACGGCACGGCGCGCAGGACAGGACGAAAAGACGCAGGCATGGCAAAACTCCAACAAGGCTGTTGTTCTGGTTTTGCCTGGGTCCGTCACGCGACGCGTGCGGGGCCTGGGTCCAACGAAAAGGGTGCGGGGCTTCCCCGCGGGGTCTATTGCTCGGGTTCGCTGATGAAGCCGATCTTGCTCAGGCCGGCCTTCGAGGCATCGGCCAGGGTTTCGGCGACGAAGCGGTAGGGCACCGCCTGGTCGGCGCGCAGGTGCACCTCGGGGCGCTGGGCCTGGGGTCGGGTGCCCTCGGCCTGGAAACGCTCGATGGCCTGCTCGCGCGTGACCACCTCACCGTTCCAGTAGCGCGTGCCGGCGGCGTCGATGGCGAACTCGATGCGCTCGGGCTTGAGCTGGTTCTCCTGCGCGCTGGCCTGGGGCAGGTCCAGCTTCACCGAATGTGTGAGCAAGGGGGCGGTGACGATGAAGATCACCAGCAGCACCAGCATCACGTCGATGAGCGGCACCATGTTGATCTCGGACATCGCCGCGCCCGAGGACTTGTTGTCAAAACTGCCGAAGGCCATCGCGAGGCTCCTTGTGGTGTCAGGCCTTGGTGGCCGGCTTGAGCGGGCGCACGTTTTCCTGGCGGCCGCCACCCCCCAGCGCCTGGCCGGTGGAGAGGAAGGCGAAGAGGTCGAAGGCGAAGGAGTCGAGCTTGGCCGTGAGCACACGGTTGCTGCGTGTGAGCCAGTTGTAGCCCATCACCGCGGGAATGGCCACGGCCAGACCCAGGCCGGTCATGATGAGCGCCTCGCCCACGGGGCCGGCCACCTTGTCGAGCGTGCCGGCACCGCTCATGCCGATGGCCACCAGCGCGTGATACACGCCCCACACGGTGCCGAAGAGGCCCACGAAGGGCGCGGTGGCACCCACGGTGGCCAGCACTGTCAGCCCGTTCTCGAGGCGGGTGTTCTCTTCATCGAGCACCTTCTTGATCGTGCGCGTGAGGAAGTCCTGCGCGCTGCCGGCCTCTTCCAGCTTGGCCGCCCCGTACTTGGCGTGGTGGGCCTGCGCATGCATGGCGTGGGCCGTGAGATGCGAGAACGGGTCGCGCACGCCATGGGTGGCGATCTCGTTTTGCACCTGCTCGAGCGAGCTGGCGTTCCAGAAGAAGTTCAGGAAGGCCTCGCTGCGGCGCTTGCGCACGAAGGCCGTGATGCCCTTCATGACGATCAGGTACCACGAGACGGCCGACATCAGCAGCAGCACGACGAGCAGGCCCTTGCCCACGGCATCGGCCTGGGCGATGAAGTGGCCGAAGCCCAGTGCGTTTTCGGGGTTCACGTTCAGTTCTCCAGATTGAAGACGATGGGGGCGGGCACCCAGACCGCCTGGGGCATGCCGTTTTCGGTGTAGGGACGGAAGCGCGCGCCGCGCATGGCGTTCACCGCGGCGTCGTCCAGGCGCTGGAAGCCCGAGGACGTCTGCACGCGGGCCTGCACGGGGCGGCCCTGCTCGTCGACAAGGACCATCAGCACCACGCGGCCCTTTTCACCCAGCCGACGCGATTGGGGCGGGTAGCTCACGCGCGGCGGCGTCAGGTACTGCACGGCACTGGCCGACACCGTCTTGGGCTGCGGCGCCGGGGGTGCCGGCGGCGCCGGGGGTGCCGGCGGCGCCGGCGGGGCGGGTGGCACCAGCGGCACCACCGGCTCGGCCGGCGCAGCAGGCTCTTCCGGTGGCGCAGGCGCCACAAACGGCGCGGGCGCGGGCTCGGGGGGCGCGGGTGCGGTGATCACCGGTGCCTGGGGAGGCGGCTTGCGCACCTGCGGCGGCGGGGGCGGAGGGGGCGGGGGGGGCACCGGCTCGGGCGGCGGCGGCGCGGCCGTCAGGAATTCGACGAAGATCGGCGCCGCCTCGCCCACGGCCGTGCGCACGGCCTCGACCTGGAGCAGACCCCAGCCAGCGCCCACGTGTGCGACCACCACGGCGGCCAGCGCGAAGGCACGCTCGCGCCGACCCAGGCCGAACTCGCCGGCGCCGGGCAGGCGACGCGGATCCAGGTCAGCCCAGGGCGGCGAGGCGGGGGATGAGGGGTTCACGGGCAGCGTCATGAATGAGAACGATTCGCATTATATGTTGTCGAATCGCGAGATGGCATGGATCGGTGCGGCCATCGCGCGCATTGTCCTGCCGCGCGGCAGTTGATCTAGCATGCTGGGCTTTGCCGCCGCTTGCCTCCTGCCTTGTCCGTGCTGAACTCGCTGTCATCCTGGCCCCGGCCCCTGCGCATCAGCGCGACGCTGGCCTGGGCCGGCCTCGCCGGCTGGATCTGCAGCCTCGTCGGCACCCCCCTGCCCTGGATGATCGGCCCACTCCTGGCCACGGCCCTGGGGTGCATGGCCGGGCTGCCACTCACCGGCAGCCTGACGCTGCGCAGCGCCGGCCACTGGGCCATCGGCACCGCCCTGGGCCTGTACTTCACCCCGCAGGTGGTGGGCGTGGTGGTGGGCCATGCGGCGGCCATCCTGGTGGGCATTGCCTGGGCCCTGGCGCTGGGCCTGGCCTTCGGGCTCGTGCTGGCCCGCGCGAACCGGCAGATCGCCGGCCTCGACCCGGCCACCACCTACTTTGCCAGCGCGATCGGTGGCGCCTCGGAAATGGCGATGCTGGCCGAGCGCCACGGCGGCCGCGTGGACCTGGTGGCTTCGGCCCACAGCGTGCGCATCCTGATGGTGGTGCTGGTGATCCCTTTCGGCTTTCAGGGCCTGGGCTTGCGCGGCCTCGACCCCTTCGTGCCGGGCCCCGCCCAGGTGCATGTACCCGGGTTGCTGCTGCTCATCGTCCTGACGTGTTCGGCCGCGGGTCTGCTGCAGTGGCTGGGCCGCCCCACCCCCTGGGTGCTGGGCTCGCTGGCGATGGCCGCCGGGCTGACGGCCAGCGGCATTGAGCTGTCGGCCCTGCCCACGTGGATGACCAACCTCGGCCAGCTCTTCATCGGCGTGGCGCTGGGCACACGCTTTTCGCCGGCCTTCATCCACACCGCACCGCGCTGGCTGGCCACCGTGGCCGCGGGAACCCTGGCCATGATCGTGCTGTGTGCAGGTTTTGCCTGGGTGCTGGCGCGCTGGGTGGACCTGCACCCGGCCACCGTGATGCTGGGCACGTCGCCCGGCGGCATCGCCGAGATGTGCATCACCGCCAAGGTGCTGCAGCTCGGCGTGCCCATCGTCACGGCCTTTCACGTCACGCGCATGGCGGCCGTTGTGCTGCTGGCCGGGCCGCTCTACCGCGTCCTGTCGCGCCGCGCCTGGCTGGCCCCCTGATCAGGCCGGCGGGATGCGCAGCAGCTGGCCCGGGTAGATCTTGTCCGGGTGGCTGAGCATGGGGCGGTTGGCCTCGTAGATCTTCATGTAGGCGCTGGCGTTGCCATAGAACTTCTTGGCAATGGCCGACAGCGTGTCGCCCTTGGCCACCAGATGGAACTGCGACTCGGGCTCGGGCGGCGCCGCCACGGTGAGCAGGTCGTTGACGGCCGACACCCCGGCCACGTTGCCGCAGCACAGCACGATCTTTTCCTTGGTGGCCTGGTCGGCCGCCACGCCGGACACCGTGACCGTGGTGGTGGCGCCATCGAAGCTCACCTCCAGCGCATCGGCCGTCAGGCCCTGGGAGGCGATGTACTTCATGATCGCCTGGGCCGCCTTGGCGTTGGCCTCCTGGATGCGCGCCTGGGCGGCCGCGGGGTCCGCTGGAGCGGGGGCGGCCTGGGCCTCCTTCCCGCCGAAGAGCTTCTCGCCAGCGTCCTTCAGGAACTTGAGCAGACTCATGGATGTCCTCCTGTTCTGGGATGGGCCGCCCCGGCGGGACGGCGTGGTCCATCATGCCACGCACCACGGTCGTCCCCGATGACCCCACGGCGGGGCATCAGCGCTTCATGCGCGCAGCGAACAGCTCGGCGATGCTCACGTCGCGCGGCCCCGGGATCAGCTCGAAGGCCTCACCGGCCTCCAAGAGGCCCTCCTCGCGCACCGCGAGGTAGAAGCCGCAGTAGCCCGACTGCGCCATCAGCTTGACAGATTGCCGGAAGCCCATGGCGGCTTCGAACTTGAAGCAGGGAAAACGCGGTTCGCTCACGGCCAGCGCGCAGCGGGGAAAGCGCAACACATCACCGATCCAGGCGTCGGTTTCCAGCAGTCCGGTGATCGTGAGGTTCTCGCCCATGGCACCGGGTGGCAGGGTGTCGTCCCAGCCCGATACCTGGGCCTGCGCCCGCACGGTGCGCCAGAACGGGTAGTGCTCGGCCGGGTAGGCGTACAGTGCCTTGGACAGGCCCCCGTGCACGCTGAGATCGGCCTGCTCGTCACCCTCCAGCCCAAGGCCGCGAACGGCCACCGGGCCGGCCACGGGCTGCTTTCCATAGGCGCTGAGCACCGAGCGGCCCGACAGGCTGACGCTTCGGGCTCGCCCCACCTGCACGGACAAGAGCCGGCCCGTCATTCCTCACGCCCGGGGCACGGCCGCACTGTAGCCCCCGGGGGCCGAACCCACCGCACGGCGTCCGGTGGGCCCGGTCAGCCAGTCGAGAAAGAGCTTGCCCGCCGGATGGTTGACGCGGAAGGAGCGCATCGCGTGATAGACGTCGGCCAGCCGGGCATCGCCCTCGACCAGCACGCCCAGACGGTCGCGCTGACGGGAGGTCAGCCATACCCCGCGATCGACCAGCACGTAGGCGCCCAGTTCGTTCGCCTGGGCCAGGGTGTCGCCCATGCTGCCGGCCGCGCGCTGGTACCAGCTTCCCTGGGGAGCGATGGCCGCCGCCTGCCACAAGGCCAACTCCTTGGCCCGAGCACCCGAGCGATCGGCCGGTGCGACGAAGACCGCCTGCCCCTGGGCGCCGGCCTGGGCAATCTGGGCCAGGGCCTGAACCGCATCGGAGCCTCCGAGGAGCCCCAGCGGGTCCTTCGCCGGCGGCGGTTTGCGGCCCTTGGCGGGAGCCGGCGGACGCTCCAGCGGTCCGGCCAGGACGAACCGGTTGGCGGCCACGAAGCGCCGGTCATGGACCAGCCCCTGCTTGAAAAGCATCTCCTCGGCCTGGGGCACGTCGGTGATGGCGACGTCGACCTCCCCCTGTTCGAGCAGCGAGAGCATGCGCTCGCTCGCCCCCGGCGTCGTGTCGACGGCCAGCCCCGTGTCGCGTGCGATTGCCCGGCGGATGTGCAGGGCAAAGCCGCTGTCATGCAGCGGTGCAGCCACCCCCACCAGCAAGGCCTGGGTTTGAGGCCGGCGCTGCTGCCCGAGGACCGGGCCCAGCCAGGCCGCGAGGGAACCGGCTGCGGCGAGCCGCAGGACGCAGCGGCGCGAAAGATGGGTGGAGGACATGGGGCGTGAGCGCAAACGCAGACCGAGGAGGCATCTTAGCGGGCTGCGCCCGACCTGCCAGGCCCGCTCGCGCCGGCAAACGCGCCTTGCGTCAACTGCGTCACCGCCGAGAGGGGCCGACCCCCTGCGCCACCAGGGACTGCAGGTGCCTGAGTTGTTCCAGCGCGGCCTCCAGTGCGGCAGCATCCAGCCGACCGCCCGCCGTCGCCCGCTCCTGCACGGCCCCGGTCGCCCCTGCCAACGGGGCCACGCCGGGAACCTCCTCCCGCGCGAGCCACGCAGGACGCAATAGGGATGGCGAGGGCAGACGGGTCATGGACAAACCGGGAGTGGTCAGCTCGATTCAAGGCGAGATGGGTAATTATTCCATTTTTTGCCCCGCAGATGGGGGGGTAGACCCGCACCGCCGGGGACGCCGTGGGCATGTGTCCATTCCGAACTTGCATAACCCCATGCCTCACGCGAGTTACGACGCGATTACACTGGGCTGGCTGCCTCGCAGGGGCGGAGCGTCGGCACACCGGCCGACCGCCGCTTCCGACTCGCCCGGCTTGCCCACAACGCAGCCCGAACGGGCCGAAGCAGCCCACCCGCTCCGGCGCACGCCCGTGCAGCCCGGCCCTGGCGGGCTGGCCCTGCGGCATTTGGCGAGCCCCGTGCGCTCCAGCCTGCGCGTGCGCCCCCCGGCTGTTTCCGTTCGAGGTTCTCCAAATCCCGCTTTCTGGCTTTGAACATTTGGAGTGACCATGAACCAACCCGTCATGCAGGGGCTGCGCTTGAACGCCCCCGCCTTCGTCAAGAACGCCAAGCTGCTGGCCTGGGTGGCCGAGATCGCCGCCCTGACCGAGCCGGACAGCATCTACTGGTGTGACGGCAGCCAGGCCGAGTACGACCGGCTGTGCCAGCAGCTCGTGGACGCTGGCACCTTCAGGAAACTGAACCCCGCCAAGCGCCCCGGCAGCTACCTGGCCGTGACCGACCCCAGCGACGTGGCCCGCGTGGAAGACCGCACCTTCATCTGCACGCCGAAGAAGGAAGACGCCGGCCCCACCAACAACTGGATGGCGCCCGAGGAGATGCGCGCCACGCTGCAAACCGGGCCGAACGCCCTGTTCAAGGGCTGCATGCGCGGGCGCACGATGTACGTGGTGCCCTTCTCGATGGGCCCGCTGGGCTCGCCCATCGCCCACATCGGCATCGAACTGTCCGACAGCCCCTATGTGGCAGTGAACATGCGCATCATGACGCGCATGGGCCAGGCGGTGTACGAGGTGCTGGGCACCGGCGGCGACTTCGTGCCCTGCGTGCACACCGTGGGCGCGCCGCTGCAGCCCGGGCAGCAAGACGTCGCCTGGCCGTGCAACAAGACGAAGTACATCGTCCACTACCCCGAGACCCGCGAGATCTGGAGCTATGGCTCGGGTTACGGCGGCAACGCCCTGCTGGGCAAGAAGTGCTTCGCGCTGCGCATCGCCTCCACGATGGGGCGCGAGCAAGGCTGGCTGGCCGAGCACATGCTCATCCTGGGCGTGACCAACCCGCAAGGCCGCAAGTACCACATCGCTGCGGCCTTCCCCAGCGCCTGCGGCAAGACCAACTTCGCCATGCTCATCCCGCCCAAGGGCTTCGAGGGCTGGAAGGTCACGACCATCGGCGACGACATCGCCTGGATCAAGCCCGGCCCGGATGGCCGCCTGTACGCCATCAACCCCGAGGCCGGCTACTTCGGCGTGGCCCCGGGCACGAACGAGAAGACCAACCCCAACTGCATGGCCTCGCTGCGCGAGAACGTGATCTTCACCAACGTGGCGCTCACCGACGACGGTGACGTGTGGTGGGAAGGCATGGGCCCGGCCCCCGAGCACGCCATCGACTGGCAGGGCAAGGACTGGACGCCCCAGATCGCCAAGGAAACCGGCGCCAAGGCGGCCCACCCCAATGCCCGCTTCACCGTGGCCGCCACCAACAACCCCGCACTGGACCCCGCCTGGGACGACCCCGCCGGCGTGCCCATCGACGCCTTCATCTTCGGCGGCCGCCGCAGCACCACCGTGCCGCTGGTGACCGAGGCGCGCAACTGGGTGGAAGGCGTCTACATGGCCGCCACCATGGGCTCGGAAACCACCGCCGCGGCCTTCGGCCAGCAAGGTGTGGTGCGCCGCGACCCCTTCGCGATGCTGCCCTTTGCCGGCTACAACATGGCCGAGTACTTCCAGCACTGGCTCGACCTGGGCAAGAAGCTGCAGGCTTCGGGTGCCAAGCTGCCCCAGATCTACACCGTCAACTGGTTCCGCAAGGACGAGGCCGGCAACTTCGTGTGGCCGGGTTTCGGCGAGAACATGCGCGTGATGAAGTGGATGATCGACCGCATCGAGGGCCACGGCCGTGGCGAGGAGCACATCTTCGGCGTCACCCCCCGCTACCTCGACCTGCACTGGGACGGCCTGGACTTCAGCACCGACCAGTACATGCAGGTCACCAGCCTGGACCTGCAGGCCTGGCGCGACGAACTGAAGCTGCACGACGAGCTGTTCGAGCAGCTCTCGCACCGCCTGCCCCAGGAACTGGTCGACACCAAGGACCGGCTGACCCAGCGCCTGTCGGCCTGAGGCGACCGGTCCCGAAAAGGCAAAAGCCGCCGACGGGCGGCTTTTTTGCGCCCCCGCCCAACCGGCGGGGCTTCCTCATGTCAGCGCTTACTCTCGTCGCGCGAGGTCTGCAGGCGGGCGGCGGCGGCGCGCAGTTCCGCGGCAAAGCCGGGCTGGCTGGTGCCATAGCTGTCGGCCAGGCGCAGCATCTCCTGGATGGCGCGGGTCTCGGCCCACAGGCGGCGCTGTTCGACGATGTTGCGGCCCACGGCGCGCAGGCCGTTCAGAACCGAGGCGAAGATGCTGGCTGCCCAAGCCGCACCGCGCGGAGCGGCGATGATGACCGGGGCCGACGGGAGCTTGATGGTGGTGGCAGACATGGTGTTTTCCTTTCCGTACACGCCGTCCTTGACGTGTTGGAACGAAGTCTAGGGTAATCCCTAGGTATGCCGCCAATGGATTGTTGGAATCACAGACATTCACATTGGTTATGACATGATGCCGGCGTGAACTTCCGCACGCTCGACCTCAACCTCCTGCGCGTGTTCGACCAGGTCATGGCCGAGCAGAACCTGACGCGCGCCGCCGAACGCCTGGCCATGACGCAGCCGGCCGTCAGCAACGCCCTGCGCCGGTTGCGCGAGGCGCTGGGCGACGACCTCGTCACCCGCACCGCCTTTGGCGTGAAGCCCACGCCCAAGGCCGAGGCCCTGTGGCCCGAGGTGCGCGCGGCCCTCGACCGCCTGCGCGAGGCCATCGAGCCACGGGGCTTCGACCCGCGCACCCAGGACGCCACCTTCCGCCTGGCGATGGCCGACGCCACGGCCGCCACCTTGCTGCCGGCCCTGGTGAAGGCCATCGAATCCACCCAGGCCCTGACCAACGTGCGCGTGCTGCCACTCACCACCCGCGACCCCCGCCCCTGGCTCGAGCGCGGCGAGGCCGATTTTGCGGTGGGCTATTTCCCTCAGGCCGTCGCCGCCCTCGAAGCCGAGGGGGGGCAGGCCACCATCCACCACCAACGCCTCTACGACGGGCACTATGTGTGTGTGATGCGCAAGGGCCATGCGCTGGCCGAGGGCGAGCTCACGCTCGACCGCTTCTGCGAGGCACACCACCTGCTGGTGAGCTTCTCGGGGCGCGCACACGGCTTCGTGGACGAAGCCCTGGCCGCGCTGGGCCGCACGCGGCGCGTGGTGCTCACCGTCAACCAGTTCTTCACGGCCGGGCGGGTGGTCACCGGCTCGGACCTGCTCACCGTGCTGCCCTACGAGTTCCTGCCGGCCACCGGGTTCGAGAACCAGCTCGCGATCCAGCCCATCCCGCTGGCCTTGCAAGGCGTGCACGTGGAAGTGCTGTGGCACCAGCGGCACGACCGCCACCCCGCCCATGTGTGGATGCGCGAGCGCATCGTCGAGGCGGCGCTGGCGCGCAGCAGCCGCCGCGCGCCAGCGCGCTGATCAGGCCGTGGCGCGACGCAGGCCCGGGGTGCTCGGGCAGCCGGCCTGCGGTCCGAAGAAGCCGAAATCGAGCGCCGGGCGCTTGCCGCTCATCAGCTCGGCCAGGGCGCGGCCCGAGCCGGCCCCGTGGGTCCAGCCCAGCGTGCCGTGACCGGCATTCACCCACAGCCTGCCCATGCGGGTGCGGCCGATGTAGGGGATGTTGGTGGGCGTGCTGGGGCGCAGGCCGGTCCAGAAGTTGGGCTCGCTCAGGTCGGCCACGCCGGGGAAGAGCTGTTCGTAGCGCGTGAGCAGCGACTGGCAGCGCACCTTCGCGGTGGGCGTGTCCAGGCGGGTGTCGAAGCCGGCCAGTTCGGCCGTGCCGGCGATGCGCACGTAGTCGCCCAGGCGTGAGATGGCGATCTTGCGGCCGTCGTCGAGCAGGCTCACGGTGCTGGCGCGTTCGGGCTGCTTCAGGCGCAGCGTGGCCGAGTAGCCCTTGGCGGGGTAGATGTTGAGCGACACGCCCAGCGGGCGCAGCAGCGGCGCGGTGTAGGAGCCCATCGCGGCCACGTAGGCGTCGGCCACCAGCGTGCGGCGCTGGCCGCCGCGCATGTCGCCCACACGCACACCGCTGACCTGACCGCCGGCGACGTCCAGGCCCAGGATGTCGTGCTCGTACAGGAAGGTGGCGCCGCGCTCGGCACAACGGCGCGCGAGTTGCTGCGTGAAGACGCGCGCATCGCCCGATTCATCGCTGGGCGTGTAGGTGCCGCCATGGATGCCGGGGCCGTAGGCCGCCAGCGCCGGCTCGATCTTCAGGACCTCCTCGCGGCTGAGCACGCGGCGGTCCACGCCGTACTTGCGCATCAGCTCGGCACCGGCCGCGCCGTCCTCGAAGTCCTTCTGGCTGGAGAAGAAGTGCAGGATGCCGCGCTCCAGGCGCTCGTACTGGATACCGGTGTCGGCCACCAGCGACTTCAGCGACTCATGGCTGTAGCGGCCCAGCGCCACGAGCTGGCGCACGTTGCGCTCGAAGGCGGCGTCGGTGCACTGGGTGAGGAAGCTCAGGCCCCACAGCCACTGGTGCGGGTCGAGCCTGGGACGGAAGAGCAGCGGCGAGTCGTCGCGCGCCAGCCACTTCAGCACCTTCAGCGGCGCCCCCGCACTGGCCCAGGGTTCGCAGAAGCTCACCGAGATCTGGGCGCCGTTGGCAAAGCTGGTTTCCAGCGCGGCATCGGGCTGGCGGTCGATCACGGTGACCTCGTGGCCCTCCTCGAGCAGGTACCAGGCGGTGCTGATGCCCACGATGCCGGCGCCCAGAACGATGACTCGCATGATCGACTCCTTGGATTCCAGGGCGCGCGCATGGCGGGCGCCGCTCCTTGGCGGGATTGTGGGCAGGGCCGGCCCCGTCGTGAAGTCGGATGAATATTGTTCCGATTACATTAGCAGTACTTATGAAAGACCTCGATCCCGCCGCCCTGGAATGCCTGGCCGCCCTGGTGGACGAAGGCAGCTTCGAGCGCGCCGCCGCGCGGCTGGCCATCACCCAGTCGGCCGTCTCGCAGCGGCTGCGCGCCCTGGAGGCCCAGCTCGGCCAGCCAGTGGTGGTGCGTTCGCGGCCCCTGCGTCTGACCGAATCGGGCAAGGTGCTGCTGCGCTTCGCCCGTCAATGGCAGGCCCTGCGTGCCGACGTGGCGCGCGAGCTCGACGCGGCCGGCGGGGGTGACGACCGGCTGCCGATCGCCGTGAACGCCGACAGCCTGGCGACCTGGGTGCCGCCGGCCCTTGACGCCCTGGTCCATGAAGGCGTGTCGCTGGAGCTGGTGGTGGACGACCAGGACTTCACCCACGACTGGCTGCGCCAGGGCGCGGTGCTGGGCTGTGTGAGCACCGTGCGCGAGGCCCTGCAGGGCTGCCGCGTCACACCGCTGGGCGTGATGCCCTATGTGGCCGTGGCCAGCCCGGCCTTCCTCGACCGTGAGCTGCCCAACGGTCTGCACCGGCGCAACTTTGCCGAGACCCCCTTCCTGGTGTTCAACCGCAAGGACGACATGCAGGCCCAGTGGGTGAGCCGGGCCTTCGGGGTGCGGTCGCCTCGGTTGCGCGAGCGCTTCGTGCCCTCGTCCGATGCCTATGTGCGCGCGGCCGTGATGGGCTGGGGGGTGGGCGTGGCCCCGGAACTGCAGGTGCGGCCCCACGTCGAACGTGGGGAACTGCAGGTGCTGCACCCGGACGTGCGCCTGCCCATTGCCTTGCACTGGCACCAGTGGCGGCTGGGCGACGAACGCCGCCCGGTGGCGCGGGCCAGCCTGCTCGACCGCATCGGCCAGGCCCTCGTGGCGGGTGCGCGTCAGGTACTGCAAGCCCCGGTCTGAGGCAACATCGCGCCCATGCTCGACCGCCGCGCCACTTTGCAGCAACTCGCCCGGGCCGGCGCCGCCCTGGCCCTGGCCCGCCTGGCCGCCCCGGTCTTGGCACGGCCCGAGGCCCCACGCTTCACCGACGACCCGTTCACGCTGGGTGTGGCCAGCGGCATGCCGCGGCCCGACGGTGTGGTGCTGTGGACGCGCCTGACGCCACAGCCCCTGGAGACCGGCGGGGGCATGCCGCCGGTGGCCGTCAAGCTGCAGTGGGAGCTCGCCGACGACGAACACTTCGGCCAGGTGCGCCAGCGCGGCGAGGTGTGGACCGGCCCCGAGCGGGCGCATGCCGTGCACGTGGACGTGAAGGGCCTGCCGCCAGGACGGGTCTACCACTACCGCTTCCACTGCGGCGGTGCCACCAGCCCGGTGGGCCGCACGCGCACGGCCCCGCCCGACGATGCCGAGGTGGGCCTGCTGCGCCTGGCGCTCGCCTCCTGCCAGCATTACGAGCAGGGGCACTTCGTCGCGCACCGCGAGATCGCCCGCCAGGACCTGGACGTCGTGCTCTTCGTGGGCGACTACCTCTACGAGACCAGCAACCCCGACTTCCAGCTGCGCCGTCATGGCCCCCGCCCCACCACGCTGGCCGGATTCCGACGCCATCACGCCCAGTACAAGCTCGATCCCGACCTGCGGGCGGCCCATGCCGCCCACCCCTGGATCCTGACCTGGGACGACCACGAGGTCGAGAACGATTACGCAGCCGATCGCGGCCCGCTGCACCGGAACCCGCAGGCCTTCCTGGCCCTGCGTGCGGCGGCCTACCAGGCCTATTTCGAACACCTGCCACTGGCGCCCTGGATGGCACCCCAGGGGCCGGACATGCGCATCCACCACCGCTACACCTGGGGCCGGCTGGCCGAGCTGTGGACCCTGGACGGGCGGCAGTTCCGCTCGCCCCATGCCTGCCCGAGCGCCGAGCGCCCCGTTGGTGGACGCATCAGCGGCGCCTGCGCCGAGCTGATGGACCCGCAGCGCACCATGCTCGGCTTCGAGCAGGAGGCCTGGCTGCAGCGGGGGCTGGCCCACAGCCTGCGGCACTGGAAGCTGCTCGGCCAGGGCAGCCAGATCAGTCCGTGGAGCGTGGCCACCCCCTTGGGCCGGCGACTCTTCACCGATGCCTGGGACGGCTACCCGGCGGCGCGCGAGCGTCTGCTGGCGGGCATCGCCGAGGCCCGCATCGGCAACGTCATCGCCCTGGGCGGCGACGTGCATCGCCATGTGGCCGCCGACCTGCGCGTGATCCCGAACGAGTCGCGCTCGCCGGTGGTGGCAAGCGAGTTCGTCACGACGTCGATCACCACCCGGGGCCTGCCAGGCTATGCGCAGGGCCTGGTGCGCTCGAGCAACCCCGACCTGAAGCACGCTCGTTCGGACGAGCGCGGCTACGTGCTGCTGAGCCTGGACGCCCAGCACGCCCGCGCCGAGTTCCGCGCCACACGCTTCCCGGTGGCCGCCGAGGCACGGCTGCACACGCAAGCGGTCTATGCCGTGGAGAGCGGGCGTGCCGGCGTGCAGGCGGAGCACCCGGAAGGGCCGTCGCCGGCCCCGGCGATCGAGCCCTGAGCGTCCCACCCCGCGACCAAGGGGGCACGAACGTGCAATAGGCGCCACATCCCCCTCCAACTCGGGATATCGCGGGCTTCAGTGCAGGCGCAAACTGCCGATGCATGAGACAAGGCACGGCCACGTGGCGGTGCCCGAAAGAAGGTGCATCATGGCCCGCTTCTCGCTGCCCCCCTGGACCCAGCCCCCGACGCCTGCGGCGCCGGCCTACCAACCCGACCCGGCCGACCTCGGCACCGAGCTGGGCCTCGAGGCCTGCCTGGGCGGCACCGTCCCGGCGCCGGCCTACCACGGCCGCGGCGACGACGACTCCCTGGGGCGTCGTGTCGAGGACGTGTTCAGCCACTACGGCGTCTGAGAACGGAAACGGCCCGCTCGTGGCGGGCCGGCCCTTGAAGGGCAGCGCCAGGCTGCCCCGCGTGTTGCCCTGAGGTTTACTGCGGCAGCACCACGGTGTCGATCACATGGATCACACCATTGCTCGCGGTCACATCCGTGGCCGTCACGCGGGCGTTGTTCACCGTCACACCCCCCATCGTGCCGATGGTCAGTTCCTGGCCCTGCACGGTCTTGACCTTGCCGGCCTTGACGTCAGCGGCCATGACCTTGCCCGGCACGACGTGGTAGGTCAGCACGGCGGTCAGCTTGGCCTTGTCGGCCAGCAGCGCGTCGAGCTGGGCCTTGGGGATCTTGGCGAAGGCCTCGTCGGTGGGGGCGAAGACCGTGAACGGGCCGGGGCCCTTCAGGGTGTCGACCAGGCCCGCGGCCTGGACAGCGGCGACCAGGGTCTTGAACGAGCCGGCCGAGACGGCGGTGTCGACGATGTCCTTGGCCCAGGCGGCGGCGCTCAGGCCGAAGCTCAGGGCGGTGGCGATCAGCAGTTTCTTCATGGAAAGACTCCTTGGTTGAAGGGAACGGGACTCAGGGGGCAACGGGCGGCAGAATGACCGCATCGATCACGTGGATCACCCCATTGCTGGCCACCACGTCGGTGGCGACGAGGTTGGCCGTGCGCGCACGACCGTCTGTAATGACCAGGGCGGGGCTCACATTGAAGGTGTCGCCCTGGACGGTCGTCACGTCGGCCGCGCCACCGCTGACGAGGGCCACCACATCGGCCGCACGCACATCACCCCCCACCACGTGGTAGGTCAGGATGGCGGCGAGGTCCGGCGAGGCCAGCAGTTGCTCGGCCGTCAGGTCCAGCTCGGCCAGCGCCGCGGCAAAGGCGTCGTTGGTCGGGGCGAACACCGTGAAGGGGCCCGTGCCCGACAGCGTGGCGACCAGGTCGGCTTCCTCGACAGCCGCGACCAGGGTCGAGAACGTCGGGTTGAGCCGCGCCATCTGCACGATGTTCAGCACGCCGGGGGGCACCAGCACCTTGTCGATGACGTGGATCACGCCGTTGCTGGCGTCGATGTCGGGCGTGGTGACGTTGGCCGTGGTCCCCAGGGCGTCCGTGAGGATCACCCCGCCGGTCAGGCTGAGACCGAGGGTGGCGGCGCTGTCCTCGAAGGTATAGAGCGTTGGCAGGGTGCCGGCCGTCAGCGACGTGGAGGGGTTGTCGCCCGCCACCACGTGGTAGGTGAGGATCTTGCCCAGCGCGTCGGCGGGCAGCGCATCCACCAGGGCCGTGCCATCGGCCAGGCCGATGGCCTGTGCCGCGGCGTCGAAGGCCTCGTTGGTCGGGGCAAAGACGGTCAGCTGGGTGTCGCCGGACAGCGCATCCACGAGGTCGGCCTTCACGACGGCCGCAACGAGGGTGCTGAACGCAGGGTTGCCCTGCGCGATCTGGACGATGTTCTGCGATGCCACGGCATCGTCGTCATCGTCACCACCGCCACAGGCGGCAAGGAAGGCCACCGAAGAGGCCACGAGCATGCTTTTGAGCCATCGAGACATTGGGGTTCTCCTAAAACGAATCCGGATGCCCCTCCCGTCCGGGTCCGAAGTCATGACCTGCATTGCTTCGGTGACCGGATGGGCAGAAATATAACTGCTCAGTTTATTTTTTCAACTGTTTCGTATTTCATTGGACGAAACAGTTTGTTTTTGACCCCTCCGTCAGGTTTGTGCCAGCCGGGTTTACAATGGGCGCCATGGCCCGGATCTCATTCAAGGAACAAGTCCTGCGCGCCCGCGAGGACGCCATCGTCACCTCGGTCAATCGGCTGCTCGCCGAGAAGGGCTTCGACGTGATGACGGTCGATGAGGTCGCCGCCGATGTGGGCATCGCCAAGGCGAGCCTCTACAAGCACTTCACGTCGAAGGAAGAGCTGGCGGCGGCGGCGATGATCCGGGTGCTTCAGCGGGCCCTCGATTTCACGGCACCGCTGGCGGCGGATGCAACGCGGTCACCGGTGGACAAACTGCGCGCTGTGGCCCGCTGGACGATGGAGGTGCAACTGGCCGGCGAGATGCCGTCGCTGCCCTCCCAGAATTCCACGCTGCGCCAGGCCTTGATCGGCAATCGCGAGTACATGGACCGCCTGATCACGCTCAGCGACCGGCTGGGCGAGTGGATCGTGGCAGCCCAGAGCGCCGGCGACCTCAACCCCGGGCTGCCGCCCGAGGTGGTGCTCTACACCCTGTTTGCCCGGGCCTGTGACCCGGTGCTGGGCTTCCTCAAAGCCGGTGGGCAGCACACCGACGAGCAGATCATCCAGTACCTGCTGTCCACCTGCTTCGACGGCCTGCGTGGGCCGGCCCACTGAGGACACGATGTCCCCGGGGCCGGGGGCGCCTCAGCGCACCAGCAGGACGGGCGTCTTGCAGTGGGCGATGACGTAGGTCGCCACCGACCCCATCACCAGGTTGCCCAGGGTGCCGTGGCCGTGCGAGCCCATCACCACCAGATCAAACTTGCCGGCACTGGCCGCCTTGGCGATCACTTCGCCGGGGTGCCCCACCTTGTGCTGGGTCTTGGCCTTCAGTCCCTGCTTCTCGAAGAAGGTACGCACCGGCTTGAGCACCTTCTCACCCTCGTCGGCGTAGTACTCGGCCAGGGTGGCCTTGTCGATGACGGCCGCAGCGCGCGGGGGCACCGCCGGCACGGCCGTCAGCACGGTGTAGTCATGGGCACCGCCAAACAATTCATCGTGGGCGGCGAGATAGCCCAGCATGCGTTTGGTGTAGGTACTGCCGTCCGCGGCAACGAGAATCTTCATGGCGGGGTCTCCAGGGAAAGGGGCTTCAGCATGTCACCAAGCCGCCATCGCAGGCTTGATCGCGGTCAAGATGATAGCCACCACGCCCCGCGATGACCGTTGAGCCGCTGACAGCCTCCGTTTGGCCGTCATCCCCCGTCAGAGGGATAGGGGCGGCGCCTGCACCGCAGTACAGTGAGCTTCGAGCTGTCACACGGGGTTTGACACCAACATGAGATCCGCCGCAGTCCACAGCGCGCCCTGAAGGTGCCCACGCGGCAGATCGAGCATCACAGTCTCCCAACGACGTCCTTCATTGGACTTCATCGCCCACCCTTCGCGGTGGGCGTTTTTTTGTTCAAGGCGCAAAGCCACGCGCCAGCGCCTCGCGCAAATAGGCCACCAGGGCCTGCACCGCGCGCGGCACCACGGGGCTGTAGGGGCGGATGGCGTAGAGGTGGTCGCCAAAGGCGCCCACCGGCCGCCAGGCGGGCAGCACCTCCACCAGCCGGCCGGTGCGCAGCGCCGTCTGGGCGCTGAAGTCGGGCAGCACGGCCAGGCCCAGGCCGGCCAGGGCGGCCTCGCGCAGCACCTCGCTGTTGTTGGCCGCCAGCGGCCCGTGCAGGGGCACGGTGACACGTTCCCCGCCCGGGCCTTCGAAGGACCAGCTCGGCGTGTCGCCCGCGCGCGGGTAGCTCAGGGCGTCGTGGCCGGCCAGTTCCTGCGGATGCTTGGGTGTGCCGCGCCGGCGCAGGTAGGCGCGGCTGGCCACCAGGTAAGAGCGCGTGGGGCACAGCGTCCAGGCCACATGGGTTTCGGGCGGGGCCGCGGTGTGGCGGATGGCCAGGTCGAAGCCCTCCTGGGCCAGCGGCACCAGGCGGTCGGCCAGGTCGAGTTCGAGCCGCACCTTGGGATGGCGGCGCAGGAAGTCCGGCAGGTGGGGCACGATCTGCTGGCGTCCCAGGGCCACCGGCACCGTCACCCGCAGGCGCCCGCGCGGCTCGCCCGCCAGATCGCGCACGTCGGCAAAGCTGCGCTCGATCTCGGCATAGGCCTCGCGCGTGCGCTCCACCAGTTGCTGGCCGGCTTCGGTGAGGCGCACCGAGCGGGTGGTGCGCTGCACCAGCGGCACGCCGGCGGCCCGCTCGAGCTCGGCGATGCGCTGGCTCATCGCGGCCTTCGAGATGCCCAGGCGCTGGGCGGCGGCGGTGTAGCGGCCCTGCCGGGCCAGTTCCCCCAGGGCATGGACATGGCCCCACAGGGCCTCGATGCGGTCGGCTTGCATGACGGTCTCCGGATTCGGCCTGCCCATTGTTCACCATGGCGAACAATGTAGTCACGCGTTGGCGCTTGGATCGGCCGGCCGGGCGTCCTAGACTGGGTGGATTCCACTCACCAGGAGACCGCCATGGGCGCCCCCGACCTGAACCTGTCCGCCACCGTGGCCCATTGGATCGGCGGCCGTGCCACGCCAGGCACGAGCACGCGCGCCCAGCCGGTGTACCAGCCGGCCACGGGTGCGGTGGCCCGTGAGGTGGTGCTGGCCAGCGTCGAGGACGTGAACGCCGCCGTGGCCGCCGCCAAGGCCGCCTTCCCGGCCTGGGCCGACACCCCGCCCATCCGCCGCGCGCGCGTGCTGTTCAAGTTCCTCGACCTGCTCAACCAGCACCGCGACACCCTGGCCGCGATGATCACGGCCGAACACGGCAAGGTCTTCACCGATGCCCAGGGCGAGGTCACGCGCGGCATCGAGATCGTGGAGTTCGCCTGCGGCATCCCGCAGCTGCTCAAGGGCGACTACACCGAGCAGGTGTCCACCGGCATCGACAACTGGACGATGCGCCAGCCCCTGGGTGTGGTGGCGGGCATCACGCCCTTCAACTTCCCCTGCATGGTGCCGTGCTGGATGTTCCCGGTGGCGATTGCCTGCGGCAACAGCTTCGTGCTCAAGCCCAGCGAACGCGACCCCTCGCCCTCGCTCTTCATGGCCGAGCTGCTCAAGCAGGCGGGGCTGCCCGATGGCGTGTTCAACGTGGTGCAGGGCGACAAGCTGGCCGTGGACACCCTGCTCACCCACCCGGACGTGAAGGCGCTGAGCTTCGTGGGCTCCACGCCGATCGCGCAATACATCTACGAGACCGGTGCCCACCACGGCAAGCGCGTGCAGGCGCTGGGCGGCGCCAAGAACCACATGGTGGTGATGCCCGACGCCGACCTCGACCAGACCGTGGACGCGCTGATCGGTGCGGCCTACGGCTCGGCCGGCGAGCGCTGCATGGCCATCAGTGTGGCGGTGCTGGTGGGCGATGTGGCCGACAAGATCGTGCCCAAGCTGGCCGAACGCGCGAAGCAGCTCAAGATCAAGAATGGCATGGAGCTCGATGCCGAGATGGGCCCCATCGTCACGAAGCAGGCGCTGGAGCGCATCGAGGGCTACATCGCCCACGGTGTGAGCGAAGGTGCGAAGCTCGTCGTGGACGGCCGCGGCTTCAAGGTGCCGGGCCACGAGAACGGCTACTGGCTGGGTGGCACGCTCTTCGACCACGTGACGCCACAGATGAAGATCTACCAGGAAGAGATCTTCGGCCCGGTGCTGGGCTGCGTGCGCGTGAAGGACTTCGCCGAGGCGGTGGACCTGGTCAACGCTCACGAGTACGGCAACGGCGTGGCCTGCTACACCCGCGACGGCAACGTGGCACGCGAGTTCGCGCGGCGCATCCAGGTGGGCATGGTGGGCATCAACGTGCCCATCCCCGTGCCCATGGCCTGGCACGGCTTCGGGGGCTGGAAGCGTTCGCTCTTCGGCGACACCCACGCCTATGGCGAAGAGGGCGTGCGCTTCTACACCAAGCAGAAGTCGGTGATGCAGCGCTGGCCCGAAAGCACGGCCAAGGGCGCCGAGTTCGTGATGCCCACGGCGAAGTGAGGCGCCCTGACCGAAACCGGACCGGGCCCTGACGACAGCGGCAGCACCGGCGCGAGAGACTGGTGGCCAGACTCGCTGCCAGGATCGTCCATGAACACCGCCGCCGCCCCCCGCCCGTCCGATTGCGTCTACGTGATCAAGCTGCACGTGCCCGACCCGCGCTCGCCTGGCGGCCTGAGCGGGCGGCTGGAGCATGTGAGCAGCGGACGCCGGCACGACTTCGACAATGGTGCGGCCCTGCTGGCCTGCCTGGTGCACGAACAGGCCCAGGTGCTGGTGGCAGCCGCCACCGAGGAGCCGCCACCGGCCTGGCGTTCGCCCGAGGGCCTGAGCGGCGTGGTCTGAGCCGAATCAGGCGTCGGCCAGCCAGGCGCGCAGATCCCTGAGCACCGGCGCGTCATCTGCCGGTTCGGCGCGCGCCATCAGCCGTGCCACGCTTTCGCGGGCCGCCTCGCCGCGCCCGCGCCCGGCCATCAGGGGAGCCAGCCTCACCCACACCCCCGCTTCGATCAGCACCGCTGCCTGACGGCTGGCCAGGGCCGCCGCTTCCTGCAGCACGGCTTCGGCGTGGTCATCGTCCGGGTCGGCGTCCAGCGCCAGGTCGGCTGCCAGCCGCATCAGGGTCGATCGGGCATAGGCGTCGCCCAGCTCGGCGGCCGCGGCCTCGCCGTCGCGCACACAGGCAAGTGCGGCCTCCCGATCACCCGCCAGGCGCAGGGCCTCGCCCACCATCGCGCACAGGCCCACCAGCCCCTGGCGGCTGCCCTGGGCGCGGTAGCGGGCCAGGGCGTCGGCGGCCAGGGCCGCCCCCTCGGCGGCTTCACCGAGCTGGGCGCGCGCCCAGCCCAGGGCCATGCGGTGCGGCTGCAGGGCGGGCGAAGCGCCGCGCGCTTCCAGCAAGGCCACGATGTGTTCGCTGACGGGCTTGAGCGCCGCCGCGTCGCGACGGTAGACGTGCGCATAGACCTGGAACCAGCGGCCCAGGCCCTCGCTGATGAGGTCGGTGCCGGCGGCAATGAAGGCGTCCAGCGCCGCGCCGCGCTCGCGCGCACGTGCAAAGCGCCCGGCCACGGTTTCGGTCAGGCACAGGTAGGACAGGGCCTCGATGCGCGGGTCGCGCAGCAGGATGGGCGCGGCCGGCGGCGGCGAGCCCTCGGCCAGGGCCAGCGAGGCCTCGAACTGCGCAATGCTGTCGGTGAGGTGGCCGCCATGCAGCCGATTCACGCCCACCATGTTGTGGGCCGCCGCGCGGCACTGCGCATCGCCGCCGGCCTGGGCGCGCTCGAAGAAGCGCTGCGCCAGGTCCCCTGTGCCCGGCAGGCGGCCGGTCACGTGCACCAGCAGGGCCACGTGCCACAGCGCAGCGGTGTCGGGGGACACCGGCAGGTCCTGCACCAGGGCCAGCGCCTGGGCCACCAGCGGGCGGGCTGCAGGTGACGACAGGCCTTCGGTGAGCATGGTGGCCGTCAGGCGCAGCGCCAGCAGGGGCAGTTCGGCCTCGCGGCGTGCGGCGGCGTCCAGCGGCTCGATCAGGTCGAGGCCCCGCCGCGCCATGGCCAGCGCTTCCCGCGCGGCGCGGCGCTGCAGGGCGTTGCGCGCAGCCAGGGCGCAGTAGCGCGCGGCGCGCAGGGGCTCATGGCCCTGCTCGGCGTGCATCGCCAGCTCGGTGGCGATCTCACCCACGCGCGCGCCCCAGGCCGCTTCCAGCGCATCGGCCAGGCGGCGGTGGCGCTCCACCCGCAGCGACGGGCCCACGCGGCGCGCCAGGGTGTGGCGGATCAGCGCATGCTCGAAGGTGCAGCCCAGGGCCCAGCGGCCGTCGGGCAGTTCCTCGGCCCCCGCGGCGCGCAGCCAGATCTGCCGGCGCAGCAGGCCCTCCAGCCGCTCGCGCACGGTGTCGGCCGGCAGGCCCATGGCCTCGGCAAGCTGCAGGTGCTGGAACTCGGGTGCCGCCAGCGCGGCGGTTTCCAGCAGGGCGCGCACCTCGGGCGGCAGGCGCATGAACTGCTTCTCGATCACACCGGCCAGGCTGGCCGGCACCGGCAGGGGCGCGGCCGGGTCGCCCGCCAGGCGCCAGCCGCCCTCCTCGCGCGGCACCAGGGCGCCGTCGGCCACCAGTTCGTCGAGCACCCCCAGCACAAACAGCGGCAGGCCTTCGGTGTGCTGGTGCAGGGCCTGCACGAAGGCCGGCGGCAGCGCGGGCGGGCCGAAGCGCTGATCCAGCAGCGCGGCCAGGCGGGGCGGATCCAGGCCTTCGAGCACCACCTCGTCCACCAGGCGGTGCAGGCGCAGCTCGCGCCGCAGGTCGCCGAAGGGGTGGTCGGCAATGGCCACGTCGGCCGGCCGGAAGCTGCAGACAATCATCAGCCGGGCCGGGGCGCGGCGGCGCGCCAGCACGTCGAGCAATCGCACCGTGGCCGGGTCGGCCCAGTGCAGGTCTTCCAGCACCAGCAGCAGGGGCTGGTCCTGGCCCAAGTGGTCGAGCAGGGCGCCGGCCTCGCGCAGCATGCGGTCCTGCGTGGCGCCGGTCACCTCGCGCTGCAGCGTGGCGCGGTCGGCCTCGGTGAGGTGCCAGGGCAGTTGCACGAGCCAGGTGGGTGCAAAGCGGCGCAGGGTGGGCACAAGGTCCGGCTCGGCGGCACACATCTGGCCCAGGGCTTCCAGCACCGGCAGGTAAGGCTCATCACTGCCATAGGCCTCCACACACTGGCCCGACACGACACGACCCTGCTCGATGCCGGCCACGAAGGCCGCCAGCAAGGCGCTCTTGCCCACGCCCGGCTCACCGGCCACCAGCACGAAGCGACGCTGACCCGCCTGGGCCGCCTTCCAGGCCGACTGCAGCGCGCCCAGTTCCGCCTCCCGGCCGATCAGGCCGCCCGGCGCGGTGCCCTGCGGTTCCGGCACCGCGGCCGCGGCGGCCACATCGCCGACAAAACGGTAGCCGCGCCGGGCCACGGTCTCGATCCAGCGCGGCTGGCGCGGGTCGTCGTCCAGCGCCGCGCGCAGCTCGCTCACCACCGTCTTGATCACGCCCTCGCTGACGAAGCGCCGTCCCCAGACGGTGTCGAGCAGCTCGTCCTTGCTGACGAGCTGGCCTGGGCGCGCCGCCAGGCAGGCCAGCAGGGCAAAGGCCTTCGGGGGCAGGGTGAGCGGCTGGCCGTTGCGCACCAGGCGAACGTTGGCGATGTCGAGTTCGAAAGGGCCGAAGCGCAGCGGGGCGTTCATGGCCCGATGGTACGCA
Organism: uncultured Caldimonas sp.; assembly: GCA_964552215.1. Taxonomy (GTDB): domain Bacteria; phylum Pseudomonadota; class Gammaproteobacteria; order Burkholderiales; family Burkholderiaceae_C; genus Caldimonas. Next base: position 43,491 of record CAZKGD010000007.1, read on the forward strand.
TCCCTCGTCACACAGGGCTGACAAACTGGCCCCCGCCTGACCGAAACCGGACCACGGCCTGACGACAGCCCCGAACAGGACGCCGGACACTGCCGTCACCGCCCACAAACGCCGTCAAATCAAGGAGTTGCCATGCAATCGCCCCCTCTGTGGCAGGAACTGTCCCGCATCGCCGGCTGGCCGCTGCGCGCCCCGGGACGCCGGCAGGCGCCCGGCGCCCTGGCCCGCGAGGACCGCTTGGCCTGGTCCGACACCCTGCCCGAGGCGCGCTTCCTGGACGAGGCGCCCGACAGCCCTCCCACGGAGCACCTGCCCCTGTCCTCTGCGGTCGCTCGGCGCGTCCTGACCCTCTGAATCGGCGGGGGGCCCCCTCAGGCGCGGGGTGACAACGGGTGGGCAAACATCCCATTTGTGACGAAGATCACAGGACTCACCCACCTCGAGGAGACCGCCATGCCCATGCGCCGTCCTGACGTCTTCCCCACACGCCGCCGTTTCCTGCGCCTGGCCGCCTTGGGCGCCGGCGCCACCGCCCTGGGTCCGCTGCTCAGCGCCTGTGGAGGCGGTGGTGGCGATGACGAAGCCGCCCGCGCCTTTGCCGCCAGCACCGGCGAGGCAAACATCCCGACCGACGCCACCCTGCTCGCCCTGTGCGAGCTGGCCACCGGCACCACGCTGACGGTGCGCTTCACGGCCGGCGAAGCCGGTGCCCCGAACGGCTTCCTGCTGCAATCGATGAGCTATGCCGCCTGGGAGGCCGCGAACTACAACTGGGAGGGCTATTGCGAAACCCAGCGCACCGAGGCCCTGGCTCCCGGCGAATCGGTGGACGTCACCGTCGGTGAGGAAGGCGACGGCTGCGGCCCGCTGGCCTGCGGCACCAAGTACCTCTTCCGCGCCGCCTTGCTGAGGGAACCCGTCGAGGGCATCTCCGTCCAGGAAATCGTGGAAGAACCCGAGGATCCTCCCACCTTCACCGAGACGGTGTACTGCCACACGCTCGACTGCGGCCCCACCGGCCAATGCACCTACACGATCGGCTACTGGCGCACGCACGGCCCGGTGCCCACCGGCAACAACAGCAATGAATGGCCCGTGGCCTCCCTGCTGCTGGGCTCGGTGGCCTACACCGACCTGCAGCTGCTGGCCATCCTGCAGCAGCCGGTGGCCGGCAACGGCTTGGTGAGCCTGGCCCACCAGCTCATCGGCGCCAAGCTCAACGTGGCCAATGGCGCCGACGCCACCGCCATCGCCACCACCATCGCTCAGGCCGATTTCCTGATCGCCGGCCGCGTGGTGCCGCCGGCGGGCAGTGGTTCGCTGCGCCCCAACCAGGTGAGCGCCCTGGTGGAGGCCTTGACCGCCTACAACGAGGGCGGCAGCGGCCCCGGCCACTGCGGCTGAACGGAAGGCTCAGCGACTCCGGCGCGTCTGGGCCCGCGACTGCGTGCGCAGCTGGGCACGCAGTCGCGCCAACAACGGTGACCGGTCGTCGGCCCGGCAGTTCATGATGACTGGCGAACTCACGCCCGCATCACTGAGCGGCCGGTAGCTCACGTCGTCGCGGTGCAGGCGCTGCACCGACTCGGGCACCAGGGCCACGCCGGCACCGGCCGCCACCAGGCCGATGGCCGTCTGCATTTCATTGGCCTCGAAGGCCACCGTGGGCGACAGCGAGCGGGTGCGGAAGATCTCGAGCACGTGGTCGGCATAGCTCGGGCGCGGGCGCGCCGGGTAGAGCACCAGCGGCTCGTCGGCCAAGCGCGCCAGGCTCACGCGCGCCTGCCCCAGCAGCTTGTGGCGCGAGGGCAGGGCCGCCACCAGGGCCTCCTGCAGCACCACCTCGCCGTGCAGTGCCGGGTCGTCCAGCACGAGCCGGCCGAAGCCCACGTCGATGCGCCCGGCCTTGAGCCCCTCGGCCTGCTGCAGCGTGGTCAGCTCCGAGAGACCCACCTCCACCCCCTGCAGGCCGCTGCGAAAGCGCCGGATCAGGTCGGGCAGGAAGCCGTAGAGCGTGGACGGCACGAAGCCAATGCCGAACCAGGTGCGTTCGCCCTCGGCGATGCGGCGCGTGGCCTCGGCCGCTTCCTTCACGCGCCCGAGCAGCTGCACCACCTGTTCGTAGAAAAAGCGTCCGGCTGGCGTGAGCTGCAGCGGCCGCGCCTGGCGGTCGATCAGTTGAGCGCCCAACTCGTCCTCGATCTGGCGGATCTGCCGGCTCAAGGGCGGCTGCGCGATGTGCAGCCGCTCGGCCGCACGGCTGAAGCTCCTCTCGCGGGCCACGGCCTCGAAATAGCGCAGGTGTCGCAGTTCCATCCATACCTCCTGGGTATCGGGCAGGACACAAACGATATTGGACGCGGGGCGCCGTGGCAACCAAGATGAATGCATGAAGCCCGCGATCACCGTCACCGCCGTCGAAACCCTTCTGGTCGATCTGCCCACCATCCGCGCCCACCAGCTGGCGATGACGGTGATGCACCAGCAGACTCTGGTGATCGTGCGCCTGCGCTGCAGCGACGGGCACGAAGGCGTGGGCGAGGCCACCAGCATCGGTGGGCTGGCCTACGGCGATCAAAGCCCCGAAGGCGTCAAGCTCGCGATCGACACCTACCTCGCCCCGCTGCTGATCGGCCTGGACGCCACCAACGTGAACGCTGCCATGGCCTTGCTCGCGCGCTCGATCCAGGGCCAGTCGTTTGCGAAGTCGGCGATCGAGACCGCCCTGCTCGACGCCGAGGGCCGGCGTCGCGGGCTGCCCGTGCACGCATTGCTGGGCGGCGCCGTGCGAGCAGCGCTGCCGGTGCTGTGGACGCTGGCCAGCGGCGACAGCGCACGCGACATCGACGAGGCCCTGGCGCTCATCGAACAGCGCCGCCACAAGGTCTTCAAGCTCAAGGTGGGCCGCCGCGACGTGGCGGCCGACGTGGCCCACGTGGCCGCCATCAAGCGCGCCCTGGGCGACGACGTGCTGATCACCGTGGACGCCAACCAGGCCTGGGACGAGGCCGAAGCCACCCGCGCCATCGGCGCCCTCGAAGCCGCGGGGGTGGGCCTGGTCGAGCAGCCCGTCTCGCGACGCCACCGCGGCGCGCTGGCGCGGCTGAGCGCCCGCTTCGATGTGCCCCTCATGGCCGACGAAGGCTTCAACGACGCGATCGATGCCTTCGAGCTGGCCCGCAACGCCGCGGCCGACGTGTTCGCACTGAAGCTGTCCAAGGCCGGTGGCCCCGGCGAAACCCTGCGTGCTGCGGCCGTGGCCGATGCCGCGGGCATCGGCCTGTATGGCGGCACGCTGCTCGAAGGCAGCCTCGGCAGCGTGGCCGCCGCCCACACCTTTGCCACCTGCCCGCAGCTGGCCTGGGGCACCGAGCTCTTCGGCCCCCTGCTGCTGAAGGACGACATCGTCGTCGAACGCCCTGTCTTCCGCGACTTCGAGCTGCACCTGCCCACCGGCCCCGGCCTGGGCCTGCGGATCGACGAAGACAAGCTCGCCCACTACCGGCGCGACCGCCCGCGCACCTCCGTGCGCGTGACGGCGCCGTCCACCGAGGTCTGACCCATGCTCTATCACGTCCACATGACCGTGCGCCTGCCGGCCGACTTGCCCGCCGAGGCGGCGGCCGACCTCAAGGCGCGCGAGAAGGCCCTCGCCCAGCAACTGCAGCGCGAGGGCGTGTGGCGCCACCTCTGGCGCATCGCCGGCCAGTACGCCAACGTCAGCATCTTCGACGTGCCCGACCACGCCACGCTGCACGACACCCTGATGCGCCTGCCGCTCTTTCCCTACATGGACATCACGGTGTTGCCACTGTGCCGCCACCCCTCGTCCATCCACAACGACGAGCGTTGAACCGAACGCCCCCATAGACTCACGACGGAGACACCCCATGAGCATCCGCTTCCTCACACGCACCGCCCTCGCCGCCCTGCTGGCCCTCGGCACGGCGACCGCGGCCCTGGCCCAGGCCTACCCGTCCAAGCCCGTGCGCTGGGTCGTGCCCTTCCCGCCCGGCGGTGCGATGGACGTGATCGCGCGCACCCTGGGCGAGCACATGGGCCGCGACCTGGGCCAGACCTTCGTGATCGAGAACAAGGCCGGTGCCGGCGGCAACATCGGCGCCACCGATGTGGCACGCGCCCCGGCCGACGGCCACACGATGATCATCGTGGCCAACGGCATGGCGGTGAACAAGTTCCTCTACGGCAAGCTGGCCTACGACCCGGTGAAGGACTTTGCGCCCGTCTCGCTGCTGGCGGTGGTGCCCAACGTGCTGGTCACCAACACGGCCCACAACAAGGCCGCCACCGTGGCCGAGGTGATCGCCCAGGCCCAGGCCGCGCCGGGCAAGATCACCTATGCCTCGGCCGGCAACGGCACCTCCATCCATCTCGCGGGCGAGCTCTTCCTGTCGATGACCGGGCTGAACATGCTGCACGTGCCCTACCGCGGCAGCGCGCCGGCCGTGACCGACCTGCTGGGCGGCCAGGTCGACTACATGTTCGACAGCATCACCTCGGCGCGCCCGCACATCGAGTCGGGCAAGCTGCGCGCCATCGCGGTCACCACCGCCAGGCGCTCGTCCACCCTGCCCAACGTGCCCACCGTGGCCGAGGCCGGCGTGAAGGGCTACGAGCTGTCGCCGTGGTTTGCCGTCTTCATGCCCGCCGGCACGCCCGCCGCGCAGGTGAACACGATGCACGCCGCACTCACCAAGGCCCTGCAGCTGCCCGAGGTGAAGGCCCGCTTTGCCGCCATCGGCGCCGAACCCATCGGCAGCACCCCAGCCGAACTGGCCAGCCACCTGAAGGCCGAAATGGACAAGTGGGGCCGGGTGATCGCCGAGCGCGGCATCCGGGCCGACTGAGCCAGCCCGGCGGCGGGCCGCCCAATCAAGGCCGGGCCCGCCGCTGTCGCATCAGCCGGTAGGCCGCCGGGATCACGAAGAGCGAGAGCAGCGGCGCCGTGACCATGCCGCCCACCATGGGGGCGGCGATGCGGCTCATCACCTCGCTGCCGGTGCCGCTGCCCCACAGGATGGGCAGCAGGCCCAGCACGATGGTGGCCACCGTCATCACCTTGGGCCGCACGCGCAGGGCCGCGCCCTCGCGCAGGGCTTCGAGCAATGCCGCCGCGTCGGTGCGCCCGGCGGCCAGGCGGGCCTCCCAGGCCTGGCGCAGGTAGAGCAGCATGATCACGCCAAACTCGGCGGCCACGCCGGCCAGGGCGATGAAGCCCACGCCGGTGGCCACCGAGAGGTGGTAGCCCATCGCGTAGAGGAACCACACCCCGCCGGTGAGCGCAAAGGGCAGCGTGGCCATCAGCAGCACCGCCTCGTCGATGCGCCGGAAGGTGAGGTAGAGCAGCACGAAGATGATGAGCAGCGTGGCCGGCACCACCAGCCGCAGGCGCGCGTTGGCGCGCTCCAGGAACTCGAACTGGCCCGAATAGGCCACGCTCATGCCTGGGGCCAGCGGCACGTCGCGCGCGACGGCCGCGCGCAGGTCGGCCACCACCGAGGCGAGGTCGCGTCCGCGCACGTCCACATAGACCCAGCCGGTGGGCCGGGCATTCTCGCTGCGCAGCATCGGCGGGCCTTCGCTCACGTCCACACGCGCCACGCTGCCCAGCGTGATCTGCGTGCCGGCGGGCGTCACGACGGGCAGGGCCCGCAGGCGCTCGACGGTGTCGCGCCACTCGCGGGCGTAGCGCACGCTGATCGGAAAACGCGCCGGGCCCTCGACGGTTTCGCCGACGGTTTCGCCGCCCACCAGGCTGGCCACCACCGACTGCACGTCGGCCACGTTCAGGCCGTGGCGGGCCGCCGCCGCCCGGTCGATGTCCACGTCGACATAGCGCCCGCCGGTGAGCCGCTCGGCCAGGGCCGACGACACCCCGGGCACGGTGCGCGCCACCTGCTCGATGCGCTGGCTGACCTGCTCGATCTCGGCCAGGCCGGCGCCGGCCACCTTCACGCCGATGGGGCTCTTGATGCCGGTGGCCAGCATGTCGATGCGGTTGCGGATGGGCGGGACCCAGATGTTGGTGAGGCCGGGCACCTGCACGGCGCGGTCGAGCTCCTCCACCAGCTTCTGCGGCGTCATGCCCTCGCGCCATTGGTCGCGCGGCTTGAAGCGGATGGTGGTCTCGAACATCTCCAGCGGCGCGGGGTCGGTGGCGGTCTCGGCACGGCCGGCCTTGCCGTGCACGTGCTCCACCTCCGGCACGCTGCGGATCATGCGGTTGGTGGCCTGCAGCAGCTCGGCCGCCTTCTGCGCCGACAGACCCGGCAGGGCCGATGGCATGTAGAGCAGGTCGCCCTCGTCCATGGCGGGCAGGAACTCGCCGCCCAGGCGGCTTACGGGCCACAGGCTGGTGGCGAACAGCATCGCGGCCACCGCCAGCGTGGTGCGCGGGCGAGCCAGCACGGCGTCGAGCAGCGGCCGGTAGGCCGCGATGAGCCAGCGGTTGAGCGGGTTGGCGGTTTCGGCCGGAATGCGCCCGCGGATCCAGTAGCCCATCAGCACCGGCACCAGCGTGACCGACAGCGCGGCCGCCGCGGCCATCGCATAGGTCTTGGTGTAGGCCAGCGGCCCGAAAAGCCGCCCCTCCTGCGCCTGCAGCGTGAAGACCGGGATGAAGGACAGCGTGATGATCAGCAGCGAAAAGAAGAGCGCCGGCCCCACCTCCACGGCGGCCTCGGTCATCTCCTTCCAGCGCGCCTCGCCGGTGAGCGACTGGCCCGGATGGGCGTGCTGCCAGGCCTCGATGCGCTTGTGGGCGTTCTCGATCATCACCAGCGCGGCGTCCACCATCGCACCGATGGCAATGGCAATGCCCCCGAGCGACATGATGTTGGCGTTGATGCCCTGCTGGCGCATGACGAGGAAGGCCACCAGCACGCCCAGCGGCAGCGAGACGATGGCCACCAGCGAGGAGCGCAGGTGCCACAGGAAGACCGCGCACACGAGTGCGACGACCACGAACTCCTCGATGAGCTTGGTGGTGAGGTTCGCGATGGCGCGGTCGATGAGTTCGCTGCGGTCGTAGGTGGTGACGATCTCCACGCCCTCGGGCAGGCCGGCCTGCAGGGCCTGCAGCTTGTCCTTCACGGCCGCCAGCACCTGGCGCGCATCACCGCCCGAACGCAGCACGACCACGCCGCCCACGGCCTCGCCCTGGCCATCCAGCTCCGACACTCCGCGGCGCATCTCGGGGCCGAGCTGCACGTGGGCCACGTCGCCCAGGCGCACCGGCACCGCGCCCTCCAGCGCGAGCGGGATGGCACGGAAGTCGTCGAGGCTGCGCAGGTAGCCGCTGGCGCGCACCATGTATTCGGTCTCGGCCAGCTCCAGCACCGCGCCGCCGGTCTCCTGGTTGGCCCGCTGGAGCGCCTCGATCACCTGGCCATGCGTGAGACCGAGGCTGGCCAGGCGCACCGGGTCGATCACCACCTGGTACTGCCGCACCATGCCGCCGACCGTGGCCACCTCGGCCACCTGCGGCAAGGCGGTGAGCTCGAACTTCAGGAACCAGTCCTGCAGCGCGCGCAGCTGGGCCAGGTCGTGGCGGCCGCTGCGGTCGACCAGGGCGTACTGGTAGATCCAGCCCACGCCGGTGGCATCGGGCCCGAGCGAGGGCCGCGCGGTGGCCGGCAGCCGGCCCTGGGCCTGGTTGAGGTATTCCAGCACCCGCGAGCGGGCCCAGTAGAGGTCGGTGCCGTCCTCGAACAGCACATAGACGAAGCTGTCGCCAAAGAAGGAATACCCCCGCACGGCGCGCGCACCGGGCACCGACAGCATGGTGCTCGACAGCGGGTAGGTGACCTGGTTCTCGACGATCTGCGGCGCCTGGCCAGGGTAGCTCGTGCGGATGATGACCTGAACGTCCGACAGGTCGGGCAGTGCGTCGATGGGGGTGGTGCGCACCGACCAGAGGCCGGCGGCCACCAGGAAGCCCGTGGCCAGCAGCACCAGAAAGCGGTTGTGCACCGACCAGCGGATCAGGGCGGCGATCATCGTGCACCTCCGAGGGGTGCCAGGCGCTCGACCACGAGGCCTTGCCCGGTCTGGCGCACCGCCACCTTCACGCGCATGCCGGGGCGCAGGCCCTGGGCCAGCTCGGGCCGCGCGAGCGGGAAGGCCATGGTCATGGCCGGCATGTTCAGGCTGGGAAAGGGCCCGTGGTCCAGCACCACCTCGTCGTCGAGGAGGTCCTCCAGCGTGGCCTCGGCCTCGTGCAGCACGGGGCCTGCCGCTTCGCCGCGGTCGCGCGCCAGCACCCCGCGCAGACTGGCTTCGGAGTCGATCAGGAAGGGGCCGCTGGCCACGACGCGGTCGCCTTCGGCCAGGCCTTCGAGCACGAGGGTCTCGTCACCGACCTCGGCGCCCAGTTGCACCTCCACGGGCCGGTAGCGGCCCTCGGCCTCGGCGCGCATCACCACCGCGCGCCGGCCGGTGCGAATGACCGCCTCGGTGGGCACACGCAAGGCCTCGCCGGCCGTGGCGCCGACCAGGCTCGCCTGGGCCGTCTGGCCCGGCCGCAGCCGGCCGTCAGGGTTGGGCAACTCCACCCGCACGCGCAAGGTGCGCGTGGCCCCGCTGAGCGTGGGCAGCACGGCCGTCACGCGGCCCGTCAGGACCTGGCCAGGGGCGGCATGCCACCGCACCTCGGCGGCCTGGCCCACCTGCACGAAGGTGGACTGGGCCTCGGGCACGGCCACGTCCAGCCACACCGGGTCCAGGCCGTTGAGGCGCGCCAGCGTCTGCCCGGCCATCACGGTCATGCCCTCGCGCACGCCCAGTTCCTCGATCACGCCGCGGCGCGGCGCCGTGACCCGCACCCGGGTGCGCGGCTGGCCGCTGGCCTCCACTTCGCGCAGCAGCGCCTCGGGCAGGCCCGCCAGGCGCATGCGCTCGCGCGCGGCCGCGGTGAGCGTGTCGTCGCCCAGGGCCCGCACGGCCAGGAACTCCTGTTGCACGGCCACCCAGGCGGGCACCAGCAGTTCGGCCAGCCATTGGCCGGCGACCACCACGTCGCCCGGGGCCAGCGGGGCCACGCGCTCGACGAAACCTTCCGTGCGCGCCTGCACCACGGCCACGTCGCGCTCGTTGTAGCCCAGCACGCCGGTCGCCTCGATGCGGGTGTGCAGCGGACCGCGTGTGACCGTGGCCAGGCGCAGCCCCAAGTTCTGGGCGACGGCGGGATCGATGCGCACGGTGTCGCCAGCCTCACCTTCGTCGGCATAGCGCGGCACCAGGTCCATGTCCATGAAGGGCGACTTGCCGGGCCGGTCGAAACGGTGCTGCGGCACCATGGGGTCGTACCAGTACAGCACGCGGCGTTCGGTGGCCGGCACCTCGGCCGAAGTGGCCACGCTGGCGTGGGCATGGCCGGCCGCATCCTCCGACGTGGGCCACCAGCGAGCTCCCGCTGCCCCCAGGGCCACCAGGCCTACAGCGCCGGCCACCCGGGCCAGGCGCGACATTGCAATGGAAGACCTCATGGCAAGGCTCCTTCAGAAACAAAGGTGAAGTACAGGCGGGCGGCCAGGCTCTGGCGCTCACCCTGCACGGCCAGGTGCTCCAGCCGCGCCTCGATGCGCTCGCGGCGCGCGGCCAGCAGGTCGGCCAGCGTGCCCGTGCCGGCGCGGTAGGCCGCCAGCGCCAGGGCGACCTTGTCGTCGGCCAGCGGCAGCCACTGCGTCTCGTAGCGCACCAGCGTGCGGTCCAGGCGGTGCAGGTCGGCCAGGTCGGCCTCCAGCGCCTCGGCCAGTTCGCGGCGCAGCATCTCGTGCTCGGCTTGCGCGGCACGCCGGGCCGCGGCGCGCGCGGCGATCTGCGGGTCCTGGCGGGCACCCGGCAGCACCGGCAGGTCGATGCTGACCTGCACCGACACCATGTCGCCATAGGCCCTGCCCCGGCGCTGGTAGGCCAGCTCCACCCCCCAGTCAGGGCGCTTGCCGGCCTGGGCCTCGCGGCGTTCGGCCTCGAGCCTGTCCACCTCCGCCTGGGCCGCCCGCAGTCGTGGATGGCCCGATAGCGCTCCTACCAGTACACCGGCATCGACAGTCGCGTCGAAACCGCCTGACACGAGGGGACGCTCGGCCGCCACACCGATCCAGCGGCGCAGCGCTGCCACCGCCTGCGCCTGCTGGGTGTGCAGGGCGTCGCGGCGTTGGTCAAGCTGCGCAGCCTCCTGCCGCGGCATCACCGCATCGGTGGCCATGCCTCGCCCGCCGGCGAGCTGCGCCTGCACCTGGGCGGCGAGCGCCTGGTTCTCGGCCTCCAGCGCCTGCAGCACCTCGAGCTGGCGTTCCAGGGTGTGCCGGCGGATCCAGGCCTGCGCCACCTCGGCGTGCAGGCGGCGGCGCTCGTCGCCCTCGCGGGCCTGCTCGGCGGCCACCCGGCGTTCGGCCGCCGCCACACGCGCCTCGCGCTTGCCGGCGTTCGGCCAGTCCTGCATCACGGCGATGCGCTGCATCGTCATGCCGTCGGCGGTGAGCCGATAGCGCTCGGGCCCGCTCACGGGCAGGTTCTCCAGGCCCAGCGCCAGGCGCGGGTCGGGCCAGGCGCCCGCCGTGCGCCGGGCCTGGTCGGCCGACTCGATGCGGGCCTGGCTCGCCGACAGCGTGGGTGCGTCCTGCACGGCCAGCGCCAAGGCTTCGTCAAGACTCAAGGGGGGGACCTGGGCCCAGGCCGGCAGCACGGCCAGGGCCAGGACGGGCAGCAGGCGCGGGCCCCAAAGGGTCCGGCAACGCCTTGCCGCGGGAATGCGGGCAGTCATGTTCCAACTCCTGATGTCGGCGCACGCGGGTCGCGTGCGCAGGCACGGCCGGGCCGCTCACGGGCCCGCCGCGGGTTCAGCAGGGGTCAGAGGAAGGCAGGGGGGCGCCAGATGCCGCTGGGCTCGCCCCAGGGGGGCTGAAGAGCGCCCCCGGCAGGCGGGGCCTGCGCCCGCAGGGTCAGCAGGCCGGCCGGATCGGCCGAGACCGTCAGCGTCGGGCTGGCCGGGCACTCCTGGCCCACCTTGCAGGCCTGGCCGGTCTGGGCATAGGTGTCGAGGTCGTTACAGCAGTCGCCGGCGGCCTCGTCTGCCGCCATCACCGCCGCATCCATGTCGGCCATCGCACAAGGCGCCTGCGGCACGGCGAAGCCCGCGCTGCCGTAGACGGGCAGCGCAAAGCTCAGCAGCAGGAGGATCCACAGCGACAGGCGGCGCATGGGGGGATTATGAGGGCTGGCGGGCGCGGTGCGCAGGGGTCGGCCTTGACCCATGTCAGGCTTTGTACCGAAGCCGCAGGGCATTGGCGATCACCGAGGCCGAGCTCAGGCTCATCGCCAGCGCGGCAATCATCGGCGAGAGCAGCCAGCCCGTCCACGGATAGAGCGCGCCGGCGGCCAGCGGCACACCCAGTGCGTTGTAGAGGAAGGCAAACACCAGGTTCTGGCGCATGTTGGCGATGGTGGCCTCCGACAGGGTGCGCGCCTGGGCAATGCCGCGCAGGTCGCCTTTCACCAGGGTCACGCCCGCGCTGTTCATCGCCACGTCGGTGCCGGTGCCCATGGCCACGCCCACATCGGCCTGGGCCAGGGCCGGGGCGTCGTTGATGCCATCGCCGGCCATCGCCACCGTGCGGCCTTCGGCCTGCAGCCGCTGCACCAGGGCCAGCTTGTCGGCTGGCTTCACTTCACCATGCACCTCGTCAATGCCCAGGCGCTGCGCCACCGCGCGCGCCGTGGTCAGGCCGTCGCCGGTGGCCATCACCAGGCGCAGCCCGGCCGTGCGCAGCGTGGCCACGGCCTCGGGCGTGCTCGCCTTGACCGGGTCGGACACGGCCAGCAGACCCAACAGCACCCCGTCGGCCGCCAGATGCATCACGCTGGCGCCTTGTTGCCGCAGGGCCTCGGCCTCGGCGGCCAGGGCCTGCACCGGCACGCCGTGCTGCTGCATCCACACGGTGTTGCCCAGGACCAGGGTGCGCCCGCCCACCCGGCCGCGCACGCCGATCCCGGAGCCCGACTCGAAGTCCTCGACCGGGTCCAGCGCCAGCCCCTGGGCGCGTGCGGCCGCCACGATGGCGTCGGCCAGCGGGTGCTCGCTGCCCTGGTCCAGGCTGGCGGCCAGGCGCAGCACCTCGTCGGCCGTGGTGCCGGGCACCGGGACCGCCCGCTCGAAGGCCGGCCGGCCTTCGGTGAGGGTGCCGGTCTTGTCGACGATCAGCGTGTCGACGCGCCGGAAGTGCTCGATGGCCGCCGCGTCCCGGAAGAGGATGCCGCGCGTGGCTCCCCGGCCGGTGGCCACCATGATGGACATGGGCGTGGCCAGGCCCAGGGCGCAGGGGCAGGCGATGATGAGCACCGCCACCGCGTTGATGAGGCCAAAGACCCAAGACGGCTCCGGGCCGAACCAGCCCCAGGCGAAGTAGGTCGCCACGGCGATGGCGACGACGGCCACGACGAAGACGCCCGCCACCTGATCGGCCAGGCGCTGCATCGGCGCCTTGGAGCGCTGGGCCTGCGCCACCATCTGCACGATCTGCGACAGCATGGTCTGTGCCCCCACACGCTCGGAGCGCATCACCAGCGTGCCGCTGGTGTTGAGCGTGGCGCCGATGAGCTTGTCGCCGGGCCGCTTGCCCACCGGCAGGGGTTCGCCGGTCAGCATCGATTCATCGACGGCGCTGCTGCCCTCGACCACCACCCCATCGACCGGCACCTTCTCGCCGGGCCGTACGCGCAGGAGGTCGCCCACATGCACATGGGTCAGCGGCACATCCTCTTCCCGGCCATCGGCGCCGATGCGCCGGGCCGTCTTGGGCGCCAGGCCCAGCAGCGACCGGATCGCGGCCGACGTCTGCGACCGCGCCTTGAGTTCGAGGATCTGGCCCAGCAGCGTGAGCGAGATGATCACCGCCGCGGCTTCGAAGTACACCGCCACCCGGCCCATGGAGCGAAAGCTGTCGGGGAACACCTGCGGAGCCACCGTCGCCACGGTGCTGTACACGAAGGCCGCCCCGGTGCCCAGGCCGATCAGCGTCCACATGTTCGGGCTGCGGTTCACGATGGAGCGCGCACCCCGCTCGAAGAAGGGCCAACCGGCCCACAGCACGATGGGCAGCGACAGTGCCAGCTCGATCCAGCTTTGCGTGGCCATGCTGAACCAGGGTTGCCGGTGGCCCAGCATGGCCAGCACCGTCACCACCACCGTCAACGGCAGCGTCCACCAGAAGCGCCGCCGGAAGTCGGCCAGCTCCCGGTTCTCGCCTTCGTCCAACTCAGGCAGCACGGGCTCCAGCGTCATCCCGCACTTGGGGCAGGTACCCGGGCGATCCTGGCGGATCTCCGGGTGCATGGGGCAGGTGTAGACGGTGGTGGCCACGGTCTCAACGGCTGGGGGGCTGGGGCATGCCCTCCATCATCCGCATCATGGAGCGCGTGGTCTCCATGTGGGACTCCATCATCTGACGGCAGGCCTCAGGGCTGGCATTCGGTGCGCCCATGCGCCCGCCCATCATGCCGCCCATGCCTCCCTGGCGTGCCATGCCGCCACCCATCATCGCCATGCCCTCGTGCATGAGCTTCATGTGTTCGTCCATCAGGGCACGCCGCTCCTCGGGCGTGCGGGCCTGGGCCATGCGTTCGCGCAGGGACTGCATGGCCTTCATGTGGACCGCCATGTCGGGCTGACCCGCGGTGGTGGCCGGCGAGCTGGGTGCGGTCTCGCCGGCAGGATGATGCGCGCTGTGGTCTGGGTTGGGCCACTGGGCACAGGCACCCAGGCCCAGGGTCAAGGCAACGGTGGTCAAGCGTTGAAGAAGGCGGGTCATGGCGGACTCCTCGGTCTCATGGAAGTGGGCGGTGCGGGAAGGACGCAGGGAACGACCCGGCGGGCCACATGAGAGGCAGTTCGAGGGGCAGTTCGTTCGCCGCCGGACCCCGCACATCGCCTGAGAGGTGCAGTCGGTGGCAACGACTGCGACTGGGAACTTTCACGGTTCGCTCCAGGGGCTTGCAGCATCCCAAGGGGGATGGAAGCATCCTAGGCCGATGCCAAGCGCGGCATTTGACGCGGGTCAAGCCACCTCGCCTTCCCACTAACATCGCGGCATGAAACTCACCTACGTCCTTGCCGCCCTCCTCGTGTGCAACCTCATCGCCGCCTTTGCCGGCGGGCGCACCGCCCGGACCGCGCTCAGCCTGGTGTCGGCCGCGCTGGCAGGCTACGGGCTGTTCCGGCTGATCGGTTGAGCTGCGCCGCCAAGGCACCTACACCGGCAGCCAGCGCCACCAGAAGGGCTCGCGCACGTCCCTGGCGCCGCGTGCCACCAACACTTCCTCGAGCGCGCGGCGGCCGTGCTTGCGCGCCGCCTGCAAGGGCGTGAGGTTGTCGAACTCCGAGCGCAGATTCGGGTCGGCGCCGTGGTCCAGCAGGTAGTGCGCGATCTCGTCATGGCCCTGGGTCAGGGCGTGCACGAGCGGCGTGCACAGGATCTCGGGGTGCTGGTAATTCGGGTTCACACCGGCTTCGATGTGGTAGCGCACCAGCGCCATGTCGCCCGCGCCGGCCGCCGCATACAGATCCTTCCAGTCGCCTGCGGACATCGCTCAGCGCCCCGCCTGCAGCATCGCCGCCATGCGCTCGTGGATCAGGTGCACGGCCTTCAATGGCCGCAACAGGACCTTGAAGTCCGTGATCTGCCCGGCCTCGTTCCAGTGCATGATGTCCACGCCATTGATGGCGATGCCGTCGAGTTCAAGTTCAAACTCCAGCATCGCATCCGATGGGCCGACGATCTCACGCACATAGCGGAAGCTCGGGTTGAAGAAAACCCGGAAGGCCGCTCCGAGGTACGCCGCCGTCAGCGCGCGGCCTCGCTGCGGTGTGTGCACCACCGGTGAGTGGAAGACGGCGTCTTCCGCGAGCAGGGCCGGCAGGCCCGAAGCGTCCTGCTCGCGAACGAGCCGGTGCCAGGTGTCGAGAGGGTGTGCGGTCATGCGGAGTCTCCTTAGGGTTCTTGCCTCATCCACCCGCGCGCTTGACCACCCAGCCGCGCGCCTGAAGGCGTTCGATCACGCGCTCGACGTGGTCGCCCTGCACCTCGATGACCCCGTCCTTGACCGTGCCGCCCGAGCCACAGGCCGCCTTCAGCTCCTGGCCCAGGGCCTTCAGGCCGGCGGCGTCCAGCGGCACGCCGCGCACCACCGTGACGGCCTTGCCTCCGCGACCCTGCACTTCGCGGCGCACGCGCACGATGCCGTCGCCGGCCGGAGCCTGGCGCGCCGCCCTGCACACGCACCGGGCGTGCGGCTGCCGGCACTCAGGACAGATGCGGCCGTGGTCGGTGGAATACACCAGGCGGGTGGAAGGAGCAGGCGGGGCCATGGCGCAAGTATGCCGCGGCCCATGGGCGTCACCCCAGCACGTCGCGGATCGACGCGTCTTTCCTGAACTGCGCAAGCGCAAAGGGGCAGGTCGCCATCACCTTGGTGTAGGTCTCGCGTGCCCATTGCACCAGGGCATCGAGCAGCTGGCGCCCCGCGCCCTGGCCCTTCAGGCTTTCATCCACCTCGGTGTGATCAATGATGATCAGCGTGGCGTTGGCGCGGCTGTAGGTCATCTCGGCCAGGCGCTTGCCGTCTCGTTCAACGAAGAACGCACCGCGATGGTCGGTTTCCTGATGCTGGATCGTGGGGTTCGTCATGCCATGCCTCTGCTGTGATCCAGAACCATGGTACGCCCGCTTCAGCCCAGGTCGGCCAACCCGGGGTTGTAGACCACCTCCCAGACGTGGCCGTCCGGATCCTGGAGGTGGCTCGCGCAGCCACCATGGAACCTGTGCTGCGCCGGAGAGATGAGCAGGTGTCACTCGAACATCGCCGTGTACCGCCGCTGCATCTCCTGCGGCGTCACCTTCTCGATCTCGTGACCCAGCAGCCACGTGTGGCCGAAGGGGTCGCGGAGGGTGGCGGAGCGTTCGCCGTAGAACTGGTCGGCGGGTGGGCGCACGAGCGTGGCGCCGGCGGCCACGGCGGCCGTCACCACGGCGTCCACGTTGTCGAGGTGCAGGTGCACCGACACACCCTGCACACCTTCGGGCGGTGGCGCGTGGATGTCGAACTCGGGGAACTCCTCGCACAGCATCAGCGTGGCCGGGCCGAGCTGCATTTCCAGGTGGCCGACACGGCCGCTGGGTTCGGTCAGGCGGAAGCGCTCGCTCGCACCGAAGACGCGCGTGTAGAAGTCCACGGCGGCCTGGGCCTGGCGCACACGCAGGTAGGGAAAAACTTCGCGGATGACAGGGGGCGGGTTCATGGTTTCCTCGCAATCGCGTGAGCTCTTGTCGGACGGGCAACCCGGATGCCATCTTCGCACGCTAGCATCACGCGTGGCACGCCAGGGGAGGCACGATGAGACGGTTCCACTTCAGGTTCCCCCGCCGGCTGACCGCCCTGCTGTTGGTCGTCGCGCTGTCGGGCTGCGCCGGCTACCCGCCTGAATACCTCTGGCGCGTGCTGGCCTGGGGCGATGCCGACGTGGGCGATGTCGACCGCTTCCCCGCCCGCGCCCTGCAGGCATCGCCACGACCGCAGCACTTGCCCGTGGCGCTGGACGAAGCCGCCGTGCAGCGCGCCTTCGAAACCTGGAAGCCGGGGCAGCAGCTCGATGCCCTGCTGCAAGACACCGGCACCCAGGCCTTTGTGGTGTTGCACCGCGGGCAGGTGGTGTACGAGCGCTACTTCCACGGCGCCTCGCGCGACACGGTGGTCACCTCGTTTTCGGTGGCCAAGTCCTTCCTGGCGGTACTGATGGGCCTGGCCATCGAAGACGGCCGCATCGGCAGCATCCATGACCCCATCACGCAATACCTGCCCGAACTGGCCGGGCGCGATGCGCGCTTCGAGCGCATCACCGTGCACCACCTGCTGCGCATGGCCTCGGGCATCCGCTACCGCGAGGTGTCGTTCTTCCATGGCGACAACGCCCTCACCTACTACCACCCCGACCTGCGCGCCCTGGCCCTGCAGCACACCCGCATCGACGGCGAGCCCGGCCGGCACTTCCTCTACAACAACTACCACCCGCTGCTGCTGGGCCTGATCCTGGAGCGCGCCACCGGCGAGCGCATCACCGACTACCTGCAGCGCAAGCTGTGGACGCCGATGGGCATGGAATATGGCGGCTCCTGGAGCCTGGACAGCGAAGCCTCGGGCTTCGAGAAACTGGAGAGCGGTCTCAACGCCCGCGCCATCGACTTCGCCAAGCTCGGCCTGCTGGTGCTCAACGACGGCCGGCACAACGGCGAGGTGGTCGTGCCCTCGGCGTGGATGCAGGCCATGCTGGCCCCTTCCGTCGATGCCCCCGACGACTATCAGGCTCTCATGCCTTGGATGAAACATCATCCCGACGTCTACTACGCCGACCTCTGGTGGGGCCTGCGGCGCGACGACGGCCAACACGAAGTGGCCGCCCGCGGCAACCATGGCCAACTGGTCTATGTGTCGCGCCGGCACCAGGTGGTGGTGGTGCGCAACGGGCTGCGCTATGGCATCGGGCCAATGGAGTGGATGCGGCTGGCGGAAGCGGTGGCGACGGGGTTGGGACGGCCTTGAGGCCGCGGCCCTCGCGTGGCTGGCTTATGCAGCTTGCGCATGCAGGCGCACACCCAGAGCGCGCGCCACCTTCAGGACGGTCGCAAAGCTCGGGTTGCCGTTCTCGCTGAGAGCCTTGTAAAGGCTTTCTCGGCTGAGGCCGGCATCGCGTGCCACCTGGGTCATCCCCTTGGCACGCGCAATGTCTCCCAACGCACGCGCAATGCCGGCCGCATCATCCGGAGCATCAGTCAGCCAAGCGTCCAGATACGCGGCCATTTCTTCCGGGGTGCGCAGTTGCTCCGCCACGTCGTAGGTCAGGGTCGCGGTCTTCGCCTTCGCCTTTGCTGCTGCTTTCGCCATCTCGATACTCCTAGAGATTTCGGGCCAGCTCGATCGCTGCCTTGATGTCTTGTGACTGGCTGGACTTGTCACCCCCAGCGAGAAGCACGATGAGCTCGCCGCCTCTCTCCGTGTAATAGACACGGTATCCTGGCCCCACATCGATCTTCAGCTCGGAGACACCCTCGGTCAGATGACGGTGCTGGCCCGGGTTGCCATGCGCAAGGCGATCGACCCGCACCTGGATGCGTGCCCGACTGGTACGGTCCTTGAGTCCATTGATCCAATCGCGATAGACCTCGGTGATCAGAATGCGCAAGCAGAATTGTATCCCATGGGATACACAACGTCAATGCTCCGAGGGCGCCCGCGCCCATACGCTCACGCCTCTTGCGCCTTTGCCGCTTGATACGCCTCAATCAACGGCAGGATGGCTTCGCGCCGCGCCAGGCTATCGGGGGGCCAGAAGTGCTCGCGCTCGTAGTACTCCGCCACGGCGGGCACGCCTTCGGGCAGCACCACCCAAGGCTGCTTGGAGGCCGTGAAGATGTGGATGTCGGGTGGCAGCAGGTCGGGGTTGTCCAAGGTGCCCACCCGCACGAACTTCACCACCGGCCCGGCCCCGGCGTAGTGGCTCCACACGGCCACCTTGCACTTCGGGCAGCGCGCGATGAGCTGGCCGCTGCCGCTTTCCGACGGCGTGTTCACCAGTTCGGGCGGCTCGCCCAGGTTGGTCACCCGGTCGGCCTCGATCATCGCGTTCAACGCAAACGCCGATCCCGGCCCACGCTGGCACCAGCGGCAATGGCAGCAATGCACGAACAGCGGCGCGCTTTCCATGCGGTAGCGCACGGCGCGGCAATCGCAGCCGCCTTCAGCAGGAAATGCAGCGGGGGTGGGCATTCGGGCTCCCTGAGCAAGAGGCAAAGGCGAGGCGCTACGCCACGTCTCGCTTCACGGGCCCGAAGAACCCGATGATGCGCTCGATCTTCGAGCCGTCGGCCGAGAGGAAGGCGATGTCGATGCCCTCCGGCAGTTCGTTCCCGTTGGCTTCCACGGCATGCCACGCAAACCGGGCCAGGCCGTGGTGCTCATCAACCCGGCTCGTGCGAACGACCCGCGAGCCGGGCCGCCGGGCCAGCACCGTCGCAATATGGGCCAGCAGTTCGGCGCTGCCCACCGCGTGCACGGACGGGTCGGTGTAGGTGGCCCCGGGAGCCCACACTGCATCGAGCCGTTCAGCGCGCCGCTCAGGCGACGGGTCGCTCCAGGCCTGGCAGTAGGTGTCGATCAGCTCGGAGAGTTGCATGGCGATCCTGTTCATTGCCAACATCGGTCCTGCACGAGATCAGTGTACGTCTTGCACCCTGGTGCTACCTCTTGGCCACGAACCACGCCACCAGTGCATTCGCATGCCCGTGCCCCATCTGGTGCTCGGTCTTCAGGTGGTTCACCAGCTCCATGTGCTTGAGCGGGCCAGCCTGCTTCAGCTCGGCCATCCAGTGGTCGATGGGCTGGCCGTACTTCTTTTCGATGGACGGGAAGTAGGAGGCAGGGCCTTTCACTGGGTCATCGGTCGCCATGGCGCAGTCCCTTCGGGGATGGTTGCAGATGGATGGACGACGTTTGACGCAGGCCGAAATCGACACCGGACCTCAAGCGCCCACCACCCCCCCGTCCCGGCGCCTCACCACGACCGTGGCCGACCGGGGGCGGCCGCCGTCGGGCCAGCGGGAGTGTTTCGTGGGCTCGGCCGGATCGGTCCGGTCGTTGTCGGGCTCGCCCGGGTGCTGGATGTTGACGAACATCGAGGTGCCGTCAGGGGTCATGGTGGCACCGGTGATCTCGGCGCCGCGGGGGCCGGTGAGGAAGCGGCGCACTTCGCCGGTGGCGGGGTCGCAGGCGAGCATCTGGTTGTTGCCAAGCCGCGCAAATTCGCCGCGGCCCATGACGCTGGCGCTCATGTCGGTCTGGATCCAGAGCACACCACGCGCATCGACCCACAGGCCATCGGGGTTGGCGAAGGCGTCGCCGCGGATGTTGCCTTGCGCTTCGGCTCGCGCATTCGCCGGGTCGCCGGCCAGGAGGAAGACATCCCAGGTGAAGGTCTCGCCGTCGAAGTCACCCTCCTCGCGCCAGCGGATGATGTGGCCCATGCTGTTGCGCGCTCGCGGATGAGCGGCGTCCACGCCGGGGTGGCCCTCGGTGCCACGGCGGGTGTTGTTGGTGAGCGAGCAGAAGACCTCGCGCGTGGCGGGGTTCACCGCCACCCACTCGGGCCGGTCCATGGGCGTGGCCTGCAGCGCGTCGCTGGCCTGGCGGGCCTGGATGAGCACCTGGCCCTGGTCGGCAAAGCCGTTGGCGGGCGTCAGCGGTCCGGGGCCGTGCACCAGGGGCAGCCAGCGGCCGCGGCCGTCGGCCTCGAAGCGGGCAACGTAGAGCGTGCCGTGGTCGAGCAGTTCGGCGTTGGCCTGCGCAGACGTCTGTCCTGCGCCGCCGGGGCGGATGGCATCGCGCGAGACGAACTTGTAGAGGTATTCGAAGCGGGCGTCTTCGCCGCTGTAGACCACCGCCCGCCCCTCGCGCGTGACGGCCACCGTGGCGCCTTCGTGCGCGGCCCGGCCCAGGGCCGTGCGTTTCACGGGGACGGACTGCGGATCGAAGGGGTCGACCTCGACGATCCAGCCGAAGCGGTTCGGTTCATGGGGGTGGCGTGCGGCATCGAAGCGCTCGTCGAACGCGTGCCAGCGGTAGCCCCAGTCGGCGCCCAGGCCCCAGCGGCGCTGGTGGGCGTCGAGTTGTTTCGGTGCGGCGAAGTAGCCGTTGAAGTTTTCTTCACCGCTGAGGTAGGTGCCCCAGGGCGTGAGACCGGCGGCGCAGTTGTTCAAGGTGCCGAGCACGGTGCGGCCGGCCGGGTCGGCCGCGGTGCGCATCATCGGATGGCCAGCGGCCGGGCCGCGCAATGCAAACGGCGAGAAGGCCGTGAGGCGGCGCGCATACCGCGAGGGGCGCACCAGCTGCCAACGACCACCGCGCTCTTCCACTTCCACCACCGAAATGCCGTGCGCGGCCTGGCTCTTGCGCACCTTCTCGGCCGACCCGTTGGCCGTGCCGTCCGGGTGCAGCAGGCCCTCGTCGGCGTATTCGTGGTTCATCACGAGCAGGCCGCGGTCGCTGCGGCCCTCGAGGGGGAAGAAGTGCAGGCCGTCGTGGTGCATGCCCAGTTGGGCGGCCTGGTCGTTGGCGCTGTGGCTCGCGTCTGGGCGCCACGGCGGCATCTGCCCGGCAATGCCCACCGGATCGCCCCAGGGCGCGATCACCTGGGCCACGTAGCCCTCGGGCACCACCACGGTGTCGGCGGTGGACGGTGGCACACCGCGAAAGCCCAGCAGGCCTGACGACGACGCCGAAGCCGGCGCAAGACCCAGCGAGGCGAGCGCTGCGACCGTGCCGCCTTGCAGCACGCGGCGGCGCGAAAGGTCGCACAACGAACGCAGGTCCACACGTTCGCTGCGGTTCGACCATTCCATGCGTTTGTAGTCCTTGGGCATGACGATGCGGTTCGCTGAAAACGTCCTGAAAAATGCACGGCCGTCCGAAAACCTAGGGTGGACCCTGGGATTGTCTCGTGCGTGACTGACCCTGGTGCGTGAGCCGCCTAACTTGTGGACCCAATATCAGAAGGAGACAGCGGATGAAGCTTTTCCGTCTCGACAACAAGGTCGCCATTGTGACCGGCTCCAGCCGCGGCATTGGCCGATCCATCGCCGAAAACCTCGCGCGCTGTGGGGCCCGGGTGGTGATCTCCAGCCGCAAGGCCGATGCCTGCGAAGCCGTGGCCCAGGCCATCCGCGACGAAGGCGGACAGGCCCTCGCCATCCCCGCCAACATCTCTTCGAAGGAGCAGCTCGAAGCCCTGGTGGCGCGCACCCGCGACCACTGGGGGCCCATCGACATCCTCGTGTGCAACGCGGCCAGCAACCCCTACTACGGGCCGGCCACGGGCATGAGCGACGAGGTCTTCGACAAGGTCATGCGCAACAACGTGCTCAGCAACCACTGGCTGTGCAACCTGGTGCATGAGGACATGGCGTCGAAGAAGGACGGCGCCATCGTGATCATTTCGTCCATCGGCGGGTTGCACGGCTCGTCCACGATCGGCGCCTACAACATCTCGAAGGCAGCCGACATGCAGCTGGCGCGCAACCTGGCTGTGGAGTGGGGGCCGGAGAACATCCGCGTGAACTGCATCGCCCCCGGCGTGGTGCGCACCGACTTCGCAAAGGCTCTGGTGGAAGACCCGCGCGTTCGCGCGCTGATCGAAGGCCAGTTGCCGCTGCGCCGCTTCGGCGAGCCCGACGACATCGGCGGCATCGCAGTGATGCTGGCCTCGGCGGCGGGCCGCTTCATCACGGGCCAGACCATCGTGGCCGACGGTGGCTACATGGTGCGCTGAGCGCTGGCGCCCTCCCCTTTTCTTTCTGACGGAGTCTTCCCCGTGGAGTTGTTCTTCCAGCAAGTGCTCAACGGGCTCACGCTCGGGGGCATCTACAGCCTCGTGGCCCTGGGCCTCACACTTGTCTACGGCATCCTGCACGTGCCCAACTTCGCGCACGGCGCCTTCTACATGGCCGGTGCCTATGCCGCCTTCTGGCTGGTCACCACCCAGGGCTTCAACTACTGGGTGGGCATGGCGGGGGCCGCGGTGGCGGTGGCACTGATCGCGGTGCTGGCCGAACGCCTGGTGTTCCACCCGCTGCGCGACGCGCCCGGACTGCACCACATGATCGCGGCCATCGGCCTGCTGCTGTTCCTCGAGGCCGGGGCGCAGGCCGTGTGGGGGGCTGATTTCCACCGCCTGCCCACGCCTTACACCGGCATCGTCGAAATCGGCGGCGCCACCGCACCGGTGCAGCGGCTGATGATCGTGGGCGCGGCGTTCGGCCTGATGGTGGCCCTGCACCTCTTCCTGAAGAAGACGGTGATGGGCTCGACCATCATCGCGATGGCGCAGAACCGCCAGGGCGCGGCGCTGGTGGGCATCGATCCCAACCGCGTGGCGATGCTGACCTTTGCCATCTCGGGCGTGCTGGCCGCGGTGGCCGCCACGCTGTATGCGCCCATCAACCTCATCTACCCCGCCATGGGCCACCTGGTCATCACCAAGGCCTTCGTGATCATCATCCTGGGCGGCATGGGCAGCGTGCCCGGTGCCATCGTGGGCGGGCTGATCATCGGCTTCGCCGAGAGCTTCGGCGCCTTCTACATCTCGCCCGACTACAAGGACATCATCGCCTTTGCACTGCTGGTCGTGATCCTGTCGTTCCGCCCCGAGGGCCTGTTCACCAAGGGAGTGCGCTGACATGGACCGCGTCTTCGACCTTCTGCACGGCAAGCTCGGCTGGAGCCTGCTGCTGGCCGCCGGCATCGCCTTCCCCTTCGTGGCTGGCAACGACTACCACCTCACGGTGATGTCCACCGCCTACATCTTTGCGCTGGCCACCGTGGGGCTCAACCTCATCACCGGCTACACGGGGCAGTTCAACCTCGCGCATGCGGGCTTCATGGCCGTGGGCGCCTACACGGTGGGCATCCTCACGGTGGACCATGGTGTGCCCTTCTGGGTGGCGTTTGCGCTCTCGGGCGTGGTGGCCGCCGTGCTGGGCTTTTTCATCGGCATCGTCTCGCTGCGGCTGAAGGGCCACTACTTCTCGATCTTCACGCTGTGCGTGGGCTACATCATGTACCTCGTGATCGAGAAGTGGGAAAGCCTCACCCACGGCACCGTGGGCATCATCGGCATCCCCTCGCCCTCACCCATCGGGCCGCTGCAGTTCGAGTCGCCGCGCGAGCTGTACTACCTGGTGCTGTTCTTCCTGGCCGTGGGCATGTGGGCCATGCACCGCATCGTCAACTCGCTGATGGGGCGCAGCTTCGTGGCCGTGCGCAACAGCGAGGACCTGGCCGAGGCGCTGGGCATCAACCTGATGCGCACCAAGGTGATCGCCTTCGTGCTGTCGGTGTTCTATGCCGGCCTGGCCGGCGGCCTGTACGCCGGCTTCGTGCGCTTTCTGGGCCCCAGCGTGGCCGGCGTGGAGCACACCTTCGACATGACGATGTACATGCTCATCGGCGGCATCGGCACGATGTTTGGACCGCTGCTGGGGGCGCTGGCCATGCCCTGGCTCACGCAGTACCTGCAGTTCCTGCAGGAGTACCGCTTCGTGGTGTTCGGGCCGCTGCTCGTCATGCTGGTGATCTTCCTGCCCTATGGCGTGGTGGGCAGCGTCCTGCAGTGGCGCGCGCGGCGCCTGTCGCGCCGGGCCGCCGCGGCCTCGCGCACCGCCGCGCTCTCGCCTTCCGCTCAACTTTCCCCCCAGGAGGGTGGCCGTGCTTGAGATCCAGCAACTGACCAAACGCTTCGGTGGCCTGGCGGCCGTGCGCGAGGTGAGCACCACCATCGAGGCCGGCAAGATCAACGCGATCATCGGCCCCAACGGCGCGGGCAAGACCACCTTCTTCAACCTGATCAGCGGGGCGCTTGCGCCCAGCAGCGGGCGCATCGTCTACGAAGGCCGCGACGTGGCCGGCCTGCGCGCCGACCAGATGGCCGCGCTGGGCGTGGCACGCACCT
This sequence comes from uncultured Caldimonas sp., assembly GCA_964552215.1. GTDB lineage: Bacteria > Pseudomonadota > Gammaproteobacteria > Burkholderiales > Burkholderiaceae_C > Caldimonas. The sequence goes on from CAZKGD010000007.1 coordinate 68,059, forward strand.
TCCAGACCACCGCCCTCTTCGACCGTGCCACGGTGCTGGACAACCTCATCGTCGGCCACCGCCTGCGCACGCGCTCGGGCCTGTGGGACGTGCTGGCGCGCACACGGCGCCTGCACGAGGAGGAGAAACGCTGCCGCCAAAAGGCCGAGGAAGCGCTCGACTTCGTCGGCCTGAGCCACGCCGCCCACCGCATGGCCGGCGACATCTCGCAGGAAGAGCGCAAGCGCGTGGCCTTTGCACTGGCGCTGGCCACAGAGCCCAAGGTGGTGCTGCTCGACGAACCTGCCGGCGGCGTGAACCCCGAGGAAACCGTGGGGCTGGCCGCGCTGATCCGCAAGATGCGCGACAGCGGCCTGACCGTGTGCCTGATCGAACACAAGATGGACATGATCATGAACCTGGCCGACAAGATCATGGTGCTGAACTACGGCGAGAAGATCGCCGAAGGCAGCCCGGCCGAGATCCGTCGCAATCCGCAGGTGATCGAGGCCTACCTCGGCAGCGATGGCGCGCACGACGTGCAGGACACCAAGGAGGCCGCCGATGCTGCAGCTTGAGAACGTGTCGCTGCAGTACGGCGGGTTCAAGGCGCTGCACGAGGTGTCGCTGCACGCGAACGATGGCGAACTGGTCGTGCTGCTGGGTGCCAACGGTGCGGGCAAGAGCTCGATCTTCCTCACCGCCAGCGGCCTGCTCAAGGCGGCCGGCGGGCGCATCCGCCTGCGCGGCCAGGACGTGGCGGGTGCCAGGCCCTCGCGCCTGGTGGAAGAGGGCCTGGTGCTGTGCCCCGAAGGCCGAAAGCTCTTTCCCGGCATGTCGGTGCTGAAGAACCTGATGCTGGGCGCCTATGTGCACCGGCGCGACCGCAAGGGCAACGCCAAGCTGCTCGACGAGGTCTTCGACATGTTCCCCATCCTGCGCGAGAAGAAGGACGACGCAGCCGGCTCGCTGTCGGGCGGGCAGCAGCAGATGGTGGCCATCGGCCGCGCGCTGATGGGGCGGCCCAAGGCCTTGCTGCTCGACGAGCCGTCGCTGGGCCTGGCGCCGCTGGTGGTCAAGCAGGTGCTGGAGGTGATCCAGCGCATCAACCGCGCCGGCACCACCGTGCTGCTGGCCGAGCAGAACGCCTACGCGGCCTTGCAGATCGCCCACCGCGCCTACGTGCTGGAGGGCGGGCGCATCGTGATGGAGGGCAGCCGCGACGAGCTGCTCAACAACGACGCCGTGCGGCGGGCCTACATCGGGGCCTGATCCCAGTTTCTTTCGGTTCCACCACACGCCGGCCCTGTGCAGGCCGGCTTTCACTCAGGAGAGAGCAGACATGTTGCATTCAACTTCATCGCGCCGCTTCGTGCTGCGCAGCGTGGCCGCCGCCGTGGTCCTGGCGGGCTTCGGCAACGCCGCCTTCGCCCAGGAGGTCGTCAAGATCGGCTACTCGGGCCCCTTGAGCGGCGGCGCCGCGCTCTACGGCAAGAACGTGCTCACCGGCATGGAGATGGCCGTGGCCGAGATCAATGCCGACGGCCTCGAAGTGGGCGGCAAGAAGGTCCGGCTGGAGCTCGTCGCCCTGGACGACAAGTACAACCCCGCCGAAAGCGCCATCAACACCCAGCGCCTGGTGCAGGAGCACAAGACGCCGGCCGTGCTGATCCCGCACTCGGGCGGCAGCTTCGCGGTGCAGACCACCAATGAGCGCCTGGGCGTGCTGCTGCTGTCGTACACCAGCGTGCCCACCATCACCGCGCGCGGCAACAAGCTCACCATCCGCATCCCCCCGGAGTTCACCGGCTACGTCGAGCCCTTCACCCGCTATGCGATGGGCAAGTACGGCAAGAACCTGGCCATCGCCAATGCCGACCACGACTACGCCAAGGCCTGGACGGCGGCCTTCAAGCCGGCCTGGGAAGCCGCCGGTGGCAAGGTGGTGGCCGAGAACCCGATGTCGTATAACCGCTCGACCGACTTCTACAGCGGCGTGAGCCGCGTGCTGGCCGCCAAGCCCGACGTGATGTTCATCGGCGGCGCCTCCGAGCCCACGGGCCTGGTGGTCAAGCAGGCACGGGAGCTGGGCTTCAAGGGTGGCTTCGTCATCATCGACCAGGCCAAGATGGACGAGATCGCCAAGGTCACGGGCGGCTACGGCCCGCTGGAAGGCTCGATCGGTGTGCTGCCGCTGGTGGATGACACTCGCACGCACGCCAAGGACTTCGTGGAGCGCTTCCGCAAGGCCAACCCGGGGCGCGATCCCAGCTCGGAAGTGTCGCTGAACTACATCGCGGTCCATGCCACTGCCCAGGCCATGCGTCTGGCCGGCACCACGACTGATGCCCACGCCATCCGCGCCAAGATGAACGAGGCCTACCGCTCGCTGCCGGCCAAGTACAACGTGCACGACATCGAGGGCATCGACGAGAAGGGCGGCACCATCGCCAACACCTACGTGGCCACCGTCGAGGGCGGCAAGGTCAAGCAGGTGACCTTGCGCGAGCTCGTCTCGAAGTAAGCACAGCGGCGGCACCCGCGGACCGGCCACGCCGGCTCCGCGGGGTGCCGCTCGATGGTGAGCAACCCAAGGCGCTCTACAGTTTTTCAGTTTCGCCGGATTTCGGCTGCCACTTCATCAGCTTCTTCTCGATCACGCCCACCAGGGCGTCGAGCACCAGCGCAAAGGCGGTGAGCACCAGGATGCCGGCCATCACGGTGTTGATGTCGAAGCTGCCCTCGGCCTGCAGGATGAGATAGCCCACCCCCCGGGCCGAGCCGAGGTATTCGCCCACCACCGCGCCCACGAAGGCCAGGCCCACCGAGGTGTGCAGCGAGCTGAAGACCCAGCTCATCGCGCTGGGCAGGTAGACGTGGCGCAGCAGCTGCTTCTGGCTGGCGCCCAGCATGCGGGCGTTGGCCAGCACCACCGGGCTCACCTCCTTCACACCCTGGTAGACGTTGAAGAACACGATGAAGAAGACCAGCGTCACGCCCAGCGCCACCTTGGAGGCGATGCCCAGGCCGAACCACACGGCGAAGATGGGCGCGAGGATCACGCGCGGCATCGAGTTGGCGGCCTTGATGTAGGGGTCGAGGATGGCCGCGGCCATGG
>CAZKGD010000008.1:0-69211 GCA_964552215.1 uncultured Caldimonas sp.
AACCAGTCTCACAGCTCTGGTCCTATCGGGGCGACAAGTATTCTGACGCGGGGGGACCTCTTCGCCGAGCTTCGACTCGTCGGCCATAGACCCTTCGTTGACGACCACACGCATCGGCTTCTGCGCTGCCGCCGCGCTCGCGAGGAGGCCGTCAAGCTGCCGCGCACGAATGGCCTGCGGCCTTGCGCGCTCCCTGCGCTTCTCCGGCTCATTTGGATCGGTCGCTATTCGCTCCAGTCGGATCGCCAGGTCCCGCAGATTCCCCCGCATAACGATGTGTCGCCCGTCGATTGCCAGCGATGCGTGCCAGATGCAGGCCAGCGAGGGCTCAGCACCTCCCCCGAAGGCCCAGTTGTAGCAATACGCCGGATTGCTGCGCGGCGTTGCTGCGTCCGTGCCGTCCTTCCTCTCGTACCAGGGCTTGGTATTGATTCCGGCCTGCGCGACAAGGTCGATGACAGCTCTTCGTCGCGTCGGACGAAGCGCCTCCAGCTCGGAGCGCAACTGCGCATCGGCGCCTTCCTCTGGAGACAGCGCCTTTATGCTCGCCCGCACAGCCTCCAATTCGGCCTCGGGAAGCCAGCCGATGCGGAGCGCCTTGCAGCCCTTTAAGAAGTCTTCAACTTCTCCAGCCTTCAGTCCGACGCTGGGCCAGTCCCGACCGATCGGATGGGAGTTGCAGGCCGACGGCCACCGCCGCTTGGCGCGACGCAGCCATGCCTGGACTGTCAGGAGGTCGTAGTAGTCGGTCAGTCGACCCTCGGCGACTGAAATCTCCACGTCGTTGCCTTCGCAGGTGCCGCCCCAGTACACGGCAGCCACAGGGCCTTTGTCGGTCTGAATCAGGAAGCCATCGCTCAAGCGCTCCATCTTTCCCATGAACGCCTTCAGGGCAGATGTCTCGACCGCGTCGCGCTGCGTCTTCGTCAATGCCATCTGTGTCTACTACTCCCGTTCATCGACGACGAATGCTGAGCAACTCAGGGTCCAGTGCCTCATCTGCCTCAAGTGGGACGAGGTGCGCCAACTTGTTCCGTAGACGCCACAACTTGTCCGCCACCCGCACAATGTCCGGAGGAAGCCGGTGCCTTCTGGCCAGATGCAGGAGTGGGCCGATCTCGACATCCAGGAGATCGTGGATCGTCTCGCCGTTGAGATCCACTGGCAGGCGAAATCGCGCATCCTTCATTCGCTTGGCCAGTTGCCTGCGGCAAATCTCCAAGGCCGGAAGCAGTTCTGACGCCTGAGCCGCCCACAGCCGCATCTCCAAATCGCCTCCCGGATCGCCGTCGCGAACCAGGGCCACGGCATGCTGGAGCGCCTCTCCGTCGAACTCAGCTGATCCGCCGTCTTCCCAGCGGGCACCGAGCTGCTTCAGCGCAGGCACCCCAGAAGCTGCGGCTTGTACAGCGGCTGTTGGATCGAATAGCTGGCGTGGATCCAGTCCGAGCAAGCCGTCGACGAGGTCGAAATCCCAGAGCGCGAGGCGCGTGATGATTCGCGCAACGAGCTTCGCATGCGCATCGACCCGCCCGCCACTTCGGCGCAGGGATTGGATGACGTAGCTGAACACGTCGGCTTCGCCGACCACACCGTCCCATATCAGTGGGATCAGGGCGGGCGCCCGGTTGGGGAGACGGCCTTTCGGGACCCCCGACGCGATCACTAGGAGTTGGGATCTGTCCACGGCGGGGACCGATCGACTGGCATTGGCATAGTCGTCCAGAAGTCGCTGCCATGCCGGCCAATGGGGCATCTCGACCCCGATGATCATGATTACCCGCTTGGACTCGATCCTCCTAATCAGCGAGGCGGCACTCCGGCGCACCGAGGGATCATCGTCGACGTCCAGTGCCGCGTATATCTCGTCGAGAGGCTCCAGGCCCGAGGGGACGATTGGTCCCGTGATCCGCCACTCATCAGCGATCCGGTCCTCCAAAGGAAGCGCCAGCGCTCTGCACGCGGGCGATGAAGCACCGACGACAACGCTCGCACCCTCGCGAAGTGCATCAATCACCTCACCAATGAAGCCAGCTGGGCCTGGCAACGACCACCTGTCCATCAGGACGTAGTGCTCAAGAGTGCCTTGGCTGCGATCGGATCAACCGTCCAGAAGCCAGCGCCCTCGGATCGAGTCAGTCCCAACAGCTCCCCCCAGCGCAGGCTCGCTTTCACGCGGTCAACCGGCATTTCGCCGACCGCCGCCAGCTCGCCGACATCAACCGGCTCCCCCAGGCGAGCAAGCAGGTCGAGCACCTGGACGGGTTCGGACACCTTCAGGCCCAGACGATCGCGCCACAAAGCGACACTCTCCGGCTTAGAGAACCACCGCTCGTCGGCCGTGCCCAACCGTTCACGGAGCGTACGCAACTCGGTGCATTCGCCGACCAGGTCCATCAGCAGTTCGGGCCAGCAGCCGGTCACTTGCCCAAGCCGACGCCGGTCCTCAGGCTCGAGTTGCAGTTGACGCTCATCCAGCCAGTGGCGCAGGAATTCGTCTCTCCAGTGCAGGAGCGACATCCAGGGCGATTGCCCGTTCTCGGGACTGGTCTCGCTGCCCAGCAGCCTCCAGAGCGTTACCGGCTCGGCGACGAACACGAGCGAGGCGAACTTGCTGCCCGACTTGAGACGATCCAGCCGTTGCCGCGCTTCCGCGATCCACAACTCCGTCCACGGAGTGGTGTCAGGCACCACGAAGGCCGTGACCAGATCCTTCTCGCGCTCGGCCAGCGCCGTGCTCAGTGCATTACCAAAGGACTGCCGATCCGTGCAGTTGGCCAATACGACGGGGGCAGCCTCCTTCCCAAGATAGTCCTCGAGGCTCGTGACCACGCCGCTGATGCCTGCCGCCGGCGTGCCCGTGACCACCGTGATGCTGTTCGCCCGCTGAAGTAAGCGGCTAAGTTGCTGGTAGGTGAAGACGTTTCGCTCGGCAGAAGCTGGCGCGCGGCGCAGCAAGGGCCTGAAAGAAGCCGATTCGAACTCGACGGCCGGCTCACGGTCCTTGACCAGAACAGCTTCGATCTCTTCCTGATTGCCCAGCAGGAGCAGCACGTTCGGGTTGCGCAGCACATAGTGCCCGGCGGTGAGGCGACGCAGGACGCCAAGGCCCACCATCTCATCCAGCAGCACGCGAAAGTCCAGCTCGCTGGTATCCCGGAATCCCTCAGGCCACCAGTGCATGGCACCCGACTGCCGGATCGTCTGCCAAGGCATGCCGTCACTCTGCGAATACCGGCTCTTCAGAAGGTCCAGAGCCATCGCATAGGCCACCACCTCGTACCGAGGATCGAGCTGCAGCGTCAGGCGGAACTTCGCTCGAATCTCGTCGCGCAGTGCATCGCTGGAGTAGACCTGTTCGATGTCGCGATCTGTGACCACGTAGCGCGGCCCATTGGGCCGCTGCCGGCTGGCCACTTGACTCAACATGTGGCGTAGCAGGTGTGAGCAGTAGAGCTGGATCAGGCTTGGGTAGTAATTGGTCTGCGCCAAGATGCGAATCACCAGTGCGCGACTCTCGAACTCGAAGCCCGCCGCGGCCATGGGCCGGCGGATCAGATCAGCCGCCTCCCTCACTTCCTCACCTTCGCGCAATGGCCCGATCTCGATCGGCTCACCGAAGTGCGCCAGCGGATGGTTGGGACGCTCGGTCATCCGAAGCACGTTGTGCAGGCCAGCGAAAACCACCTTGAAGCGCCGCCCTGTCTCGTCCATGAGCTGCTTGAGCCGTCTCGTGTCCTCGAAGTCGTTGCGTCCGTCCTGTTCGAAGAACCGATCTGCCTCGTCCAGCAACAGCAGCACGCGACGATCCGAGTTGGCAGTCAGGAACTCACGAATGCCGCGTATGACGCCCTCCACCCCCTGCTTCTTGCCAGGCACCGGCGCGGCAATGCGCGCGTCCAGCACGCCCATCTCCTTGAGCTTCTCGTGCAGCGTGATCCACACCTCGGACGCCGCCCGACTGACACCGATGCCTTCGGCGCGAAGATCGATCCACTTTGCGTGGTGGCCGCTTGAGGGTGAATGGAACGACTGCTCAGCGCGCTTCAGCAGTGCAGTCTTACCAAGTTGTCGCCCGCCGTAGATGAAGCACCGGCCGTTAGGTCCGCGCACTGCGTCGAGTTCCGCCCCCCGGCCGTAGAACATCTCCGGCGGTACGAGTCCTGCAGTGGCATCGTAGGGTGAGGAGAAGGAGAACGGGAGCGATGCGTCAAGCCAAGCACGCAGACGTGAGCCCGCCGCATGGCACAGGTAGACCAGCAGTGTCTCGTCCAGAAGCACAAAGGCCCGTCGCTTCGTCTTCGACAGTCGGCTCAACTCACGCCACTTGCGCTCCGTCATGCGGCCGAAGTAGAGGAGGAAGGTTGGTCGGCTGACCGTTGAGTCGCCAACCCATTGCAGCAGTTCATCTTCCGTCGGGCGTCCCCACACGCAAACCACTCGGTACTTGCCAGCCGCGGCGGAGCCGAACATCGGCAACGGACAGATGTGTCGGTCTTCAAGGGGCTGGGTGTCTAGCGCCCATGCTTCGCGTCCAGCGACCTTCTCGACGCGCGAAAGTGACTTGACCGTGAAGCCGAGGCCGGTCATCAACGGCTCCAGCCGGGACTGCTCTGCGGCCTGGTGCGCCTTCATGTCCGACCAGGCGCTGAACATCTTCGCGGCCTGTTCGCGCTGCGCACCCGCCACCCGCTGGGAATCCATGCCCGGAATCGCCTGCCCCTGCCGCAGCGCTTGCTCGATGGCGTCGCGACGCTGGCCTTCAAGCCAAGACTCGATGGCGAGCATCGCGCCGGGGAAGAACCTGTCGAAGCCCTCCTGAGGCTCACCGTCCAATTCGGTCGGCACCGGGCGGCCTTGAACGAGCCAGTGAACGAGTTCGTTGGCTGTCGCAATGTCGCCGTCGCGCAGCGCTTGATCGACGTCGGCCACAGTGGGCTGCATCTCTTGCGTGATCGCGATGTCTCGCATCGCGTCCCGTACCTGCTGCGCCCGGGCTTCGCGCGCCTCATCGACCTTGTCTCGGATAGCGCGAATCTCGGCCGTTGCGACGTCGAACCTTCGAATGTCGTCAACTTGCGCTTCCCACAGGGCCAGGCGACTTTCGAACGCGCTGCGATTGGCATCGTCCAGGTAACCGTACGCCGAGCCGACTTCGACGGACCGGCGGCACTCAGCAACCTCCTTGCGCAGCGCTTGCTTCCAGCGGTCTCGATCTGGACGAACGGGCAGGTTCTGCGGATCGACCATGCCCGCTTGAATCAGCAGCTCGGCACCCAGTACGTCCCCGCGCTCCAGGCGCTGACGCCCCGCGTCTTCGGCCGTCAGCGGCGCCTCCAGCCAGTGATCAAGCGACGCCAGTGCCGTCGCCGCCGTCGTATCACTCGTCCAGTCCTCCTTTACAGGTAGGTCTGCGATCATCAGCAGCGGCCGGCCCAGCACCTCGGCAGGTGTCGGCTCAGAGATCGGCAGTTCCGCAGTCGCATCGAACAGTGCGAGTACCCCGTGCATCGCACGCAGCGCCTGTGTCTGACCGGCCTGCACCAGGCCCCACGGGTCACGCTCCGGCACCCTGAGCAGCTCAGTTTCGACGGCACGCTGGCTGTCACGCAGCTTGGAGTGAACCTGCTCAAGAAGGTCGCGCATGCGATCCCCTTGCCGCCCGAGCAACTCCACCAGACCGAGCCATTGACGCGGCAGCCGGAGCGCCTCTTCCACATTGCGCAACAGGTGATCAAGCGCACCGGCATGGATGTCTTCGCCACGGCGCCGCTTCAGCGCCTTGCGGTCCGTGTCATGGATGAGCCGCAACACATGATCGTGATCCGACATCGCTGCCAGCTGCTCGCGAACACGTTCTGCCTCGGTGACTCGGTTGTGAACGACTGGCGCCACCAGCGCGTCGATTTCGCCACCTGCATGAAGCCAGTGCCGCCACACGTTCGTCGCCGCGGCGAACTTGATCGTGTAGGCGGGGGCCTGTACACGCAGCCAGTCTTCGGCAGCGTGCTGCAGGGCCTGCAGGTCGGCACGAATGGCAGCCTCACCACGCGCCTGGCGCAAGACAGCCGGTTCAATTCGAAAGCCCATGAGCAGCGGACTGAGCTCACGCAGCTGCTGAACCAGTGCGTACAGCGATGGATAGCTGCCGCTCTGATGCAGGTACGCGGCGACTGAGCCGGCACCTGTTCCGGGCGCGATGATCATCGCTCGCATCGTTGCCGCTGCCAGCAAGAGATTGATCGCCGCATGCCAGGTCTTGGGTTCCTGAGCGGAGAAGTCCTCCGGCTGCAGCCGCTCGAAACGGGCACTCAGCGCCGACTGGATTCCGCCGTCTGGCAGCATCAGGGCGCTTTCCAAGGCCACGGCGGCCAACAGGTCAGGCGACGGGACCTTGACGGCGGGGCTCTTGCTGGCAATCCAGCGTGCCGCGTTAAAGGCCAGCGCTGGTTCCCCACAAGACAACAGCTGCCATATCGGGCGGCACGCCTGTCCGGCTACGTCGTTATAGGGCTGTTCGTCCGTGAGGGGCTCTTGCTCTGCCGGCACGCGGGCCGGAGCGCTCTCTTGGCCGGACGAAAGCGCAGCGGTCGGCTTCGACAGATCCTGCTGAAACACCTTCGCAGCAGTCTCTGCTGTCTCGGGTGCTGCAATCTGATCGGCCTGGGGCGGCGATACCTGAACTGTGGCGGTATCAGGTTCCGGCTGCTCCTCATGCACGGCGACCGGCGCCGGTGCTGGGTCTGCAGGAGTGCCCGACGGCGTCGCCGCTGCCGGTTCCGGCGAAGGAGCTGGGGCTTCGTCGCACGGGGGCCCAAGGGACGTGCGGCCTTCGAGCAGGGCCCTGTAGTCGGCTGAATAGTCGAAGGGCTCTCCAAGGGGCGAAGCCGCGTCGATCAGCTTTTCCTGCTGAGCCTGCTGCCGTGCCTCGGCCTCCAGATGCTGCTTGAGCGCCTCGCTGCGCCTGCGCTTGCCTGCCGCCTGCTCTGCGAAGCCTTTCGCCTTTTCGAGTAACGCGTCAGCGTCCGCCACAGCAATGCGGCTGCGCTCGAGCTCCACCAGTGCCCTTGCCAGTTCTGTCGTCGCCGACTCCGTGCGATGCACAGCAGCAACGGCATCCTCTGCCAGCTCCGCGATCTGTTCGGGCTCCAGCCGGTCGTGGGTCGCCAGCTGCCACCGCGCCTCGATTTGTCCGATGAGGTCGTCGTCTAGCCACTGGAATCCGTCACGCCCGGCGAGTGACCGCAAGTGCACCATCAGTGCGGCAAGCCGCGCGGCCAATTGCTGGGCGACCGGCTGATCACGGTGCGGCAAGGTCGCACGATGCTCCTCCAGCTCCCCAACCAGTGCTGCGAGCTCGGACACGGCCTCTTGAGTCGGATGCTCCGTCAACTCGGTAGCGAGCTCGCCAAGCCGCTGGATCAATGAATCCCATGCTTCATGCCGCTGCAATATGGCGACCTCGTCCTGCTCCGGCGGGTCTGCCGAGACGGTGCTGTCGGCATCGCCCTGTGGCACCGGCTGCGCAGGAACGTCGCTCGTTCGCCGAATCAGCCCTCCGAGTTCAGAATCCAGGTCGGGGCAGATCTCCACGGCTTGCTTGATGAACCAGTCAGACCAGCCTACCGAGGACAACGCGAACACGGCATGTGCGAGCTTCAGTCGTCTGGCGGCATCAAATTCCGCCCAGCGGCTCAGTTCATCGGCGATTCGAGGCCAAAGCATGAACAGCCCGAGTGGCAACTTGCCGCTCTTGGAATCCTCTGCGTTCTCCACCTGCGCCCTGATGCGGGGCCACTCGGGGCAAGACGCAGTCAGCGCTTGCTCATCGAGCGTCAGCCGAAGCCAATTTGGCTCATAGGCCTTCAGCAGTTGAATGTCCACCGCCACCGAGTAGGCCCGACTGCCCATCGCACCGTGCGGTTCGAGCATGCACTTCGCGGCGTACCAGAAGCTTCCGAAGCGCTCGCCCGGACTCAGGTAGTACGAGAGAACATTCATCTCAGACTTGGGGATCTTCCCGCCAAGACGATTGCCAAGGTCGCGAAAAACCTTGACGCCGCTCTGCATGTCACGTCGACGCTCTCGGTTCAGACCCGCTTGACGTGTCATCAAGGCGATGACGGCAAACGTCCGCCCCTCCACTGCAAGGAGTGAAGCCGGCAAGCCATGGACAGGACGATGGACGTAGGGCGCTTGATCAGGTTGCATGCGACTGTCAGATAGATGGACTGTGTTCAGGCCTTGATCTCGGGGAGTGCGTGGTCTTCCTGGTTGAGGCCCCGCACGGGCGGCAGGTCCGACTCCAGGAGCCCAGCAGTCAATAGCCGTCTCCGGAGTTCCGCGAGTCCATGCAGGGCGCGATGCTGATGCGGCACGGCTGCAAGGGCGCTCCAGGCGGCACTGACGAGTTCGGACTGCTTCTTGAGAAAGGTGGGACGCTCTTCAGGTCCGATCCAGGATCCTGACCTGCGGCCTTCGGTCAACCAAAGTAGATACGTGACGGCGTTGTCGCGCACATGCTCCGACTGCCCGTCGGACGGTTCTTCCTTCGCCTTCAGGAAGACGTCACGCAGAGCGGCACTCGAGGCCTCGTCGCGGTACAGGGGCGAATCCGGACTTTCGATCAACCAAGTGCCGAACAACTCGCCGTCTCCGATCCCTTGGCTCGCGACGCCATCCGGCACCAAGAACCAGGAGACGACCTCCGTCAGCACTTGGGGAATCAGTGGTGCTCGCGCAGCATCAAGCCACTTCTGCTTCTCCTCCGGATCAAGCCCCGGCGTTGGCAGCATGGAGTTGTCGCGGCGCGGATCGGTGGCTTGGTACATCGCCCTGGGCTCTACGCACCGCGAGAGCGCGGCCGTCAGCAGGCCGCGCTCTCGATCCCGAAGCGCGGCATCCTCGCGATTGGTCCGAAAGTGCAGCCACTGCTGAAGGACACCAAGCAGCGCCGCGCACTGGCGCTTGCTCGCGCAAGCGGTCTGCAATACGTCGGTCGTTGCGCCGCCGAACAGCGCCTCAAGAAGCTGCAAGCGCTTCGCCGAATGCGCCATCGCCGCGTCGTACGCAGGCCGCCCGGAAGTCCGTGCAGCGTGGTCCAAGGCTTGCGCATAGCCGGCGATGGCACTGCCCACGAAGTCGTCAGCGGCCTCGCTGGCGGTCTTGCCGCTTCGACGCTGCGCTTCCTCGATGGCAGCGGCGAGCGTGTCGCCCGTCGGTGTCGCGATCCAAGTCTCCAGCACTTCCCTGTATTCGCGCCAGGTGAACGGCGGCTCATCGACCAGCAACTCCATCTCGTAGACGATCTTCGGCTCGGCATGCGTTCGCCGAGCGAGCTTGACCGTTTCGACAAGACCGCGCAGCCACCTTCGATCGGATTCGCTCCAGTCTTCCTTGGCGAACTCCGCCACGGCCTCGGCGATGACCTCTGAAGGGTCGCGTTTGCCGCCGGCGGCGTCCGCGAAGTGTTCGCGGAAGTCCTTGCCGATGCCCAGCATGTCGCCTTCGACGCGTGCCGCCAGCGGCGGCAACACCAGACGCAGACTGGTCTGGACGCCAATGGCGAACCAATCCACCTCGTCGGGATCGTGCCGCGCAGCTACTGACCGCAAGGCACCAAGGCGGCGGGCAACCAGCTTCGCGGTGCGCGGGTTTGGCGGCAGCCAAGGGGCAATGCGGCGTCTCACCTCGACGGGCAAGAAGTCGCAGCAATCGCCGAGCGCCTGCTCCGCCAGCCGCTGGGCCTGGGCTGCAGTGGGTGCCGGCAAATCGAAGGGAACATCGATGATCTTTTCGAGGAATCGATCCGCCGACTCGCCGAAGGCCGACGAGTATTCCCCCAGCGCCCTTGCAATCACCGCCTTGTCGAACGCGAGCACGAAAGCAAAGTCCGGCCAGTCCAGCATCTCTCGCAACGCCAGGAGGGCCTTGGGGAGCAATCGTGGATCGGCGCGATCCAGGTCGTCGATGAATACCACCACGCGGGGATGGCCCGCAGCAGTGGCCAGCGTGCGGAGTTCCTCCAGGTCTGCGCGGTTCAGGCGCAACTTCGACAGCACGAAATTGCCGGCCGCCTTGAGCGCGGTGCCTGCACCTGGCAGGTAGCTGTCCGCTGCAACGCCGGCCAGGTCTGAAGCGCCCGTGCCCTGAGCCACCAGTCCGGCGCGTTGCAGCACCTTCTTCAGCCGCGAGGCGGCTGGCACCGGATCGGATGACATCGCCAGCTTCTGATCGAGCGCCTCGTACAAGGTGGCGATCAAGTCCGACTCGTTCGCCGCGCTCCAGGCTGACATCCGCACGACGAGGCTCCTGGATTCGCCTTCGATGGCCTCCAGGAAGTTGAGCACTGATGTCTTGCCTGTGCCCCAGCGGCCGTACAGGCCGATACGCGTTGACCAGCCGCTGGGACTGCTCGCGATGACGCGGTGGATGGCTCTGGCGACGCCCCATCGCTCCAAAACGTCTTCTTCGCGACGGCTGACGGGCGAATCGTGACCGGAGGACATGGCTCAAACCTCCGGCGCTGCGTCGTGTTCAGAGAACAGCTGCGCCACCAGACGCTCGCCGCCGCTGTCCCTCAACGCCTTGCCCAGCGCCTCGCGGAACTGCGGGTCGCTGATGGACTCGTAGGTGACGTCCTTAAAGACCCAGCGCAACTCGGGCTTGAAGACCTCGGCGCTGCTGCCGAAGCTTGTCGCGAGGTCCTGCTCCAAGATGGACAGCAAGAGGTCGTCGGGGGCCGCACTCACCGGCAGCACGCGCTTGTAGCGCTGGGGCAGGCGGTCGCGGATGCGGGGGAGCAGCGTCTGCGCCAGCGCCTTCACGGCATCGGTCAACTTGCCTGCAAGCTCTTTCTGGATGGCCGTGTTGAACGCCTTGATCTGCGCTTCGAGCAGCTTGAGGCGCTTGTCGAAGTCCGGCCGGTTGCGGCGCATGATGACGTGCCCGAACCGGGGCACGTTGATCAGGAACTCGTCGTAAAGCGCTTTGCGCTGCTCTTCCAGCGTGGCCTCTGACCACTCCTCGGTCGGCGCCTGGCCGCCGTTTTCGGCTGGCTTCGGTTCTGCGGTCTGGGCGTCGAAGACGGGAATTCGCACCTTGATCGTCTGCTCGCCCTGCAGCAGCAGGAAGCTGTTCTTCAAGCGCTCCTTGAACGCCTTCTCTTCGCCGACCAGCAGGTCGTTCGGGATGTTCACGCGCTTGGCCGAGAGGCGGTAGCCCGTGAGCTCGAGCTCGACGAACTGGATCTTCGACTCGTAGACACGCTCGATGCGCGCCACGGAGAACTTCTTGGGTGGTACTTCCTTCAGCGACGCCAGGGAGGCTTCCACCGCGGTCGGTGTCGCGGGCGACCGCCCCACTTCGGCCTGTTGGGGTGGCGGCGTCCCTGCATCTCCGGTGCTGGGCGCCCCGCACGCGTGGAGCAGCGCAGCGGTCGGTTCAGCGTCGCGGGAGATGACGATGGCGTTGGGCTTTTCCTCCGAGGTGGAGCCGGCCTCGATCAGGAGCGGGGTGGGCGAATAAACCAGCGTACGCTGGTCGGTGACCAACAGCCCCACCCGCAACCCCTGCTGCTGCCGCAGCGCGAAGTGCTGCTGGCCGGCCAGATCCTGCAAGGCCCGAAGGCCCTCTTCGGTGCCGAAGCCGAGGCGGTAGACCTCGGGGTCCAGATCGATGATGGCCGTCACCTGAAGGTGCGGTTTGCTGCGCAGGCTGGCGCCGATGGCATCGACCACGGGCTTCGTGACCCCGGGTGCCACGTAGACCAGAGACTGCTCCGTGGCCTCGATCGCCTCGCACAAGGTCTTGTCGTTGACCACGGTGAAAGTGCCTGCGCCGCTCATGCGCCCTCCCGGGTGTTTGACCTGCGCAGACGGCGTGGCCGAACCGGTGTTTCTGTCATCACAGGTCCTCGAACAGCCCAGGCCCAGGGGCGGATGCGACGGTCTTCTTTCGGCCCGCACCCTTTGGCTTGGCGGCGGGCGCTCGCGCAGCTTCCTCCTTCGCCCGCTGGTGGTTCAGGGCCAGCAGCCGCTTGAGTACTTCCTTGCGGGCGGCGGGGCTGATCGTGTAGCGGACACGGTCGTTCTCGGGCAGGGTCTCGACTTCGACGAAGTCGTGGTCGAGGTTCAGGTCGGTCCAGCCGTAGGCGTCGCGCACGGCGTTGTCGAGTGCGACATGCAGGCGGCGCAGTTCCAGCAGGCCGTCGAAGCCAACGCGGGCGACATCGGCGGGCTTCTTGCTGACCTTGGCGACGAGTTCGGGGCTCAGGTCGCGAGCATGGAACAGGTTGTAGATGGGTGTGAGACCCAGCCAAAGCTCTCGCATCAGGCGCCGTCGGTGCTCGTGGTACTGCTCACCCCTCTGGGAGAGCGTTGGGCTCTCGATTTGCCACAGGCCTCCGGGAAAGGGAAATGTTTCAAAGCAGTTCGATGGCGAGTATCGAAGATCCTGTTTCAAGGCGCTGCTGTAATAGCGCGCCCATGACTCATGAAGTCCTGATTGAAGAGTGGCAAAGTGATCCCACCGGTCAGTATCAACCACAAAGAGTGCGTTAGTGAAGATCTGGTCAGTCTTATAGGCGGAAAAGCTGAGGTGCTTTGTAGTTATGGCCGAGGCAAAGCAGCGAGGCTTTGTAGCGATACTGCGATACATGTCGACGGAATACCGACCAAACAGCCACCAACGCTCAGCGAGCTTAGTATTTGCCGCGCCGCCACGATCAGCATACTTTTGTCGCTCAGCCTTGATGAATTGCTCCGCATACGCGAATGGGGCTACATAGGATCGAGCGACCTCTAACGAGAAGTTCTTAAAGCAAATCACACTACGACTCGGCAATTGCTCCGGCGACGAATTTGCCTCCTCGCCGTTTAAGATTGGTAGCACCACATCGGCGTTTCGGGCGTCGGCAGCAATCATCTCCTTGCGAGAACCGTGCGTGACAAAGAATGCGTCGGCATAAAGTACCGAGCCTATGTACCCTCGACCCGATTGTTCTTCGAGGCCGGTAGGAGGAGGCAGGTCTTCCTCATCCTCAAGCAGTGAAGAAATATTCCTTACGGCTCTGCCATCCAGATATCGCGTGTAACGACTTTCGCGCTTAGAGAAGGCAATCAAAGATACGAATAGTTTCGCCCGACCGGGCCAGCGAACGGAGCGAATCGCCATACTTATCTGTGCCCCGTTTTTGATGATCGGATCTAGGCCATCTTCGCGAACTCCACCATCTTTGATGGAGTTGGTCGTTATGAGTGCCGCTATGCCGCTTGTGTTTAGTAGTGAGTGAATTCTTCGCAGAAAGAAGACCACAAGATCACTCAGCCCGATCGGCTCAAAGAGCCAAGTAATCAAGCTACAGAAACGGTCTCCGTACGCATCTCTAATTTTCTTGCCGCCCAAATACGGGGGGTTACCAAGGATGCAGTCGAACCCGCCCGCTGACATCACGTCGGGGAACGCCAAGAACCAATTGAAGAAGCGCTTTCGCTCGGAAATCGCCCAGGCTTCCGCAGTCGCCTTGGACTGAGGCTTCATCGATCCATTCCAGTAGCTGCGAAATTCCTCGTCAGTGACGTGCATCCCAGGACGATTCTCGGCCTTCGGGATATAGAACTGCGCAATCGGGATCGCCGCGAGCTGCTCCATCCACAGCGCCTCAGCCGACTTCGACAGCGCCTCGAAACGCTGACGCTTGGCCTCCACTTGCTCGGGCGTGTGCTCGGGCAGCGCGTCCAGACCTTTCCAGCCCTTCAGCGCCGCATCGAGCTGCCGCTCGACCTCCGGATCGAACTTCAGCGCCTTCTGGCCCGAACGCTCGGCCTTGTTTCGCTGGCGCAGGAGCGCCGCCACCTCCTTGTCGTCCCCGGGCATCGTCACGAAGGCCTCGTCCGGCACGCCGCGCGATTCGATGTCCTCTCGCCGCACATAGCCGACGATGGCATTGCCGCACTTTATGTGGTGGTCCAGAAAGCTCAGCGGCTCGCCGGGCACATGCGCCTCCAGCCACAGCGCCACCTTGCACAACTCCACCGCCAGCGGGTTCAGGTCCACGCCGTAGATGCAGTGGCGGATCACGTCGCGCACGGCCGTGCGCATCGCCAGCGGCGAGGGCTGGTCCTCACCCGTGCGCACTACGGCCAGCTCCTGCCCGATGCGCCGTGCGGCAGCCAGCAGGATGTGGCCCGAGCCGCACGCCACGTCGGCCACCCGCAGCGACAGCAGCGCGGCCTCGGGATCCTTGGCCTTCAAACGTTCAGCGATCAGGTGGTCAAGCGAATGCTTGATGAGCGGCTGGACCAGTTCGTCGGGCGTGTAGTGCGAGCCCGTGTTGGCGCGCTCGTCGCCCTGCTTGAAGGCAAAGGTGGTCTGGGCGCCATCGGGCAGGATGACGGGTTCGTACTCCAGCAGCCCTTCGTAGACGGAGCCGAACTCCTCCACGTTCAGCGCACCGTAGTTGACGCGGATGAGCTGGCCGTTGTCGGGGTGGGTGTAGAGGTTCAGCGCCCGCAGCGCACCCAGTAGTACGTCGTTGCCCAGCGTGCAGCGCGCCAGGATGCCGATGGCCGGCGGACTGAACAGATCGCCCGCGAGCGGCGGCACGCCCATCTTGGCCCCGGGGCCACCGGCCTCGAACAGGCGGAAGGTGGCCAGCAGCGCCGGCCAGAGGTCGGCATGGCGACGGTCGGCCAGGTGCCGCTTCTCACTCATGCGGCGCAGGCGCATCAGGCTGTAGAACTGCTCGTAGATCTCGCGGAGCTTGGCCTGCACGCCGGATGGGAAGACGAGGCCGCGCTCCTCGATGACCATCAGGAACAGCAGGCGGTAGATCAGGCGCAGCAGGTGCTTGTAGAAGTCCTCGGCGCTCAGTCGGCCCGACTCGACCTGCTGCCGCAGGTCGTCGTTCGCCTTGTGCTGCAGGAAGCCGTTCGCCAGGCTCTTGATGGCATGCTCCACCGCCTTGGACAGGCCCTCGCGGATGCGGGAGCCTGCGTCCAGCGAATCCTGGTGGTAGCGCTCGATCCAGCTCTGCGCCGCTTCGTCGCGGTTCGCCGGCAGTCGGGTGGCATGCAGCAGGCGGTACAGGACCGCAAAGTCCGCGAAGAGGCCGTCGCTGAAGATGCGGTCGAGGTCGAACTCCAGGTAGGTGAGCTTGATGAGGCGGGAACTGTCGCGCAACAGGCGCAGCACACGGCCGTTGGTCACTAGGCCATAGAGCTCGTCCGCCAGGTTCAGGTACTCCTGCACCATGGCGTGCGCCGACATGCGCAAGGCGCCGGATCGCTGCTCGGCCTTGCGGTCCAGGCCCGCTGGGTCGCGGTAGCCCGTGACGTGAACGACGGTGCCGCCCCGGTTGGCGACGCGGTGGGACAACGGGTAGAGCTTGCCGTTGGCCTCTGCGCTCTTGGGCTGGAAGTCGAGCTGGTAGCCGAGCAGGCCCAACAGCGGCAACACCCACTGCTGACGGGTTTCGGTGGTGGCTGGGCTGTCGGCACGCACCGACTCCAGCTTGCGCTGGAAGATGCGCCAGTAGTCCTGCGCGTCGGCCCAGGCGCGGGCGATCTCGTCCTTGACCTTGGCGGTGCCGTCCAAGCCGAAGTCGACCGGTCGCTGGCCGGCCAGGTCGTCCAGCCGGTCGAGGATGTCGGGCGAAAGGATCGCACCTTCGATGCGGATGCTGGGGTAGATCATGCGGCCCCCTCCGGCAGCAGCACGTAGGTGCCCAGCAGGTCCATCGGCAGGACGGGGTAGACCACCTGGAACCGTTGCTTCTCCATCAGCGAGCTGAAGCGCTCGTGCGCTTCGACCAGGCGCTTGGACTGCGCTTCGGCGATTTCGGTGAAGGCGTCACCCAGACTGTCGAGCAGGCCCAGCTCGTTCTCGAGGAAGCTGGCCCGGGCCTGGGGCGACAGGTCGGACGAGGCCCGAGCTTCGTTGATCAGTGCCTTGGCCTTGGCGTGGTCGAGAAACTCGCGCTGCCGGGGCGTGCCGCGCCAACCCCAGAGCAGCATCTCTTCGGCCACGATCTGCTGGTGGCTGCGCGGCTGCTCGATGACATTGCGGCAGCGGAACAGCATCAAGGTGGTCTTGACCGTCACTGCCCGCGTGCGAATGACGGCCGCCCGCGCGGCCCGCTTGTCCTGCCGGCTGATGGTGTTGGCCATGACCACCTGGCACAGCAACTCCACGAACGGATGGTTGCGTCCCAAGTAGAGAAAGCCCTCCGGGGTGGGTGACTTGAACGACACCTGCAACACGTCACCGGCTGGCAAAGCCTCGCGCAGCGCGGGAGGCAGGTTGCCGGTGACGACCCGGTAGCCCTTGCCCAGGGCCACCACCTGAACGCCCATCAGGTTGTTCAGGACGCTGGTGACGAAGGTCTCCACCGCCTTGGGGTCACCGATGGCCTCGTCCACCTCGCGCAGGTCGCCCTCCACCTCGTGCGCCTTGATGGCGTGCTGGGCGAAGATGGAGCGGGACGCCTTCTCGCGTTCCGCAGCGTCATCGAGCTTGCGAGTGACCTTTTCTTTCGCCGTCGCGGCCTCTTCGAAGTCGCTGAAGTCGAACAGCGTCCCCTGCACCCCCTGCCGCGTGCTGATGCTGCGGCTGGGATTGAGCAGCAGCGCCTGGGTGATGGTGTCGATGATGCTTTGCGAATCCTCGGGGAACGGCACGTTGATGCCGGTGGATCGCTTGATCTCTCGCACCTTGCGCAGCAGCACGTCGAGCACGACGCCGTCGATCGGGTTGTCGGCGCCGTAGAGCAGACAGGCCTTGACCACCGGCGCTATCTGTCCGAACCGGTCCACGCGGCCTTCGCGCTGTTCTAAGCGATTGGGGTTCCAGGGTAGGTCGTAGTGCAGGACGGCGGTGAACTGGTCTTGCAGGTTGATGCCTTCGCTCAGGCAGTCGGTGGCGATCAAGACGCGGAGTTTCGAGCGGCCCATCACCTCGATGCGCTGCTTGCGCAGGTCGTCGGGCAGTTCGCTGGTGATGACCTGAAGATCGAGCTTGGGAAACTGCTTGCGCAGCAGCGGCTCGAGGTGCTCGCCGACGTACTTGGCCGTCTCGATGTAGCGGCAGAACACGACAGGGCAGAACGGCGTCGGCTCGCTCAGCCAGGTCGTGATCTGCCGAGCGGTGGCGGCCAGTTTGCGGTCATGCTCGGCCCCTGCAAGCTCCTGCAGGCGGTCACCAAAGTCCTTGAGCTGACGGCGCTGATGGTCTGACCAATCGGCGCGCTCCACCACCTGGGTGGGCGCGTTGTCGGCTTCATGGCCGAACTCCGTGTCGCCGACGGGGTTGGGGGCATCGTCAGGAATCGCGTCACCTTCTTCGCTGCGGCCCGCCTTGGCCAGCGCCGACATGCGCGTGTTGAGCATCTCCACGCCCGCCGACGGGCTGGACATCACGCCGCGCAGCAGGCCGAGCGCCGTCCAGTAGTGGACACGCTGCTGACGCCCGCCTTTGACCGGCGCAATCAACTTGCGCGAGAACTCGATCAGGTCGTTGAAGAGCCGGAGGTACTTCGGCGACAGGGTGTAGTTCAACTCGAAGGCATCCCGTTCAGGGAACGGCGTGTCTTCACCGAGCCACTTCTCCACGTCGCCGCGCTTGCGCTGCACGAAGTGCTTCGCCAGCTCTCGCCGTTGGGCCTGGGAGGCCGCCGGCAGGTCGATCGGCTCGAACTCTGGCTTGAGCAGGCCGAGCAAGGACTGGAACTCGTCGGACTTGCCACTGTGGGGCGTGGCAGTCAGCAAGACCAGATGCTGGTTGGGCTTGGCCGCGATGCGGCTGACGAGGTGGTAGCGCTGCTGCTGGCTGGCCGAAGCACCCTCAGGCCGGGCGCAGGTGTGGGCCTCGTCAACGATGACCAGTTCCGGGCACTGCTCGATGAACACATCCCGCCTGACATCGGACTTGATGAAGTCGATGCTGATGACCTGGTAGGGGTAGTAGTCATAGACGCTGGTGTCGCCATGAATCTGCCGATCTAGCCGCGCCTGGGTGTTGGAACGGATGATCACGGCCTCGATATCGAGCTTGGCGCGGATCTCTGCCTGCCACTGCTCGCAAAGGTGGGGCAGGCAGATGACCGCGAAGCGGTTGATCTTGCGGCGTTCAATCATCTCGCGGACGATGAGCAACGCCTCGACGGTCTTGCCGACACCGACATCGTCCGCGATCAACAAGCGTGCCTGTTCCTGGCGGAGCGCCATGATCAGCGGCACCATCTGGTACGAGCGCGGGCGGAACGACAGCTTGGCCAGGCAGCGGAACGGGCCAGCACCGTTGCGGAACGCGAGGCGGGCGGCGTCGTGCAGCAGGCGTGCCGTGGCGAAGTCGCCCAGGTCGGCAGAGGTCGGCGGCTCGAAGCGGGCATCCTTGGGCTGTTCGCCGCCGAGCGGCAGGTACAGGCCGGTAACCTCGTCTTCCGATCCGCCCAACGGCTTCAGGACCAAGAGTTCAGGGTCAGCCGAGGGCAGGACGACCCAGTCGCGTCCGCGCAGCGAGACCAGCTTGCCGGGTTGCAGGGCGACGCTCATTTGACTTTCTTGAAGATGTCAGGACGGGCGGCCACCTTGGCTGCCAGATCGTCCCTGTAGTAGTAGACCCAGACCTCGTCGCCGCGGGCCAGGATGGCTTGCCGCTTGGTCTTGTCGTCCGCCTGCACCTCAGGCTGGTCGTGCGGCGTGCCGTCGCAGAACACCCAGATGCGCGGCTCGTAGTAGAAGTCGGGCTGAACGTAGAGCCCGTCCACGCGCTTTTGGGCTGCGTCTGGCAAGCGCAGGCCGTTCTGGTACAGGTACTCGATGAACTTGCGCTCGGTAGACGAGCTGGGATCCAGGTGCTTTAACAGGCTGACGTACTGGTCGTCGTAGCTGGCATAACCCTTGTTGGTGTGGATCTCCAGCTTGCAGACCGCGAGCTTCGCCAGGGCGTCCTTGATGAGGTGCCTGTCGATGATCTGGTGGTCGCGCTGGTTGTAGTAGCTCAGCAGATCGTCATAGGACGCTGGGCCCTTGTAGTCTGGGTCGTCGAACCGGCAAAGTTCCTGGGCGCGAGCGACCACGGCATGGAAGGCGGAGATGTCCTCGACAAAGCGGGACAAGATACCCAAACTGCCCTCGGACGCCTCGTACAGCAGGATGTTGGGTGCGCTGCCATCGCCCACTGACATGACGCCGATCTCGCTGGATTCGATCTGGAACACCTGCTCGATGGCCCGCTTCAGCGCGTGCTGCAGCGTGACGACGCCTTCGGACTTCAAACCGAGCGGCTGAACCGGCACGATGTAGAGGGCATCGGCCAGGTTCGAAGTCCATAGCTTGATGCGGCGTAACTCTTCGCGCTGGGGTTCGGCCGGATCCGACACGGACGCTCGCCACTCGCCACTGACCATGCCGATGGGAAACCCGTCTGTCGTCTGCGCACGCCACTTCTCGTTGACGTGCACCAGCCGGGCGGCGGGCACGAACATCAGGTTGATGAGCGAGTCGTCCCCAGCCTTCAGGCTGGCTCGCTGGACGCGGTCCATGTCGCCGCCATCGATGCTGAAGTAGGTCTGAATCGAGAACCCGCGAGAGGCACGTTCCTCCTCCTCGCAGGAGATGCGGTCGACTTCCTCGGCCCTGGACTCCGTCATCTCCATCAGGTCGTGCAGGTGCTGCTTGTTCGCGTTGTCCGACAGGCTGACACCCGAGAGCGGGCAGCGTTCCAACTGAAGCTGATCGCCCACCAGAAAGTAGCCTGCCTTGGTGCTGATCTTGGCTTCGGTGAGCGCGGTATCGGCTTCCTGAACCACCAGTTGGCGGACTTGGTACTTGCGTCCGCTGTGGTAAATCACGTTGAGCGGTCCGAACTCTCGCAAGGCGATGGACCGCGGCCGCGAGATGAACTCGCCATGGGTGTCCGCCGTGGGCAGGAAGACCCGCAGCGGCAGGCGAGTGAAGTTGTAGCCCGGCAGGAACCCTTCGGACGCCAGGTAGCGGTACGGGTAGAACTCGGACAATTCAGAGGAACCGCCGCCGCTGTTGCGAAGCAGATCGAGCTGTCGGGTGGCTTGGTCCTGGCTTCGCTTGTACTTCCTGTACTCCTCGCTTCCCAGGCTGAGCGTGCCACTCTGGATTTTCTGAGTGGCCTTATCGAGCGTGCTGCGTGCCGTGCGGTACAGGGTGCGCCAGCGCTCGATGGACTGATCCAGGTTGTCTGGCAGCGCGTCGAGGGTCTGCTCGATCCAACTGTCGGTGAACCAATGGCCCGCCCGCGCCTTTAGGTCGCCTTCGAAGTCCTTGATCGCTCTTTGGAACGTCGCCCGAATGCGGTCTTTCGTCAGATTCCCCAACTGCAAGCCTGAGCGCACGCTTTCCAGCAGCGGCAGCTCACGCTTTTCCTCATCCAGGAATCGCGTGATGGACGGACGTTCGCCTTCGTTGTTTTCCAGACCTGGCAGGCCAACTTCCGACACCACGAGCGCGTTGAGGTGGGTCTCCAGAAGTTCTCGATTGGCGAGGTCAAGCCGCGGTGGTTGCACCACGCCGGCAACAAGGCTGGGCTGCTTGCCGAAGTAGTGCCTGTCGTGAGGCGAGTAAGTCGAGCAGTAGGTGAACACCAATGCACCTTGCCCGCCTCGACCTGCACGGCCCGCACGCTGGGCGTAGTTGGCGGGGTTGGGCGGTGCGTTCCTCAGGTGAACGACGCTCAGCCCGCCGATGTCGATACCCAGCTCCATGGTCGGAGAGCAGTACAGCGCGCTGATCGCCTCGTTACGGATGCGGACCGGATCCTGCAGCTTCTTGTCAGCGTCGAGGTACCAGTCCGCGCGAAACCTATCCTCGCGATCACGCCGCTGGTCTACGTTGAGCTGACCGGTGTGGTCTTCTGCTCGCAATCGCTTCGCGGCAGCGAAGTCGCGTCGATACAGATCCTGGAAGAAGAGGTTCGGCTTGGGCGCCTGCTGCTTGTAGCTACGGCGCTTGATGAGGTCGGCCTTGACCGTCTTCAGATCGCCCGGCCGCCACACCAGCTTCTCGATCCGCAGGCGATAGAGCGTGATGTTGTCGTTCTTCTCCCCCCTGGCGCTTTGCGAGGCCAGGTAGTCAGCTCCCTCGAGCTTGTTCATCAGCAGCTTGATGAAGTCCCCGTAGTGGTCGCCGCGCAGATCGACGTCGAGATCGCGCTGCTTGACGAAGAGCTTGATGAATTTGCCCAGGCCGCTGGCGGGCCCCATGCTCTTAGAGGCCAACTTGGCCGAGCGGTGCAAAGTCTCAAGCCGCATGTAGAAGGGCTCGCGCAGCGTCTCGTTCGGATCCAGTGTCCAGGGGACACGAAGCTTCTCCCTGAACAGCTTCTCATGCTCTCGCAGCTTGCCCTGGGTGAGGTAGTTCTCGCTGTGCAGCGCGTATTCGAGACGGAAGAAGTCAAGGATCGCGGTGAGGAACAGCTGGCGGTCATCGACGTCCAGGTTTTCGACGATTGGAACATTGTCCCAATACTTGTCCGCGGCCGCGACCTCCGCGAGATCCGAGTAGGTAATCTCCAGCAGTGCGCACTGCTCCAGGTTCGGTAGGACGATTCGCCAGCTGCGGCGCAGATCGCCCAGCGCTCGATACAAGAGGAACGTCTGGAAGAGTTCTTCGTAGCCGCGCTTGATGTTCGGCAGTTCCGGCTCTTCGTTCTTGTTGCCATACTCCACGAACGGGAGCTTGAGCGCGGCGAAGACAGCCGCGCCCAGCCGCTCGAAGGTCAGACCAGCATCTCCTGCGGCGGCGACAGCGCGTTGAATACCTGCTCGCAGGCGTACGACCTGCACGAAGTCGTTGAAGTGACCCGCCTGCAGTGCTGCGTCCTGGCGGTTGTCGGTGAAGCTGATGAGCTTCTGATCCCTCGGTTCGAATCCGGCATCGCTGAGGCGATTCAAGATCGAGAACGTCGTGATCGTCGTCGACGTGCTTCGGCCTTCGCTGCCCAGTTTGGTGAGCTTTGTTCCTTCGTTGGTCTTGGTGTCGAAGAACACCCCCGCAGTGGGGTCGAACAACAGCGGCGCGCGCATGAACCAGCCCCACCACTTCAAGGGCTCAGTCTCTGAGCATCGCCCTGTTTCATCGAAGTACAGACGGATCGGGAAGGACGCCCGCTTTCGGCTGTCGGGTCCGGTACGCGCCTTGTTCAGCCAGGAGTCCGGCAGGAAGGCCAGATCGTCGCGCTCGTCCCAGATGTCGTCCCCAATGATCAAGTAGCCGTCTTGCCCGCCATCTTCTTCGTCGCTCGACTCCCGAAACTCTCGCGGCTCGAGGTGGTCGCCGACCCGCGTGACGCAGATGAACGCGTGCCCACTGGCACGGCTGAAGACGTTGGGGAAGATGGGCTTCTTGCTGTCGTCGTCGCTCTTGAAAACTCCCGGCTCCAGCGTGATGGAGCGGTTGTCGTCCTGATCGAGCGTGGTGTAGACGGAGCCAGTCTGCGAGATGAACTGGTGTAGCTTGAAGGGCAGGACCGTGTACCGCTTGCCGCCGGCCTGGAGTGCCAGATTGACCTGACTGATCCACTGCAACAAGCCATCCAAGGCGACCCTTGCCGCAGACGCCTCCACACCCGCATCCGCCGCGAGGAGCTGAACCACCTCCGAGGGTGGTAGCGGCTTGCCTCGGAGCAGATGTCCGGCAGACTGTCGGAGCGCAACCCTGTTCTCGAGCCACTTGCCCAGGGGATTCGCTCGCAGGTCGTCGAGGCTGGCTGACGGATGGACACCCGCTTCGATCGCGGCCCGAAGCTCCGAGACATTCGGGAGACTGTCGCCATCGGCCAACGAGCGCGCCAGCGACTCCGAAACGACTTGGTCGGCCCCGAACGTCCGACCAAAGAGCACAGTAGCCACGGCGGCGATCTGGGCCTTCTGCTGTGAAGGGTCGTCGCCCGAGGCCATCGTGGCGGAAGTACCTATGCATACCAGCTTGTAGGCGCACTGGGCTTGGATACGCCGGATCAGCATCGCCACGTCGGCACCCTGACGGCCCCTGTACGTGTGCAGCTCGTCGAACACCAGGTACTTGAGATGGCTGTAGATGCTGTCTCGGATTCGACGCTCAGCCGTTCGCGTCAGCAGCAGCTCCAGCATCATGTAGTTGGTCAACAGCACATGCGGCGGGCTCTCACGCATCCGCTCGCGCAGTTCCTCCTTCTCCTGACCCGTGTACTGGCCAAACGAGATCGGGAACGGCTTGCCGGTAGCCTTCTCGTAGTTCTCCTGATAGCGCTTGAATTCCTCGAACTGAGAGTTGATCAGCGCATTCATCGGGTAGACGATGACAGCCCTGATTCCACCTTCGGAGGGATGGCTCAGCAGGTGGTTGAAGATCGTGCCGATGTAGGTGAGCGACTTTCCAGACCCGGTCCCCGAGGTCACGATGAAGTCACGATCACTGCTACCGAGCTTGATCGCATCCACCTGGTGCTTGTAGAGCGAGTAGCCCTTGAGGATGTCCGGAATGTCCTTGTGGACGACACCCGAGGCGGCTATCTGTTCGACTGTTCCTGCGGACTCGTACGCCGGGTTGAACTGCAGAAGCGGCTCCGGCCACAGTCGCCCCTCTGCGAGCTTCTCCTCGACGGTCGAGCGAATCGCCGGATCTGCGATGTTCAGAAAGCTCTGGATGTAGCTGGCGTAGTCTTCGACGACCTGCTTGTGGGTCAGGAGAACATCCATCTTCTACTTCGCTCCCTTGCCGGCGCAGTGCAGTTCCCAGGCTTGTTGGGTTCGCTGGCGCACGGTCTCTTTGATCGTGCCTGTGTCATTGGTGATCGCCACCTGATCGGCGTGCCGAAGAATGTCCATTGCGAGCTCGTTCGGGTCGGTGTAGGGAATCTCCAGCTGATACCGCCCATCGCCCAGCCACTGGCCGCGCTGATCTGGGTGCCACTCTTCACGGCTCACCCATTGCGCCGCCTGCGGACTGAATGCAAGCGTGACCCAGTGGGGCTTGGCTCCGGCATAGATTCCGTATCCGCCGTCCATCTCCGCTTCCACTTGCTTAAGCGATACGTCCTTCGCTCGGACATCCAGTGTTTCGGCGTGCTCGACGGCGTCCAGGGCGAACCTGAGCAGGCGCTCGCGCGTATGGCACCAACCGTCCAAGTACCATGTGTTCCGGTAGTGCACGAGCCGCTGAGGGGATACGTCACGTTCGCTGACCTCGCCGCGCCCACGTGTCAGGTAGCGCAGATGCAGACGCTTGCGCTTCAAAAGAGCCTCTCCGACCAGCTCGAAAAACTGGCTCGGTACCGGGCGCTTCGCGGAACCGATGATCTTCACGCGCTTGAGCAGCGCCTTGGTATCGGCCTCACTCGTACCCAGCATCTGATGAATACGGTCCAACAGGGGCTGCAGGTGGCGGCTGATCACCCCGTCCGAGTCCAGGTCGCTCAGCAGTTGATGGGCCATTAGCAGCGAGTAAAGCTCGCGCTCGTTGAACCAGAGGCCAGGCAGCTCGTGCTTCTGGCCGCGGTATTCCTCGCCAAACTTGTAGCCATTGAGGAAGCGGTCGTAGACGATCGGAGCGCCGAGCTGATCCTTCAGGTAGTCCAGATCTCGCTTGAGCGTGGCTGGCGATACCTCCAACTCGTCCAACAGCGTCTTAAAGCTCACGTGCCCGCGATTGCGGATGAGCATCTCGATCTTGTAGACGCGGGCAGTCTTGGTCATGTCGCGGTGCAGTGGATCGCTCAAGCTGTGAGCTTTATCAACTATATCCGCGGCGGCGCAGATCCCATCAGATACCTGACGCTGAAGTCGCTCGCTCGTGTGGTGAAGCATGCTATCAAGTTTCGGCGGCAACTAGCTCAATACATGAGCTATCCGTGGAAACCCCTATTTGAGGGGGGTATTCATCACCAGCTCACCTCCTGAGCTTGACCTCGTCGACGCTGTCCTGCCGGCCCTACAACGCCAATCACAGGAGTACCACCATGACGTCAATCCCCCCTTTGTCGTCGGCATGCAGCCACTCGGACCCCGGATTCGAGATCGGCTGGGACTTCGCCCACCACCGACTGGTGCCACCAGCCGAGCATCTGCTGCCGGGGAACCCGGTGCGCGACGGCTGGGTGGCCGGGCAGGCGATCTTTGGTGCTCGCACGTTGCGGGCCACACCCCACGTCAAGAAGTGGCTCCAGCTGCGTCTTGGTGCGTGGATGCGGGGCAAGGCGTTCGAACTGGTGCAAGTGACGCCGAACTTTCTGGAACGCATTGACGTGCAGGCGTGCCCGATCACCGGCCAAGCGCTTACCCGAGGCACCGGAGAGGATACCGACGCGTCCATCGACCGGGTGAACAATCGAGCGGGTTACGCGGCGGGCAACCTCGCGGTCATGAGCGTGCGAGCCAATCGAGCCAAGTCCTCCTACGACTGGCGCGATGCAGCCGCATTCGTTCGACAGATCGAAGCAGGCCGGCTGGGTGCGATCGACGGCTTGAACGCCCGCGAGTGGGCACGCCTGGCGGCCATGATGAGCTACTGCACGCCGCTGAGCCACGCAGAAGCGGCCAACATGCCCCTGTTGGTGCTGCCGCCGCCGCGCCTGCGCATCTTGAACCCGGTTCAGTCCGTTCAGGCAGGCTTGACGCTGTGCTTCGCCAAGACGGAGCGTGCACCCAAGCTTGACGCTCTGCTGCGCACGTTCCCGGCCAGCGTACAAATCGAGGTTCGGTCATTTCTGACGACCCTGCTGGCGCGTCGCATTGCGGCCGGCCCAGCGGCCAGCTCGGACCAGCTTCGGGCGGCACTCGAGGCGGCCTGGTGCGACCCGTTGATCCTCCGGCGCTGGCAACGCGTCGCCCTGCGGATGACCCCCGCGTCCTGCGAAAGCGTCGCTGCCGCACTGCCCTCGGCCACATCCGGCCTGGCGCCGATGCGCTACCTCAGCTACGAGCAAGCCACTGAGGGATGGGCGCTTGACATGGGCGAACGCGCGTTGTCGGGCTATGCAGGTGATGGTCAAGGGGTTGCGCGCGTCGCTGTCACCCAGCCTTCAAGGCGCCCCTTGACCCGCCAGACGATACCGTTGATCGAAACGGCCAGCGATCGCTCGCTCGCTGTTTGAGCGAGTGGCCTGCAACCATGAATCTCCGACCCTGACCTGGAGAGCGCCCATGAACGCCCACCTTTCGCTTGCATCCACTGTCGTCCTGACCCCTCGCCGTGCCGGCCTCTGTGCCGGCAAGGACAACGCCGTTGAGGTCCTGGTCCGCATCCAGGCACCCGATGCGCCAGCCGGGCACGGCGCGCAGCGCCCACCGCAGGCGCTGGCCCTCGTGATCGACCGCTCCGGCTCCATGTACGGCCGGCCACTGGAAGAGGCCAAGCGCTGCGCCGAGTATGTGCTGGGCAAGCTGCGGCCCAGTGACGCCATGGCGCTGGTGAAGTTCGACAACCGCGTGGAGCGCTTGTGGCCCGCCGCACCACTGGGCGACGGTGCCGCCCAGCGCGCGGCCATCGCCGGCATCGAGGCCGGCGGGAATACCAACCTGCACGGTGGCTGGCGGGAAGGCGCAGGCACGCTGGCCGACGTTTCCGGCCAGGGGCTGAAGCGGGTGATCCTGCTGTCGGACGGGCAAGCTAACGACGGCGTGACCGACACCAACGAGATTGCGGCCCAATGCGCTGCGTGGGCCGCCAAGGGCATCACCACCAGCACCTACGGCCTTGGCGACAGCTTCAACGAGGAACTGATGGTGGCCATGGCCCGCGCCGGAGGCGGAAACCACTACTACGGCGACACGGCGGATGACCTGATGGAGCCGTTCCAGCAGGAACTGGAACTGTTGGGCAACCTGTGCCTGCGCGATCTGCGCCTAACGGCATCGGTGCCCGATGGTTTCGCCGTCGAGATGGTGAACCTGCTGCCAAAGAGTGATGGCGGGTGGCGCCTGCCCGATCTGGCCTGGGATGCTGAGGCCTGGGCTGTGCTGCGCTTGACGGTGCCGGCCGGTGCATTGCCGTCGGCGGGGCAGTTATGCACGCTCCTGCGGGTAGCGGTAGTCGGCCAGAGCTTGGAGGGCGACACCGTGTCGATGGAGCGTGCCGGGCTGTCGTTGCCGGTGATGACGTTGGCCGCATTCGACAAGCTTGGGGAAGACGAACTCGTCACGCGGCGCGTCGTAGAGTTGGCCGCTGCCGAGGCCTTGATGGGCATGCGCCAGGCGGCTGCGGTCGACGACTGGGCCCGCGTCGACGCCTTGCTGGAGGACTCCAGCCGGCAGTTCGCCGGCAACGAGTGGGTAGCTGCGGTACTCGAAGCGATGCGCTCCATTGCCGCCGAGCGCGAACGCGAGCGGGCGATGAAGGAGATGATGTACTCGTCGAGCAAGCTGCGCAGCCGGCTGGCGGCAAAGGACGAGAGCATCGCGTTCTGCCTCGCCGATACCTCATCGGTGCCGGCTTACCTGCTGCGCAAGGCCGTTCAGGGAAGGGGTAGCACCTAACCGGAGTTTCGACGTGGCTCTATGGCGCGCAGCTGATTGCGCTTGGAAGGCCCGACGACGTGCGCCGCCGCCGAGGTCACGTGCGCGTGCGTGCGCAGGAGGCCTGCCGTGAGGCCCAGGCGAACTCATCCTTCGGTTCCTCATCGCCCGCGCGTCACGAAGGGTCGGACCTGGCTCGAGATTCGAGCCGGCATCCCTCTATGAACATCAGACGAGGTTGAGGGAGGACTTGTGTGCAGTTGAAGACACAGGGGCAAAGATCCCTCCGAGCCATCCCGTGAGCTGCGCCTTCGTGAAGTAGCGCTGATTGAAGATCTTGCGGGGAGCGGGCAACTCTCCTGCGGCGATGTACCGCTCGACAGAGCGTTGCGTGACGCCAAAGTACTCGGCAAGTTGCTTGACCGACACGAGGTCGCCGAAGTCCACCGGTTCGATCTGGGGAAGTGCTGCTGAACGTCTGGCCATCACGGTCTCGGGAAGTTATTGAGAACACGTATAGCGATCCGGAGCGCGCCGTTTATCCCCCGTTCGCGCCCCCCGGGAGAGGTCTCGCACTATCGTCTTCTGCGACTTCTTGCGACACGACCCTTGGATAATCCCGTCGTTTTAGGTCGTTGCATGTCGCCCCATGTCGATGTAACCTGTTGATTGTCAAGGAAGTGTTCCTTGGCCCGCGTGGACGAAAGGTACATTTTTCGCATTCGGGACGTAGAGGCCGGAGGTTCGAATCCTCTCACCCCGACCAGGGAAATCCCTTTCAAAACAACGACTTAGGCGCGTCGCTCGGCGCGGGAATCTTCTCCCTGGAGGGGTTCTTGCGACAAAATGCGCCACGTCTGGGATGCGTGCATCGGCTTGATCCTCTGATGCCCTCAAGGATTGAGCATCCGCCGGATCACCGACGACATCAAGTCGACCAGGGCAACGAGCGCCAGGGTGGCCATGAGGATGGTGCCCGTCTCGCGCATGTGGAACAGACCCATGTGGAAGCTCAGCATCTGGCCCAGCCCTCCGCCCCCCACCACGCCAAGCACGGCCGCAGCCCGGATGTTGTTCTCCCACCGGTAGAGCGTGTAGGACATCAGCTGCGGCAGGGCCTGCGGCAAGGTGGCGTAGAGGAAGACGCGTCCAGGTGACACGCCCTGCACGCGCAGGGCCAGGGCCGGGCCGTCCGGGGCGTTTTCCAGCGTCTCGGCAAAAAGACGACCCAGCACTCCGGTGGTGTGCACGGCCAGGGCGAGCGTGCCGGCCAGCGGCCCCAGGCCTGCCGAAATGAGCAGCAGCGCTGCCCACACCAGTTCAGGGATGGACCGCAGCACATTGAGCAGCCAGCGCGTCGGGGTGCGCCCCCAGCTGCGCGGTCGCCCAGGCGCCTGGCTGGCCGCCAGTGCGAGCAGCACGCCCATCAGCGCGGCCAGCAGCGTGCCCACGGCCGACATCGCCAGGGTCTCCAGGGTGGCCGTGAGCAGGCGGCCGAGGAAGGCCGGGTCGAGGGCGGGGTTGGCCAATTCGCCCAGGAAGGCCCCGATGCGGCGCGCGGCGTCGGCAGAGAACAAGCGGCCCCACTCCAGCCCGATCTCGGCGAAGCTGGCCACCGACAAGGCCAGCAGCGCCACCAGCAGCACGAGCCCCCCCCAGCGGCGCGCAGGCGGCTCCGGCACGGGACGACGCGACGCCGGCGCGCTCATGCCATTGCCTTGCGCAGCTGACCGCTCACGGCATCGGCCAGCGCCACGAGCAGGACGAAGGCCACGAGGATGGTCGCGACTTCACCGCCGTTGAACATCTTCATCGAGGCATCGAGTTGCTGACCCAGGCCACCAGCCCCGACGAAACCGAGCACGGCCGACGAGCGGATCGCGCATTCCCAGCGGTAGACGGTGTAGCTGGTGAGTTCGCTGGCGTTGCCAGGCAGCAGGGCGTACAGGAAGGCCTGCAGACGCCCGCTGCCGTGGCGCAGGAGCGTGCGGGCCGGATGCAGATCCCCACTTTCGAGGATTTCGCCGTAGACCTTGCCCAGCATGCCGGCGTAGGTGAGTGCGATGGCCAGCACCCCAGCGGCCGGGCCCAGCCCCACGACCCGCACGAACACCAGCGCCCAGATGAGTTCGGGCACGCTGCGCAGCACCACGAGCAGGGCGCGCACCCCCTGCCGGACCGCCCAGGCCAGGGGATGCATGCGGCCCGACAACGAGGACACCGACAGGGCAGCGCACGACAGGAGGGTGAGGGGAATGGCCAGCACGAGGGCCAGCACCATTGCGGCGGTGGCAATCGCCACGGTGCGCCAGGCCTCGCGCGCCACCAGGGCCAGGAACTCGGCCGAGGTCTGCGGGGGCAGGAAATCGCCCAGGAAATGGAGCGTGACCCGCAGGTTGTCGGGCGCCAGCAGCACCCACGGCTTGAACTCCACGGCCACGAGCGCCGGTGCCAGCAGTGCCATGCCGGCGAGCACCCAGAAGACCCGCGCGCGCCAGGCCGGATCGCGATGGGCATCGATCGTGCGAAGCGTCACGGGCGCCCTCACCCTTGCCTCAGCACCGGATCACCGTGCGCGCCGGCAGGCTGGCGGGCTCGGCCGTCAGGCCTGCCCCTTGCAGCTCGTGCTCGAAGCTGGCGTACAACTGGGCCAGCCGGTGTCGGTCGACCTCTGCCGCCGGCAGGTCGAAGGCCAGACGTCCGTCTCGCAGGCCGAGGATGCGGGGAAAGGTGGACAGGGCCAGGTCGACCTGATGCAGCGAGGCCACCAGCGTTGCGCCGCGTTCCGCGGCGGCCTGGGTGATGGAACGCAAGGCTTGCGCGGCACGGGCCGGGTCGAGCGCCGACAGCGGCTCGTCGATCAGCCACAGCGCCGCAGGCGACAGCAAGGCCCGCGCCAGGCCCACGCGCTGACGCTCGCCCCCCGAGAGGCGGTCGACGCGCTCCCAGAGCTTGTCTCCGAGGTCGAAGCGCTCGAGCGCCGCATGCACCTCGGGCGCGTCAACCGGCCTGACCCATGAGGCGAGGCTGGCCAGGAGGCTCATCCGAGGCAGCCGGGCGGCGAGCACGGCCGTCACCACCCGCTGCCGCGGAGGCAGCGGGGGCGTCTGCGGCGCCAGAAAGAGCCGTGCGCGCAGCCTGCGCAGGGCCGCGGGGGGCAGGCTCCAGGGGGCGAGTCCATCCAGCGTCAGATGCCCGGCGCTGGGCTTCAGCGCACAGGCCAACGCATGCAGCAGCGTGGTCTTGCCGGCACCGGACGGTCCGATCACGGCCACCTGCTCGCCCTGCCGGATGCACAAGGACAAGTCCTCCAAGGCCAGGCGAGCGCCGTCATGGGCCTGGGGGTGCCGCACCGCCAGGGCCTCGAGCGCGAGTGCCAGGCCCGCCGGGATGCTCACTTGATCAGGCCCGCGCTGCGTCCGGCCGCTTCCAGGCCCTGATAGTTCGATGCCTGGGTGGGGATGAAGCGGGTGGCCCGCGCCAGGCCCAGGATTTCCTTGCCTTCGGGGTTGTCGGGACTCAACGCAAGCAGCGCGCGCAGGATGCGCTCGCGCTGCGCCGCCGGCATGTCGGCATGCACCGACCAGTTGTAGTTGAAGTAAGGCGGCGTGGTGTAGAAGACATCGACCTTGCTGGTGTCGACCTTGTTCTCGCCGACGAACTTGCGCCACACCGTGATGTCCAGGGCCGCGGCATCCACCCGTCCGCTGACGACCGAGGCGATGGTGGCGTCATGGGCGCCGGAGAAGGCCACGCGCTTGAAGTCCCGCTCGGGCTCGATGCCGGCCTGCAGCAGGAAGTTGCGTGGCATCAGGTGCCCGGAGGTGCTCGAGGCCGAGCCGAAGCTCACCTGCCGGCCCTTCAGGTCTTCCAGGCGCGTGATGCCCGAGGCCTTCTGCGCGATGAAGACCGAGCGGAACTGCGTGTCTTCCTCCCGCTGGGCGATGGGGATGACCTTGTCCCCCGACCGGATCTTGGCCTGCACGAAGGTGAAGCCGCCGAACCACACCAGGTCAACCTGCCTGTTCACCAGGGCCTCGACGGCCGCCGGGTAGTCGTTGACGGGCACAAACTCGACCCTGGTGCCCAGGCTGCGCTCCAGGTACTTCACCAGGGGCCCGAACTTGCGCAGTTGCTCGGAGGCGGCTTCCTCGGGGATGGTGGTGACCTTCAGGACGGCCTGCGCCTGAGCGCCGGCAGCCAGGCTCAGGGCCAACGATGCGACCAGGACACGTGCGGTGCAGACGATGCGGTGGAACAAGGGGTTCACGGTGGCTTCCTTGGGTTGAGGTCGACACTTTACGGGGTTCGCAAAACCCGCGGCGGACCGCGGAGGTACGGACCAGAGCCGTTCAGTGCGGCACGATGGGTGCGCCCAGGCTGTCGCGCGCCATGTCGCACAAGGCCTGCGCCGCCGGTGAGAGCTCACGGTCACGCCGGCGCACGAGACCCAGCGAACGTCGGATCGCCGGGGGGCCGAGTTCGCGCACGGCCAGCCCATGGTGGGCAATCAGTTCGGCCGCCATCGACGGCAGCGCCGTCACGCCCAGGTCGTTGGCCACCATCGCGCCGATGGTGGCGATGTGGTCCACCTCGTAGCGCGGCAGGAAGACCACACCCTTCTCCAACGCGGCGGCGTCGAGGTACTGACGCACGCTGGCCGTGCGCGGCATCGACACATGCGGCCAGGCCAGGGTGTCGGTGAAGCCCAGCCGCGACCGGCGGCGTGCCAGCGGGTGGCCCGTCGTGCACAGCAGCACGAAGGCATCGGCGGTGAGCGGCTCGTAGAGCAGATCCTCGTGCACCGGGTCGGCCGCCGTCAGGGCGAAGTCGACGCGGCCTTCACGCACGAGCTCGAAGGCCGGCGCCGACAGCGTGTCGACGAGGTGCAGGCGGATGCCCGGGTGGCGGGCCTGGTAGGCCTGGAAGAGCCGGGGCACGATCCCCGCCGCCAGCGAGGGCAGCGCCGCCACGGTGACCCGGCCGCGGCGCAGGCCCACGACGTCACGTACGTCGGTCAGGGTGTGCTCGATCTCACGCAGAAGCTGTTGCGCCCGCTCCGAGAACGCTTGCCCGGCGGCGGTGAGCGCTACCGAGCGGGTCGTGCGCTCGAACAGCCGCGCGCCCACCCCGTCCTCCAGCCGCTGGATCAGCGTCGACAAAGCCGATTGAGACAGGTGCACCTGCTGGGCGGCCTGGCTGAAGCTGCAGGTGCGCGCCACGGCCAGGAAGGCCCGCAGGTCTTTGGCGGAGAGATTGAAGTCCACCGCGTCAGTGTAGACAGGCCTCGCACCCGTTTGGCCAGCCGTCACAAAAATTCACTTGAAATGTGTATTAAGCACATTTATTATGGAAATAGTGCGGCACCCCGTGAGCCGCCTCTTCATGTCACGGCCAGGAGATTTCCATGCTGAAAGCCCTTTCCCGGCGCCTTGCGCGCCTTCGTTACAGCCTCCCGATCGCCGCCTCGGTCCTGCTGGCGGCCTGCGGTGGGGGCGGTGGCGGCCCGTCGGAGACGCCCACCTCCTACACCCAGGGCCAGATCACCGGGTACGGATCAATCATCGTCAACGGGGTGCGCTTCGACGATCGCAATGCCGTCGTCGTCGACGATGACGACCGCGAAGGCCTGCGCGACGACCTGAAGATCGGCATGTGGGTCGAGGTGGAGGCCAGCGGCGTCGATCGCGATCGCGGCGTGGGCCGCGCACTGCGCGTGCGCTGGGCGAATGAATTCGTCGGGCCGGTGAGTTCGGTCGATGCGGGCGCCAGCACCTTCGTGCTGTTCGGCCAGACGATCGAAGTGCGCCCCGCCACCCAGTTCGAGGACCTGCCGGCCGGGCTGGCCAGCCTGGCCCCGGGTGACGTGGTGGAGGTGCATGGCTACTTCAACGCCGCCACCAGCCGCTACGTCGCCACCCGGGTGGAAGCCGAAGACGATGCCGACCACTACAAGCTGCGCGGCATCGTCAGCGGGCTGGACACCACGGCACGCACCTTCCGGCTGGGGACGGAAACGATCTACTACGGCGGCGTGACCGATCTGCCCGCCAACCTGGCCGATGGGCTGCGGGTCCGCGTGCGCCTGCTCACCGAGCAGAATGCGTCGGGCCAGTGGGTGGCGGTGCGCGTGAAGCATGGCGTGCGTCGCCCCGCGCTGGATCGCGTCGAATCCGAAATCGAAGGCGTGGTGGACACCTGCTCCTCGAACACCTCGTTCAGCGTGAACGGCATTGCGGTGGACGCCAGCACGGCGGTCTTCCGAGACGGCTTCGTCACCTGCGGCGACGAGGTGGAGGTCAAGGGCCAGATCGAAGCTGGCGTGATGAGGGCCGCGGTGGTCGAGCGCGAAGACGATGACGACAGCCTGGAGCGCAACGAGCTGCACGGCACGATCGTGTCGGTCGACACCGGCGCAGAGACCTTCGTGCTGCGTCACGAGGTGCATGGCGAGATCTCCGTCTCCTACCGCAACGTGCTGCGCTTCGAGGACGGCACCCGGGCCGATCTGGTCCCGGGAGCCGAGGTCGAAGTGCGCGGGCGGTTCATGCTCGACGGTGTGCTGCAGGCCGCCCGGGTGGAATTCGAAGACTGAGCGGCGGGGCCCCGGGCGGGATGTCGAAAAGGGCATCCCGCCCATTTGCGTCAGAATCGAGGCAGCTCTCGCGCCGCCATGACCCACGACCCGGACGTTCCCGCCGACATCACACCCGAGCAGCAGGCCGTGCTGGATGCGCTGTCTTCGGTGCTGGAGCCCCTCGCGCGGCTCGCTGTGGCGCGTGGTGTCCCCTACGCGGCCTTCGAGGACCTGGCCAAGTCGGCCTTCGTGCGGGCCGCCCACGCCGCCCACCCGGACCTGCCCGACCACCGTCGGGTCAGCCGCATCAGCACGACCACCGGGCTGTCGCGCCGCGAGGTGACGCGCATCGTGCAGGCGCCCGAGCGCCCGGGGCCGCCCCGTTCGCCGGCCAGCGAGGTGTTTGCGCGCTGGATGACGGCCCCCGAATACCGCGATGCATCGGGCCGCCCGCGGGTGCTGCCGCGCCTGGGGCCCCAGCCCAGTTTCGAGTCGCTGGCCCATTCGGTCACGCGGGACGTGCACCCGCGCAGCCTGCTGGAGGAACTGGTGCGCCTGGACATGGCCCGTGTGGATGACGCCGAGGACACCGTCACCCTGGCGCGTGAGGCCTTCGTGCCGCGCGGCGACGCCGTGCGGATGGCCCGCTTCCTCGCCGACAACGTGGGTGACCATCTCTCGGGTGCAGTGGCCAACCTGCTGGGCGACGGCACCCAGCATTTCGAGCAGGCCCTCTTTGCCGACGGGCTGTCCGACGCATCGATGCCCGCCTTCCAGGCCCTGGTGAAGACGCAGTGGCAGGCCCTGCGCCAGGCACTGGTGCCGGCGCTGCACGACCTGATCGAGGCCGACCGTGCGGCTGGCCAGGCCCAGGCGCACCGCGTTCGCATCGGCCTGTACACCTATGACCTGGTCGAGACCCCGGCCCCCTCGCCGGCGCCCGAGCCAGCCAAACGTCCGCGAGGGCGTCCGCGCAAGGACGCCAACGGGAGAAACTCGTCATGAACTCCAAGATGCGCGCCCCCGGGCCGAGCCTGTGGCGCACCCTGCTCTCGGCCCTCGCGCTGGCGGCCTTCCTTGTCTCCTGCGGGGGTGGCGGCGGTGTGGGCGAAGGTGGCACCGGGTCCTTTGCCTCGGGCCCCATCTCCGGCTTCGGCTCGGTGCACGTTGCCGGCATCCGCTTCGACACCCGCGGCGTCGCCTCGGTGCAGTGGGAAGATGGCGAAGCCCCGCCGTTGCTGAGCGCGCTGCAACCGGGCATGGTGATCGCCGTGGAAGCCGGACCGATCCGCACCGATGCGGCCGGCGTGCGACGGGCGGTGGCAGAGCGCCTCGTGCTGGCCGGCTCGCTGCGCGGCCCGGTGACCGACGTGCAGTGGCTGCAGCGCCGGCTGCGCGTGCTGGGCCTGCCGGTGCGCTTCAACGGCGCCACGGTGTTCGATGAGACCCTGCGCGAGCAGATCCGCGAGTCCGGCCAGTTGCGCGAGCAGGAGGTGGAGGTCTGGGGCTACGTGGATCGCTCCAGCCTCGTGCCGGAATTCGTCGCCACCTTCGTGGCCTCAGCCGACGGCGCCGCCTTCTACAAGGCGCGCGGTTTCGTGCGCGCTGTCGAGGGCGACGTGGTGCAGCTCGGCGACGAACTCTTCGATTTCAGTGCGGTGGCCGGGCGCCCGACGGTCGGGGATTTCGTGCGCCTGCGGGTGGCAACGGCCGAACCCGACCCCGCCTGGGAAGTGGTCGCCTGGGCGCGCATCGAGCGGCTGGGCTTCGAGGAAGGCCGCGAGCTGGAGATCGAGGGCCGGGTGACGGCCGTGGTCGACGCCAATCGCTTCAGCGTGGACGGCATTCCTGTCGTGGTGGCCGCGGCGGTACCCGGTCTGGTCGAGGGCAGCTATGTCGAAGTGGAAGGGCGTTGGCGCGACGGCGCCTTGCAGGCCAGCGAGGTGGAGCTCAAGAGTGACGACGAGCTCGAGGTGCGCCGCAGCGAGTGGGAAGGTGCGGTGTCCGGCTTCGATGCAG
This sequence comes from uncultured Caldimonas sp., assembly GCA_964552215.1. Taxonomy (GTDB): domain Bacteria; phylum Pseudomonadota; class Gammaproteobacteria; order Burkholderiales; family Burkholderiaceae_C; genus Caldimonas. The sequence goes on from CAZKGD010000008.1 coordinate 36,057, forward strand.
GCTTGCGCCGCTTCACGCTCACCACCGATGCCGGCCAGCGTGTGGGCGTCGTCTACGACGACCAGACCGAGTTCGATGGCGGGTCGGCCGGCGAGCTCGGCAATGGCCTGCGACTGGAGGTCAAGGGAACGCTGCGCAACGGCGTCCTGCAGGCCGAGGAGATCGAGTTCGAATGAAAAAGGGGCGCCGTGTCGGCGCCCCTCTTCACAAGCCGAAACGGCTTACTCGATGACGATGTTGCCGTCCTTGATCACCTTGGCCCACTTCGCGAACTCGGCCGAGACCGCCTTGGCGGCATCCGCAGGCGAGGTGTGGGTGGCGATGGCGCCCTGGGCCAGCAACTGATCCTTCACGTCCGCACGGGCCAGGATGTCCTTCAGCGCGGCGTTGAGCTTGTTGACGATGTCGGCCGGCGTGCCCGCGGGTGCGGCGATGCCGAACATCGAGCTCACGGTGAAGCCGGGCAGCCCGGCAGAGGCCGCCGTGGGCACGCCCGGCAGGGATGCCACGGCCTCAGTCGTGGTCGTGGCCAGCGCACGCAGCTTGCCGGCCTTCACATGCCCCTGGGCCGCCGGTGCGGTCTCGATCATCGCCTGCACCTGGCCCCCGATCAGGTCGGTCATGGCCGGGCCACTGCCCTTGTAGGGCACGTGCAGCACGTCCACGCCCGCCATGCGCTTGAACATCTCGGTGGACAGGTGCTGGGGCGAGCCATTGCCGGCCGAGGCGAACGCCAGCGAGCCGGGCTTGGCCTTGGCCAGGGCGATCAGTTCGCCCAGGGTGTTGGCCTTCACCTCGGGGTTCACCACGAAGACCAGCGGCACGGTGCCGACGATGGACACCATCGAGAAGCTCTTCTCGATGTCAAAGGGCACCGTGCGCGGCTGCAGGGCCGCATTGATGGAGTGGCTGGTGAACGCGCCCATCAGCAGCGTGTAGCCATCGGCCGGCGACTTGCCCACCTGCCCGGCACCGAGGCTGCCGCCGGCGCCAGCACGGTTGTCGACGATGAACTGCTGGCCGAGCTTCTCGCTGAGCTGCTGGGCGAGCACCCGGCCGATCACGTCGGTGGCGCCCCCGGGCGGATAGGGCACGACCAGGCGCACCGGCTTGTCCGGGTAGCCCTGGGCCTGGGCCCAGGCCGCGGGCGCCAGCAGGAGGGCGCCACACAGGCCGAGGCTGGTCAACAAGGCGCGGCGCGCACGGGTGGGGGTACTTCCTTGGGTCACAGATGTCTCCTGGGTTGGCTGCGAATCCGGAGTGGGTTCACAGAGGTTTCGAGGCCATTCACGGGCCGGTTGAAGGGTCAGTCTAGGCAAGCGTCAGCTTATCGTCAATAATATTATTGATAATTAATTGGAGTCGTTCATGTCCTCGTCGTCCGAGTCGAAGCCCACGCTTGCCAGCGAGTCCCCCCAAGGCCTGTCCAAAGGACTGACGAACTACGGGGACCGGGGCTTTTCGCTCTTCCTGCGCAAGGCCTTCATCAAGGGCGCGGGCTACACCGACGCGACGCTGGCGCGCCCGGTGATCGGCGTCGTGAACACCGGCAGCGCCTTCAACCCCTGCCACGGCAACATGCCTCAGCTCATCGAGGCGGTGAAGCGCGGCGTGATGCTGGCCGGCGGACTGCCGATGGACTTCCCGACCATCTCGCTGCACGAGAGCTTCTCGCAGCCCACCAGCATGTACCTGCGCAACCTGATGTCGATGGACACCGAGGAGATGATCCGTGCGCAGCCGATGGACGCGGTGGTGCTGATCGGCGGCTGCGACAAGACCGTGCCGGCCCAGCTGATGGGCGCGGCCTCGGTGAACCTGCCGGCCATCCAGCTGGTGACCGGCTCGATGCTGACCGGCTCGCACCGCAGCGAGCGTGTGGGTGCCTGCACCGACTGCCGGCGCTACTGGGGCAAGTTCCGCGCGCAGGAGATCGACGCCGACGAGGTGGCCGAGGTCAACGACCACCTGGTGCCCAGCGTGGGCACCTGCTCGGTGGCCGGCACGGCCAGCACCATGGCGTGCCTGACCGAAGCGCTGGGGATGTCCGTGCCGGGGGCCGCCTCGCCGCCGGCCGTCACCGCCGACCGCATCCGCGTGGCCGAGCACAGCGGCGCGGTGGCGGTCGAGATGGCGCGCGCCGGCCGGCGCATCGACCAGATCCTCACGCCCGAGGCCTTCGAGAACGCGATGCGCGTGCTGCTGGCCATGGGGGGCTCGACCAATGCCATCGTGCACCTCACGGCCATTGCCGGCCGCATGGGTTACGAGATCGACCTGCAGGCCCTGGACCGCATGAGCCGCGAGACGCCGGTGCTGCTCGACCTCAAGCCCTCGGGCGACCACTACATGGAAGACTTCCACCGCGCCGGCGGCATGGCCACGCTGCTGCGCGAGCTCAAGCCCCTGCTGCACCTGGGCGCGATGACCGTGACCGGCCGCACCCTGGGCGAAGAGATCGAGGCCGCCGGAGCGGGCTTTGCACAGGACGTGGTGCGCCCGCTGAGCCAGCCCCTGTATCCGCAAGGCGGCATCGCCGTGCTGTGGGGCAACCTGGCGCCGGGCGGGGCCATCATCAAGCAGTCGGCCGCCAACCCGCAACTGATGGAACACGAGGGCCGCGCGGTGGTGTTCGAGAACGCCGCAGACCTGGCCGCGCGCATCGACGACCCGGCGCTGGATGTGAACGCGAACGACATCCTCGTGCTCAAGCACATCGGCCCCAAGGGCGCGGCCATGCCCGAGGCGGGCTACCTGCCCATCCCCGCCAAGCTGGCGCGCGCGGGCGTGAAGGACATGGTGCGCATCTCCGACGGACGCATGAGCGGCACGGCCTTCGGTACCATCGTGCTCCATGTGACGCCGGAGGCCGCCGTCGGTGGGCCGCTGGCCTGGGTTCGCAGCGGCGACCGCATCCGCTTGTCGGTGGCCGAGCGCCGCATCGACTGGCAGGTGTCGGACGACGAGCTCGCACGCCGCCGCACCGAGCAGCCGGTGGTGGAACCCCAGGCCGAGCGAGGCTACCGCCAGCTCTTCCTGCGCACGGTGACCCAGGCCGACCAGGGCGCCGACTTCGATTTCCTGCGCGCCACCGAGACCCGGGGGCGTGTGCCCCGACCCCGCTGATCCACCGCCATGTCCGTCCACACCGCACTGCTGCCCCACGACGGCCTCGCCGCGCTGCCGGAGCCGACGCTCGCGACCTTGGTGGCGGTGCTGGAGGAGGACATCGTGATGGCCCGCCTGCTGCCGCGCGAGCGCCTGGTGGAAGACGACCTCATCGAGCGCTTCGGTGCCAAGCGCCATGTGGTGCGCGACGCACTGGCCCGGCTGGAGCAGATGGGGCTGGTGGAGCGGCGCCGCAACATCGGCGCCTTCGTGCGCGCCTTCAGCCGTCGCGAGGTCATCGAGCTGTACGAGATGCGCGAGCTCCTGGAGACCGAGGCCGCATGCCGCATCCCGCTGCCACTGGACGCGCTGGCTCTGCAGCCCCTCATCGACATCCAGGAACGCCACGACGCAGCCGTGAGAGCTGGCGAACCGCGTGCCGTGTTCCGCGCCAACCTCGACTTCCACCAGCGGCTGTTCTCGCTGGCCGGCAACGAGGTGCTGACCCAGGCCATCCAGGAGTACGCGCGGCGCACGCATGCCATTCGCTTCAGTACCCTGGTCTCGCCCGACTACCGCGAACGCGCCCGGGGCGAGCACTGGCAGATCATCCACGCCCTGCGTGATGGCGACCGTGACACTCTCGTCAGCCTGTGCCGTCGTCATCTGCTGCCCTCGCGTGACGCCTACCTGCAGGCCCATCCGGACACCCTGGGCTGAACCGGCCCGTCAGCCGCGCCCGAAGCGCGCGCGGATCTGATCGGCCGTGGCAAGCGGGCGACCCAGCACGTGGGCGCCCTGCGCCACCTGGGCGACGAGTGCCGCGTTGTCGGGCGCGACCCGGCCGTCGCGCAGCAGCAGGTTGTTCTCGAAGCCCACCCGCACATGCCCACCCAGCGCGGCAGCCGCCAGCGCACAGGCGTGCTCCTGCGCGCCGAAGGCGCACATGGCCCAGGGGTGCACCCCGTCGTGGGTCTGCAGGAAGGGCAGCAGGTCGTTGGGCGAGGAGGTCTGGCCGGCGCTGTAGCGTCCCAGCACGAAGAGCAGGAACCACGGCCCCTCGGGAATCACGCCGCGCCGACGCAGGTCCTGCCAGACGCGCACATCGGCCTCGTCGTAGAGGATCACCTGCGTCATCACGCGCTGCTCGACCAGCCACTGGAAGAAGCTGCCCAGCTCGACCTCGCTCACGCCCGGCACGTGCAGTTCGCGCAGGCCCACCGACACGGCCTCGGGCACCACCTCACGCACCACGGTCATCTGGGCGGCCGGCTCATAGACCTTGGCGGCCTCGGTGGTGATCTGCACCACCAGCTGCGAGCCCACCGCTTTGCGCACCGCCTCGGTGGCGTCCCGGTAGGCCTGGGCATCCAGGAGGTGACGCCCGTCCGGGCGGCGCACATGCATGTGCAGCATCGCGGCACCCGCCTGCAGGCAAGCCTTGGCCGTGTCAGCGAGGGACGCCGCGGTCAGTGGCACCGCAGGGTGCTGTTCATGGGTCTTGTAGGCCCCATTGGGGGCCACGGTGACGATGAGCGGCTCGGACGCGATCGATGGGGTCATGGCAAAGTCCTTCAGGTGGGTTGTGCACCGGCATCCAGCGGCGGCAGTTCGTCCGCCAGCAGACGCAGGCCGGCCAGCAGCAGGCGGTCGTAGCGCTCGCGCTCGGCGGCGATGGCCTCGGGCGTCCAGGGGAAAAAGCCCTGACCGGTCTTCATGCCCAGCTGACCGGCGGCCACGCGCTCCGACAGGGCGCGCGCCGGCACGGCGTTTGCCGCCAACGAGGGATACATCGTGGCCGCCGCCGCACAGTGCACGTCCAGGCCCGCGTGGTCGCGCTGCAGCACCGGGCCGGCCGCCAGGAAGCGGAAGCCGAAGCCGAAGCGCACGGCAGCATCCACGTCCTCGGGACTCGCGATGCCCGCATCGATGAGTGCAAAAGCCTCGCGGGCCAGCGCATGCTGCAGCCGGTTGGCCAGGAAGCCCGGAAGGTCCTTGCGCACCAGCACCGGCACCATCGCGCAGGCACGCATGAAGGCCTGAAGCGCCTGGGCCTGAGCCAGGCCACTGCGCTCGGACATCACCACCTCGACCAGAGGCACCAGGTGCGCAGGCATGAAGAAGTGCAGGCCCAGCAGGCGCTCGGGCGTCGGCAAGCCTTCGGCGATGGCCGAGATGGGGAAACTCGAACTGTTGCTCGTCAGCAACGCATCGGGTCGGGCAAGCCTCACCAGTTCAGTGAAGAGGGCCCGCTTGGGCTCGAGCTTTTCAGGGATGCACTCGATTACCAGATCGATCGCAGGCCAGTGGGCGTCCTCCAGGGTCGGCACGACACGCAGGCGATCGAGGCGCGCCTCGCGGTCGAATTGAGCGAGTCCGGCGCGCACCAGCGTGGGCAGCGCTTGCCGACGTGTCTCGGAGGGTTCGACCACCACGGTCGTGCATCCCCCGCGCAAGAGGACCACCGCAACGTCGGCCCCCATGGTGCCGCCGCCCACGACGAGGGCCTGGGATGAGGAAGGGTGCGGGGAAGGACAGGTTGAAGTGGAGTTCATGAGGACACCGAGACGCCCAAAGCGGGCTGAGAAGGCCCGAAACGGCCGACCCCACAGTCTGTCCTCGACCTGCCTTATCTGTGAATCCCAATGTTTCGATCCACTGTTCGACGGGATCAATGAATGGCCGGACAACCCATCTTTCGGGTCCACGCGTGCATTTGTTCACCATGAAACCGGGGCAGCCAGCCTAGGTGCACGGGCTTGCTAGGTTTACAGTGCGAGACGGATCAGCGATCATTCGCCGGCTTTGCACGACGCCTGAGGCGCTGTGCGACCACTCACTTTCTTGACGGTTTCGAACATCTGGCATGGACACCCTGGCTGAGGCCCCGAACACCACGCTGTCCGGCGTGGCGCGCGTGCTGGTCAACGCCGGCAAGCTCAACGCCAAGACTGCCGAGGATCTGGCCAAGCTGGCCAAGGAAAAGCGCAGCAGCTTCATCTCTGCCGTGATCGCCGCGGGCGCCGTCTCCCCGTCAGACCTGGCCCACACGCTGTCCACGGCCTTCTCGCTGCCGCTGCTCGACCTGGCGGCGGTCGATGCCCAGCGCCTGCCCAAAGGCGTGATCGACGCCAAGCTGTCGGCGCAGTACCAGGTCGCACCGCTGGGCAAGCGGGGCAGCCGGCTGTTCATTGCCGGCGCCGATCCGACCGACCAGGAAGCCCTGGAGCGCATCAAGTTCGCCACCCAGCTCACCCCGGAATGGGTGCTGGTCGAGCATGACAAGCTCGTCAAGGTGCTTGAAGGCATTGGCGCTTCGGCCAGCGAGGCCCTCGAGAACATCGTCGGGGGCGACTTCGAATTCGACGTCTCCGAGGAAGACACCACCGCCCCGGAAAGCGCTGAAGTCACCGCCGACGTCGAAGATGCCCCGGTCGTGCGCTTCCTGCAGAAGATGCTGATCGACGCCATCAACATGCGCGCGTCCGACCTGCACTTCGAGCCCTACGAACTGAACTACCGCGTGCGCTTCCGCGTGGACGGCGAGCTGCGCGAGATCACGCAGCCGCCGATTGCGATCAAGGACAAGCTCGCCTCGCGCATCAAGGTGATCTCGCGCCTGGACATCGCCGAAAAGCGCGTGCCCCAGGACGGGCGCATGAAGCTGAAGTTTGGCAACAAGGCCATCGACTTCCGCGTCAGCACCCTGCCCACGCTCTTCGGCGAGAAGATCGTGATCCGTATCCTGGATCCGTCCAGCGCCAAGCTGGGCATCGAGGCCCTGGGCTACGAGAAGGTCGAGAAGGACCGCCTGATGGCCGCCATCCAGCGGCCCTACGGCATGGTGCTGGTCACCGGCCCGACCGGCAGCGGCAAGACCGTGTCGCTCTACACCTGCCTGAACATCCTGAACCAGCCCGGGGTGAACATCTCGACGGTCGAAGACCCTGCGGAAATCAACCTGCCGGGCATCAACCAGGTCAACGTCAACGACAAGGCGGGCCTGACCTTTGCGACGGCCTTGAAGGCCTTCCTGCGCCAGGATCCGGACGTGATCATGGTCGGTGAGATCCGCGACCTGGAAACCGCCGACATCGCGATCAAGGCCGCCCAGACCGGCCACATGGTGATGTCCACGCTGCACACCAACGACGCACCCACCACGCTGACGCGTCTGCGCAACATGGGCGTGGCGCCCTTCAACATCGCCTCCAGCGTGATCCTGATCACGGCCCAGCGTCTGGCCCGGCGGCTGTGCGAGAACTGCAAGCAGCCGGCCACCTACCCGCGCGAAGCCATGCTCAAGGCAGGCTTCAAGGACACGGAGCTCGACAACAGCTGGAAGCCCTACCGGGCCGTGGGGTGTTCAAGTTGTAACAATGGCTACAAAGGGCGTGTCGGCATTTACCAAGTGATGCCCATTACCGAAGAGATTCAGCGCATCATCCTGGCCGATGGGTCCGCCCTGGACATCGCCGCCCAGGCGCACAAGGAAGGCGTGCGGGATCTGCGCCAGGCCGGCCTGCACAAGGTCAAGCTCGGAGTGACCACGCTCGACGAGGTCATTTCGGTGACGAACGAATAAGTTTTGGAACAGGGTTCAGGCCCTGGAGGGACTATGGCAGTCGCAGCAGCAGCAAAAAAGGGCCAGGAATTTGTCTTCGAATGGGAAGGCAAGGACCGCAACGGCAAGGCCGTGCGCGGAGAGATGCGCGCCGGCGGCGAAGCCATGGTCAGCGCCAGCCTGCGCCGCCAGGGCGTGCTGGTCACCAAGGTGAAGAAGCGCCGCATGAGCGGCGGACGGTCGATCAAGCCCAAGGACATCGCGATCTTCACGCGCCAGCTGGCCACGATGATGCGCGCCGGCGTGCCCTTGCTGCAGTCCTTCGACATCGTGGGCCGCGGCAGCACCAACCCGCGCCTGACCAAGCTGCTCAACGAGATCCGCATGGACGTCGAAACGGGCACCAGCCTGTCGGCCGCGCTGCGCAAGCATCCGCTGTATTTCGACGCGCTCTACTGCAACCTGGTCGAAGCCGGCGAGGCCGGCGGTATCCTGGAAACGCTGCTCGAGCGCCTGGCCACTTACAAGGAAAAGACCGAGGCGATCAAGTCCAAGATCAAGTCGGCCCTGATCTACCCCGTGGCTGTTCTGGTGGTGGCCTTCGTGGTGGTGGCCATCATCATGATCTTCGTGATCCCGGCCTTCAAGGAGATCTTCACGTCCTTCGGTGCCGACCTGCCGGCACCCACGCTGCTGGTCATGGCCATGTCCGACGTGTTCGTGTCCTATTGGTACATCATCTTCGGTGTGCTCATCGGGGGCACCTACTTCTTTCTCGAATCCTGGAAACGATCCGAGAAGATGCAAAAGACCATGGACCGGCTGCTGCTCAAGGTCCCCGTGTTCGGGCAACTGGTCTACAAGTCAGCCGTCGCCCGTTGGACGCGCACGCTGGCGACCATGTTTGCCGCGGGTGTGCCGCTCGTGGAAGCGCTCGATTCCGTCGGCGGTGCCTCGGGCAATGCCGTCTTCGCCGAGGCCACCGAAAAGATCCAGAAGGACGTCTCCACCGGCACCAGTCTGACCACCTCGATGCAATCCACCGGCATCTTCCCGGTGATGGTGCTCCAGATGTGTGCGATCGGTGAGGAGTCGGGTTCGCTCGACCACATGCTCAACAAGGCGGCCGAGTTCTTCGAGGACGAGGTGGACGAAGCCGTCAAGGGCTTGTCCAGCCTGATGGAGCCGGTGATCATCGTCGTGCTGGGCACCATCATCGGCGGCATCGTGGTGTCGATGTACCTGCCGATCTTCAAGCTGGGCCAGGTGGTCTGACGCACAACCGCGGTCGTCTCGATGTCTCCTGACGTGCTTGCCTGGTGGCTCTCGCCGGCCACCCTGGGAATCCTCGGCCTGTGTGTCGGCAGCTTTCTCAACGTGGTCATCCACCGGCTGCCCCTCATGCTCGAGCGGCAGTGGCGCCGCGACAGTGCCGAACTGCTTGAAGTCCCACTGCCTGATGCCGGCGAACCTCTCTCGCTGATGCGGCCTCGCTCGCGCTGCCCGCAGTGCGGCCACCTCATCCGCTGGTACGAGAACATCCCGGTGATCAGCTGGATCGTGCTGCGCGCTCGCTGCTCGGCTTGCAAGACGCCCATCTCCTGGCGCTATCCCGGGGTCGAGCTCCTGACGGCGGCTCTATTCGCTGGCGTGGCCTGGAAAGTGGGCCCGCAGCCCGTGGCACTGGCCTGGTGTGCCGTGATGGCCACGCTGGTCGCCCTGACCTTCATCGACTGGGACACGACCCTGCTGCCCGACCAGCTCACACAACCTTTGCTGTGGGGCGGGCTGATCGCCGCCGCGCTGGGCTGGACGATTCCCCTGCCCACCGCCTTGTGGGGCGCCGTGGCTGGCTACCTTTCATTGTGGTCGGTCTACTGGCTCTTCAAGCTCACCACGGGCAAGGAAGGCATGGGCTTCGGCGACTTCAAGCTGCTGGCCGCGCTGGGGGCCTGGCTGGGCTGGAGCACCCTGCTGCCCATTGCCCTCATCGCCTCGGTGATCGGTGCCATCGTGGGCATTGGCATGAAGATGGTCAGCAGCCTGCGCGAAGGCCGCTACGTGCCCTTCGGCCCCTTCCTGGCCGGTGCCGGCGTCTTCGTCTATTTCGTGGGCGTGGACACCGTGCTGGGCTGGATCGGCTGGTATTGACGCCATGCGCGGCGGGATCCTGCCTCGCCCGGCCCGACTCGGACTGACCGGCGGCATCGGCAGCGGCAAGAGCACGGTGTCAGCCTGGCTGGCGGCGCAGGGCGCTCACCTGGTCGACACCGACGCCATCTCGCGCGAACTCAGCCAGGCCGGTGGCGGCGCCATCGAACCGCTGCGTCGTGCCTTCGGCGACAACGCCATCGGCCCGGACGGGGCCTTGGATCGCCAGAAGATGCGTGAACTCGTCTTCCGCGATCCCGAGGCCAAACACCGGCTGGAAGCCCTCCTCCATCCCCTGATCGGCCAGGCAGCCGCTCGCCGTGCTGCGCAGGCGAAACCGGGGCAGATGGTGGTCTTTGACGTGCCGCTGCTCGTGGAATCGCGCCTCTGGCGCACCCGGGTTGACCAGGTCCTCGTCGTCGATTGCGCCCCCGAACGTCAGGTGGCCCGCGTGATGCAGCGTTCAGGACTGAGCGACGAGGCCGTGCGGGCCATCATGGCCCAGCAGGCGCCCCGCAGCCGGCGCCTTGCGGCGGCCGACGTGGTGATCGCCAACGACAACGACACGCTCGCGCCGCTGCACGACACCCTGGCTGCCTTGTGGGCGCAGTGGCACCCGGCCTGAGCGCCTGCAGACACATTCGCTGACACGGGAATGTCCCCGGGGGCGGTGGCCCCCCTCGCCGGGCTGTGGAACAATGCCCGGCATCCACCTTCTGCATTGCGCCGCTGTCTTGATCCTCTACGAGTACCCCTTCAACGAGAGCATTCGCACCATGCTGCGGCTCGAACAGCTGTTCGACCGGCTGGGGCAGCTGATGGCACGTGAGGAGGCGGTCGACCATCACTTCGCGCTGGCGACCATCTTCGAGATCATCGATGTGGCCTCGCGAGCGGATCTCAAGTCCGACCTGCTCAAGGACCTGGAGCGCCAGCGCTCCATCCTCAATGGCTACCGCGGCAATCCGTCGATCTCCGAGGACGCGCTGAACGAGGTGATCGGGCGGATCGACCACGCCTTCCAGCGCCTCAATCAACTGCCCGGCAAGGCCGGCCAGACCCTGACCAACAACGAATGGCTGATGAGCGTGCGCAGCCGCATCAGCATCCCGGGAGGCACCTGCGAGTTCGACCTCCCGGCCTACTACGCCTGGCAGAAGCAGCCCGCGGCCCGTCGTCAGGCCGACCTGCAGCGCTGGGTGGGGTCCCTGATGCCGCTCGCCGAGGCCTTGCGCGTGCTGCTGGGTCTGCTGCGCGAGTCGGGCGTGCCTCACAAGGTGATGGCCACCGCAGGCCAGTACCAGCAGAGCCTGCCGGCCGGACGCAGCTACCAGCTCCTGCGTGTGCGCCTGGATCCTTCTCACGGCCTCGTGCCCGAGATCAGCGGCCATCGGCTGATGGTGTCCATCCGCTTCATGCGCCAGGAAGAAGAGGGACGCCTGCGCCCCGCCACCGAAGAGCTGGGGTTCGAGCTGACCCTGTGCACGGGATGAACTCCACCGCCCCCAAGCCCCGCACCGTGCGCTGCCCGGCCTGTGGCGGCCCGAGCCTCTACGCTGCGCAGAACCCCTACCGCCCGTTCTGCAGCGAACGCTGCAAGAACCTGGACTTCGGTGCCTGGGCCAGCGAGAGCTACCGTGTGCCAGCGCGACCCGACAGCTCTGACACCGAGGACCCGGACGCGCCCCCCGTGCATTGAGGCGGGCTCAGCCGCCGTGGGTCGCGCCGTCGAATCGACGCTCGGCCGCAAACCACTGGAGCACCGGGACCGTGCCCGGCAGCACCGGGTGCACCCGCACCGGCAGGTCCTGCCAGGCCATGGACTGGCCTTCGCGCATCTCGAACTCGCCGGCCCAGTCATAGACCTTGCAGAAGTGCAGCCTCACCAGGGCGTGCGGGTAGTCCACCAGCTCGACCTTCCACGGGTGCACGGCCCCGATGGTGATGCCCAACTCCTCGTGCAATTCCCGACGCAGCGCCTCTTCCACCGACTCGCCGGCCTCGAGCTTGCCGCCCGGGAACTCCCAGTAGCCCGCATAGACCTTGCCGTCAGGGCGCGAGGTCAACAGGAAGCGGCCTTCGCCTGCCGGTGTGCGCTCGACCAGCACGCCCACGGCCACGTCCACCGGCGTTCTCATGCCTGGTGCAGGCCGTGGCGGCCCGCGTAGTCGCGCGCGAACTGGTAGGCCACCCGGCCCGAGCGCGAGCCGCGCTCCAGCGCCCACACCAGCGACTCCTGCCGCGCCGCCTCGATGGCCGACTCGTCCACCCCGAAGCTGCGCAGCCACTGGGCCACGATGGCCAGATACTCGGCCTGGCTGAAGGGGTAGAAGCTGATCCACAGGCCGAAGCGCTCGGACAGCGAGATCTTCTCCTCCACCACCTCGCCGGGGTGCACCTCGCCATCCTCCGTGTGGGTGTAGGTGAGGTTCTCCTTCATGTACTCGGGCAGCAGGTGGCGGCGATTGGACGTGGCGTAGATCAGCACATTGGGCGTAGCCGCGGCCACCGAGCCGTCGAGGATGGACTTCAGTTCCTTGTAGCCCAACTCCCCCTCGTCGAAACTCAGGTCGTCGCAGAAGACGATGAAGCGCTCGGGACGCTCGGCCACCAGGTCGATGAGGTCGGGCAGGTCCACCAGGTCGGCCTTGTCGACCTCGATGAGCCGCAGGCCGCGGTTGGCGAACTCGTTCAGGCAGGCCTTCACCAGCGAGGACTTGCCGGTGCCCCGTGCGCCCGTGAGCAGCACGTTGTTGGCCTCCTGGCCCGCCACGAACTGCGCCGTGTTGCGCAGCAGGCGCTCCTTCTGGCCGTCCACCTCCTGCAGGTCCGACAGCCGGATGCTGGACACATGGCGCACCGGCTCCAGCCGGCCGGCCTGGCCCCGGCGTCGGTAGCGGAAGGCGGTGGAGGCCGACCAGTCCGGCTCGCTGAGCGACTGGGGCAGCACTTTCTCCAGCCGGGCCAGCAGGGCTTCGGCGCGGAGCAGCAGGGCATCGAGGGCAGCAGACATGGGGGACGACAGCAGCAACAGGGAGTCGGAGCGCAGCAGTGTAGCGGCGGCCTCAGCCCGGCGTGGGCACGGCCACGACTTCTCCACCCGCCACCGCGTAGACCCGATCTGCCGCTGCCGGCTCGATGGGGTGCATGCCGGTGAAATGCCCGTAGGCCGGCAGCACCCCCACCTGGGCCCCGAACCAGAAGCAGGGCAGGCGCAGGCGGTCACGTGCGCGGCCCTGCAGGCTCACGCAAGGGTGCCAGTGCCCGGCCAGCACATAGGCGCCGGCCTGCGGTGTGGGGTGATGGCACAGGGCCAGCGCCCCAAGGGGCCAGGGTTCGTCCACGCACTGCACCTGCAGGTCGGCCGGCGGGTCGCCTGCCCGATCATCGTGGTTGCCGCGCACCAGCACGAGGTCCAGCCCGGGGTGCCGATCACGCCAGCGGGACAGCACCTGCAGCGTGGCGGGGTTGTGGGCCTCGGCGGCATGCAGGAAATCCCCCAGGAAGACCAGCCTCGCAGGGGCCAGCCGTTCGATCAAGGCGCTCAGGCCCTGCAGCGAGGCGCTGCTGCTGCCGCGCGGCACCGGCACGCCGCGCTTGCGGAAGCTCGCGGCCTTGCCGATGTGGACATCGGCCACCAACAGGCTGCCGTGTTCGGGCAGCCACAGGGCTTTTTCGGGCAGGAGCACGGCTTGCTCGCCGGCCAGGGTGATGCTCAGCATGGCCGAGCCAAGAGATCAGGCCGACAGCAGGCGCAGGCTCGTGTCGAGGAACTCGGTGGGCGTGCGCTTGAAGCCCGAACGGGCATAGCGATGCAGGCGACCCACCACAAAGCCCGTCAGCACCGAGGCCTGGGCCTGGGCATCGACGGTGGGGGTGATCGAGCCGTTGGCGTCGGCAGCCTGACGCAGACTCTGGCGCAACTGGGCCTCGACGCGATCGAAGAACTGGTTCATGCGCACGAGCAGGCGCTCGTTCTCGAACACCAGCGCGTCACCCACCATCACGCGGGTCATGCCGGGGTTCTTCTCGGCGAACTGCAGCACCACGGCGACGATCTTGTGCGCCTGGGCCTGACCGGCGGGCTCGCGCTCGGTGATCTGGTTGACCAGGGTGAAGATGCTCTGTTCGATGAAGTCGATCAGGCCCTCGAACATCTGGGCCTTGCTGGCGAAGTGACGGTAGAGCGCCGCTTCGCTCACTTCCAGTCGGCCGGCCAGCGCCGCGGTGGTGACCCGTTCGGCGCCGGGCTGCTCGAGCATGGACGCCAGGGTCTGGAGGATCTGGATGCGCCGCTCCCCCGGCTTGGGCCGCTTGCGCCCGGCCGGCTCGCCCGCGGCTTCGGCAGGAGAGGGGGAAGGCGTGGCAGGAAGGGGGAGATCGGCCATCGTGTGCTCAGCAAAAATGTAACTTTTGTAGCGAGCGGATTCTCGCACACACGTAGACGGGCTTGCGGTGCAGGTAAACACCAACTTCCGGCCCATGTGCATTGCGTCGCATATATCGCTGCATCCACACCGTGTGCATGCCCAGCGAGCGGGCCGCCTTCTGGTGGGCGAGCGTGTCCTCGACCAGCGTGCAACGGTGGGGCGGCACCTTGAGCCGGGCGGCGACGTGGCGCAGCATGCGCCGGTCGGGCTTGGGCCGCCACCGGCCGAACATGCGCATGCCTTCGATGGGGATGATGCCGTCGAACATCGACTCCAGGCCCAGCGCGCCCAGCACCCGCCGGGTGTAGCCCCGGGGTGCATTGGTCAGCACGTACTTTCGGCCTCGCAAGCGCTTGAGGGCCGCCTTGTCGTGGGCATGGACGAAAAGCCTGTCCTCCAGCCCGGGCAGCCCGTGGGTGTGTTCCAGGAAATGCGCCGGCCGGATGCCATGGTGATGGATCAGCCCCAGCAGCGTGGCGCCGTAGCGCCGCCAGTAGTCGCGGCGCAGGAAGTCCGCATGCTCATGGGGCACGTCCAGCGCACGGGCGATGTAGTCGGTCATCGACCCGTCGATGTGCCGGAACACGGCGCTGGACGCGTCGTGCAGCGTGTTGTCCAGGTCGAACAGCCAGACCCGCTCGCGGCGCTGCATGCGGCGCCCAGGGGGATCAGTGAGACCGGATCATCGTGCCGAAGGCCTGCTCGGTGAGGACCTCCAGCAGCATCGCATGCGGCACGCGGCCGTCGATGATGTGTACCGCGTTCACGCCGCTCTTGGCAGCATCCAGTGCCGAAGCGATCTTGGGGAGCATGCCGCCCGAGATGGTGCCGTCGGCAAACAGCTCGTCGATCTCGCGTGCGGTCAGGTCGGTCAGCAACTGGCCGTTCTTGTCCAGCACCCCCGGGGTGTTGGTCAGCAGCATCAGCTTCTCGGCCTTGAGCACCTCGGCCAGCTTGCCGGCCACCACGTCGGCATTGATGTTGTAGTTCTCGTTGTGCTCGCCGAAGCCCAGCGGCGAAATCACCGGGATGAACTGGTCGTCCTGCAGGGCCTTGACCACGCTGGGATCGATCGCGACGATGTCGCCCACCTGGCCGACGTCGTGTTCCTTGTTGGGATCGGCCTTGTCCTTCATGCGCAGCTTGCGTGCGCGGATCAGGCCGCCGTCACGCCCAGTCAGGCCCACGGCCTTGCCACCAGCGGCATTGATCAGGCCCACAATGTCCTGCTGCACCTGGCCGGCCAGCACCCACTCGACCACCTCCATGGTCTCTTCGTCGGTCACGCGCATGCCCTGCACGAAGGTGCCCTTCTTGCCGATCTTGGCCAGCGCCTCGTCGATCTGCGGCCCGCCGCCGTGCACCACCACCGGGTTCATGCCCACGAGCTTGAGCAGCACCACGTCCTCGGCGAAGTCCTGCTGCAGCGACGGGTCGGTCATGGCGTTGCCGCCGTACTTGATGACGATGGTCTTGCCGTGGAACTTGCGGATGTAGGGCAGGGCCTGGGCCAGGATCTCGGCCTGGTCGCGCGGGGCGATGTGCTGGAGGTCGTGATCAGGCGCGGATGCAGGGGTGTTCATGTGGAAAGGCTCCGGGGCGCAGGCGGATGCAGACGTTGGATGGGTGCCCGGATTCTAGGACGGTGGCTGGTGCAGCGCAGCACAGTGGCACCACGCGAATCGTTCGCCTGATGAACACACCAGAGGAACCCCGGCACCAGGATGCACTCGAAAGGGGCAGTACCATCAGGCCGTTCTCTCAAGAGGTGTTCATGTCCCCAAACCTGTCCCGCCGCCAGCTCCTGGGCTGGATCGGCGCCACCGCTGCAGCCGCGAGCGTCCCGGTTTTTGCCGCGCGCAAACCCCTGGTCGAGGTCTGGAAGTCCGAGAGCTGTGGCTGCTGCGGCGCCTGGGTCGAGCACCTGGAGGCCAACGGCTTCCAGGTGAAGGTCAACAACGTGCGAGGCCCGGCCGAGTACCGCGAGAAGCTGGGCATGCCTGACGAGTTCGGCTCCTGCCACACGGCCCAGGTGCAGGGCTACGTGCTGGAAGGCCACGTGCCCGCGCGCGAGATCCATCGACTGCTGGCCGAGCGGCCGGCCGCCATCGGACTGGCCGTGCCCGGCATGCCCATCGGCTCGCCCGGCATGGAAGTGGGCGACCGCCGCGATGCCTACGACGTGGTCCTGGTCGGCCGTGACCGCAAAGGCCGCGTCTACCAGCACTACACCGCCATCACCGGCACCCGGACCTGAAAGGCCCCGAGATGAAACGTCTTCTGACCACGTTGGCCCTGATCGCCTCCACCACCCTCGCCTTCGGCCAGGCGGCCGAGGGCGAAGTGCGCCGGATCGACAAGGCCGGCGGCAAGATCACGATCAAGCACGGCGAGATCAAGAGCCTGGACATGCCGCCCATGACCATGGTCTTCCGCGCCGAGCCGCCCAGCCTGCTCGACAAGGTGCAGGTGGGCGACAAGGTCAGCTTCGAGGCCGCCAAGGTGGGCGGCGCCTACACGGTCACGGCCCTCGACAAGAAGTGATTGCCTTCGGATCAGAAGTGGATGCCCCGCATCATCTGCTGCAGGGCGATCGCCTCGGCTGACAACTGCGGCTTGCCGCCCTTCTCGCCCTTGGCCGCCTCGCTGTCGGGGAACATGCGGAAGCTCGTGTTCATGATGATCTGCGCCACACGCGGCACCAGGGCGTGCAGCACCTGGCCCAGGATGCCCAGGCGCGTGGCGATGCGCACCGGCTTGTGCACCACCGCCTGCGCGATCATGTCGGCGGCCTCTTCCGGGGCCAGCGTCGGCACGTTGTTGTAGATCTTGGTCGGCGCGATCATCGGCGTGCGCACGAGCGGCATGTTGATGGTGGTGAAGGTCACGCCCACGTCCGCGAACTCGCTGGAGGCGCAGCGCGTCCAGGCGTCGAGCGCCGCCTTGCTGGCCACATAGGCCGAGAAGCGCGGCGCATTGGTCAGCACGCCGATCGAGCTGATGTTGACCACGTGGCCCTTCTTCTTGGCCACCATGCCAGGCAGCAGGCCCATGGTGATGCGCAGGCAGCCGAAGTAGTTGAGCTGCATCGTGCGCTCGAAGTCGTGGAAGCGGTCGTAGCTGTTCTCGATCGCACGACGGATGGAGCGTCCGGCGTTGTTGATCAGCACATCCACCCCGCCAAACTCGTCGTTCAGCCAGGCCACCAGTTCGGCGCAGCTGGCCTCGTCGGCGATGTCGGCCGAATACACATGCACCTGCGCATCGGCACCGGCAAATTCGACGATCTCCTTCTTCGCCTCCGCCAGCTTGGCTTCGTCGCGCGCGCAGATCACGGTGATCGCCCCCGCCTCGGCAAACTTCTTGGCCGCGGCCAGGCCGATGCCCGAGGAGCCGCCGGTGACCAGCACCACCTTGCCGCCCACGGCCCCCTGCAGCGAGCGGTCGATGAAGAGGTCGGGGTCGAGATGGCGCTCCCAGTAGTCCCACAGCACCCAGGCGTAGTCGTGCAGGTTGGGGCAGGCGATGCCGCTGCCCTTCAGGGCCGCCTGGGTTTCGCGGCAGTCGAAGCGCGTGGGATAGTTGACGAAGGTGAGGATGTCCTCCGGCAGGCCCAAGTCCTTCATCACCGCGTTGCGCACGCGGCGCACCGGCGCCAGCGCCATCATCCCCTTCTTCACCGCCTTCGGGATGAAGCCCAGCAGGGCGGCGTTCACGAAGACGTTCATCTTCGGTGCATGCGCGGCCTTGCTGAAGATGTCCAGCACGTCGCCCACGCGGTAGCCCTTGGGATCGACGAGGTGGAAGCACTTGCCGGCCGGCGGGGTCTTGGCATGGCTGATGTGATCGATGGCATCGACCACGAAGTCCACCGGCACGATGTTCACGCGCCCGCCTTCGAGGCCCACCATCGGCATCCAGGGCGGCAGCATCTGGCGCAGGCGCTGGATGAGCTTGAAGAAGTAGTAAGGCCCATCGATCTTGTCCATCTCGCCGGTCTGCGAGTCGCCCACCACCATCGCCGGGCGGTAGACCGTCCAGGGCACCTTGCACTCCTTGCGCACGACCTTCTCGCTCTCGTGCTTGGTGTGGAAGTAGGGATGGTCGAGGTTCTCGGCCTCCTCGAACATGTCCTCGCGAAACACGCCTTCGTACAAGCCCGCCGCGGCGATCGACGACACATGGTGGAAGTGCGCTGCCTCGATGGCCTTGGCGAACTCCACCGTGTGGCGAGTGCCGTCGATGTTCACGGCCACCTGGGTCTCGGAGGCCGCCGCCAGGTCGTACACCGCGGCCAGATGGTAGAAGTGATCGATCTGGCCCTTCAGGGCCTTCACATCCTCGGCCGACACCCCGAGCTTGCGCTGGGTGAGGTCGCCATAGACCGGGATCGCCCGCGCCTTGCTCACGCCCCAGTACTCGAGCAGTTCGGGCACCTTGGCCTGGCTTTCCTTGCGCAGCAGGAAGTGCACGACCGCGCCGCGGCGCTCCAGCAGCTTCTTGACGAGACGTTTGCCGATGAAGCCGGTGGCGCCGGTGACGAAATAGTGCATGACTGCCCTCCTGAAGACGATGGGCTCGATTCTTGTCCAAGCCTGCACGTCGTCTGCTGCGCGATTTCCCCAGGGTGCCCGTAGAGGCCGCTCACTAGAGAATTAGGCTGTGGCGCCTAGGACGGCCGCCCTATAGTGGGGCTGTCACCACGCAACCTGGAAGGAAGACCCATGGTCAAGAAGCTTCAGAAGATGGCCGAGAAGAAGGCCGCCTCTCCCGCCGGCCTGCTCGATTCGCAGCTGGCCGCCACCGTGCGCGACTCGGCCCAGCAGATCTGGCTGGCAGGCCTGGGCGCGTTCTCCAAGGCACAGGCCGAGGGCGGCAAGGTCTTCGAGGCCCTGGTGAAGGAAGGTGTGTCGCTGCAGCGCAAGACCCAGGCCGTGGCCGAGGACAAGATTGGCGAAGTCACGGGCAAGATGAGTGCCATGGCTGGTGACATCTCGGGCCGTGCCGGTCAGCACTGGGACAAGCTCGAATCCATCTTCGAGGAGCGCGTCTCCCGCGCCCTGAACAAGCTGGGCGTGCCCAGTCACAAGGATGTCGATGCCCTGATCGCGCGCATCGACGAACTCAGCCAAGCCGTCGCCAAGCTGTCGAAGACCCCGGCCAAGGCGACCAACGGTGCAGCCAAGCCTGCCCGCAAGACGGCAGCCAAGAAACCGGCGGCCAAGCCGGCCGCCAAGCGGGCACCGGCCCGCAAGGCAGCCGCCTGAGGATGCCGCAACCCGTCGGCGCTCCGCGCATCGGCCTCGCCCTGGCGGGTGGCGGCCCCCTGGGCGCGATCTACGAGATCGGCGCCCTGTGTGCACTGGACGAGGCCCTCCAGGGCCTGTCGCTCACGCAGTGCGATGGCTACGTGGGGGTGTCGGCCGGCGGATTCATCGCGGCGGGGCTGGCCAACGGCTACACCCCGCGTGAGCTGTGTCGCGCCTTCATCGAGAACCTCGGCCCGGCCAGCGAGGTCTTCGAACCTTCACTGCTCGTGCGCCCGGCCGTGGGCGAGTTCCTGCGTCGCGGGGCCGCGCTGCCCGGCCTGCTGGGCTCGGCCGCCTGGCACTACGCCTTTGGCCGACGCTCGCTGATGAGTGCGGTGGAGCGCCTCGGGCGCGCCCTGCCCACCGGCCTGTTCTCGAATGAACAGATCCACACCCGGCTGGCCCAGCTTTTCTCGGAGCCAGGCCGCAGCAATGATTTCCGCACCCTGGGTCGCAAGCTCGTGCTCGTGGCCACGGATCTCGACAGCGGATCCGCCGCACCCTTCGGCCAACCCGGCTGGGATCATGTGCCCATCTCCCGCGCCGTGCAGGCCAGCGCCGCCCTACCCGGGCTGTTTCCGCCGGTACAGATCGACGGTCGGCACTACGTGGACGGTGCGCTGAAGAAGACGGTCCACGCCTCGGTGCTGCTCGAGCAGGGCCTGGACCTCATGATCTGCCTGAACCCGCTGGTGCCCTTCGAAGCGCGTGAGGACGAAGGAGGCGGCCCGCATCGCATTCCCCGCATCGCCGACGGCGGCCTGCCGGTGGTGCTGTCACAGACCTTCCGCTCGATGATCCATTCGCGCCTGGAACTCGGTCTGCGCAGCTACGAGCGAGCCTACCCCGGCACCGACATCGTGCTCTTCGAGCCCGAGGCGCACGACGCCGAGATGTTCCTCGCCAACACCTTCAGCTACTCTCAACGGCGTCGTCTGGCAGAGCATGCCTACCAGAGCACCCGCCAGGCCCTGCGCTCACGCTTCGACGAACTGCATCCGCGGCTGGCTCGCCACGGGATCACGCTGGACGCCATCGTGCTGGCCGACACGGCCCGCACGCTGCTGGATGCGCGCGCCGCCGCACGCCCCGAGCGCAGCGCACGCGCCATGGCCTCGCTGAAGCACTCCCTCGATCGCCTGGAGCAGCACGTCGCCCAGGGCTGAGGCCGCCTCAGCTGCGGTAGTCGGCGTTGATGGTGACGTAGTCGTGCGAGAAGTCGCAGGTCCACACCGTGGCCCGCGCGTTGCCGCGCCCGAGCAACACCTTCACGGTGATTTCCGACTGCTTCATCACACGCTGGCCGTCTTCTTCCCGGTAGCCGGGGTGACGCCCGCCCTGACGGGCCACATGCACGTCATCCAGGTAGAGATCGATCTTCGTCTGGTCGAGGTCGGTGATGCCGGCATAGCCCACAGCCGCCAGGATGCGGCCGAGGTTGGGGTCGCTGGCGTAGAAGGCTGTCTTCACGAGGGGCGAATGGGCGATGGCGTAGGCCACCTTGCGGCACTCGTCTTTCGTGGCGCCGCCTTCCACACGCACGGTGATGAACTTCGTGGCCCCTTCGCCGTCGCGCACGATGGCCTGGGCCAGCTGCTGCGCCACGTCGATCACGGCTTCGCGCAGTGCGGCCCCCTCGGGAGATTCAAGCTGGGTGATCGGCGCATGCCCCGCCTTGTGCGTCGCCACCACCACGAAGGCGTCGTTGGTGGAGGTGTCGCCATCGATGGTGATGCGGTTGAAAGACTGGTCCGCCACCTCGCGCACCAGGGCCGGCAGCAAGGCCGCGTCGATGTTTGCATCGGTGGCCAGGAAGCCCAGCATCGTGGCCATGTTGGGCCGGATCATGCCGGCACCCTTGGCGATCCCGGTGATCGTGACCGTCTTGCCACCGATGCTCACCTGGCGCGACACGGCCTTGGGCAAGGTGTCGGTCGTCATGATGGCTTCGGCGGCGTTCGCCCAGTTGTCGGCCTTCAGGTCGCCCACGGCGGCCGGCAGGCCCGCCACGATGCGATCCACCGGCAGCGGCTCCATGATCACGCCGGTCGAGAACGGCAGGACCTGGGAAGGCGCCACACCCAGCTGCTTCGCCAGCGCCTCGCAGGTGGCGCGCGCACGCGCCAGCCCGTCCTCGCCGGTGCCCGCATTGGCATTGCCGGTGTTGATCACGAAGGCCCGCACGCCCGCACCCGCCGCGAGGTGTTCCCGCGCCACCTGCACCGGTGCGGCGCAGAAGCGGTTCTGGGTGAAGACGCCAGCGACCGCCGCCCCCTCGTCGAGCACGAAGACACAGACGTCCTTGCGGTTGGCCTTGCGCACACCGGCCATGGCAATGCCGATACGCACACCGGGCACGGCATGCAGCGACTGGGGATCAGGGGCCAAGAGGTTCACAGGCATCGAAGCGCTCCCGGTTTCAGGCCAGCTTGCCGTGGCAATGCTTGTACTTCTTGCCACTGCCACAGGGGCAGGGATCGTTGCGCCCGACCTTGGGCACCTGGACGGCCGCCGTACGCGGGTCGGTATCGCTGGCCACCGAGCCGTCCTCGTTCGGATGGGTGTAGGTCACGTTGCTGATGTGCTCGGCCTTGTCCCCGATGGCCTCGGCCGCCTCGGCCACCTGCTCCTGGGTCTGGATGCGCACGGTCAACAGGATGCGCGTGACTTCCATCTTCACCACATCGAGCAGTTGGGAGAAAAGCTCGAAGGCCTCGCGCTTGTATTCCTGCTTCGGGTTCTTCTGGGCGTAGCCGCGCAGGTGGATGCCCTGGCGCAGGTAGTCCAGCGCCGCCAGGTGCTCGCGCCAGTGGGAGTCGATGGACTGCAGCAGCACCATGCGCTCGAACTGCGCGAACTGCTCCTTGCCCACCCGCTCGACCTTGGCCTCGTAGGCGGCGTGGCCGGCCTTCACGACCCGCTCGACGATGTCTTCGTCGGTGACGGCCTCGCTGGCCTCCACCCATTGCCGCAGGTCCACCTCGAGCTGGAACTCGTCGCGCAGCGTCGTCTCGAGCGCGGCGAGGTCCCACTGCTCCTCGACACTTTCCACCGGCACGTGGTTGCGCACCAGGTCCGTCAGGGCCCCCTCGCGCAGATGCGCGATCTGGGCGCTGATCTCGGTGGCATCCAGGATGTCGTTGCGCTGCTGGTAGATGACCTTGCGCTGGTCGTTCGACACGTCGTCGTACTCGAGCAGCTGCTTGCGGATGTCGAAGTTGCGGGCCTCGACCTTGCGCTGCGCACTTTCGATCGAGCGTGTGACGATGCCCGCCTCGATGGCCTCGCCATCGGGCATCTTGAGGCGGTCCATGATCGCCTTGACACGGTCGCCGGCGAAGATGCGCATCAGCGGGTCTTCGAGCGAGAGGTAGAAGCGCGAGGAGCCCGGGTCGCCCTGGCGGCCCGAACGGCCGCGCAGCTGGTTGTCGATGCGGCGCGACTCGTGGCGCTCGGTGGCGATGATGCGCAGCCCGCCCAGCGCCTTGACCTGCTCGTGCAGGCCCTGCCACTCCGACTTGAGCTTGTCGATGCGCAGCTGCTTCTCGGTCTCGCTCAGGGCCTCGTCGGCTTCGATGAGCTGCACCTGCTTTTCGACGTTGCCGCCCAGCACGATGTCGGTGCCGCGGCCGGCCATGTTGGTGGCAATCGTGATCATGCCCGGGCGGCCAGCCTGGGCGATGATCTCGGCTTCCTTGGCGTGCTGCTTGGCGTTGAGCACCTGGTGCGGCAGCTTCGCCTTGGCCAGCAGCTCGGAGATGAGCTCGGAGTTCTCGATCGAGGTGGTGCCCACCAGAACCGGCTGACCGCGCTCATGGCAGTCGCGGATGTCGGCGATCACCGCGTCGTAGCGCTCGCGGCTCGTCTTGTAGACGCGGTCCAGGTCATCCTTGCGCTGCGTCGGCTTGTTCGGCGGGATGACCACCGTCTCCAGGCCGTAGATCTCCTGGAATTCGTAGGCCTCGGTGTCGGCCGTGCCCGTCATGCCGGCCAGCTTGCCGTACATGCGGAAGTAGTTCTGGAAGGTGATCGATGCCAGGGTCTGGTTCTCGGCCTGGATGGCCACCCCCTCCTTGGCTTCCACCGCCTGGTGCAGGCCGTCGGACCAGCGGCGCCCGGCCATCAAGCGGCCGGTGAACTCGTCCACGATGATCACTTCGCCGTTCTGCACCACGTAGTGCTGGTCGCGGTGGAAGAGGTGGTGGGCGCGCAGTGCGGCGTAGAGGTGATGCACCAGGGTGATGTGTGCCGGGTCGTAGAGGCTCGCACCCTCGGCCAGCAGCCCGGCCTGGGTCAGCACCCGTTCTGCGTTCTCATGGCCTTGCTCGGTCAGGAAGACCTGGCGGCTCTTTTCGTCGAGCGTGAAGTCGCCGGGCTCGATCACCCCCTCGCCGGTGCGCGGGTCGGCCTCGCCGATCTGGCGCTTGAGCTGCGGCACCACCTGGTTGATGCGCATGTACAGCTCGGTGTGGTCTTCCGCCTGGCCACTGATGATCAGCGGCGTGCGCGCCTCGTCGATCAGGATGGAGTCCACCTCGTCGACGATGGCGTAGTTCAGGCCCCGCTGCACGCGATCGGCCGTCTCGTAGACCATGTTGTCGCGCAGGTAGTCGAAGCCGAACTCGTTGTTGGTCCCGTAGGTGACGTCGGCCGCATAGGCGGCCTGCTTGTCAGCGCGAGACATCAGGGGCAGGTTTACCCCCACGCTCAGGCCCAGGAAGCTGTACAGCCGGCCCATCCATTCGGCATCGCGGCGGGCGAGGTAGTCGTTCACCGTCACCACGTGCACGCCCTTGGCGGCCAGGGCATTGAGGTAGACCGGCAGCGTGGCAGTGAGCGTCTTGCCTTCGCCGGTGCGCATTTCGGCGATCTTGCCGTTGTGCAGGGCCATGCCGCCGACCATCTGCACGTCGAAGTGGCGCATCTTCAGCACGCGCTTGCTCGCCTCGCGCACCACGGCGAAGGCTTCGGGCAGCAGGTCGTCGAGCGTGGCGCCCTGGGCCAGGCGCTGACGGAACTCATCGGTCTTCGCGCGCAGGGCCGCATCGTCGAGTGTTTCGAACTGAGGCTCCAGGGCATTGATGCGCTCCACCACACGCCGGTATTGCTTGAGGAGCCGGTCGTTGCGACTGCCGAAAATCTGGGTGAGAAGCTTGGGCAACATGCGCGATGGGATGGGATAGGAAGAAGGTGCAGCCTCGGGGCTGCGGACGTCGGAGCGTCACATCAAGGCAAAAGGGCTCTGGCAGGCCGCCAGTGCCCAAAAGCGTTTGAGTTTAGCACCCGGTCGAAGACGCCCGATGCGCCAGGGATCGGGCTTCGAAGGGGCCGCCAACCCGGCGGCAGCGCGCGCTCAGGGCGCTGCGGGGCGGGCCGCAGTCGCCTGGGCCACCGACGAGCGCCGGGGGGCCTGACCCGCCAGGAACCGGGCCGGGTTCTGGGGAACGCCGGAGACCAGCACCTCGAAATGCAGATGCGGGCCGGTGGAGCGGCCGGTGGACCCCACCTCGGCAATCACCTGGCCGCGCTTGACCAGATCGCCCTGCTGGACCAGCAGCTTCGACGCGTGGGCGTATCGGGTGACGAGTTCATTGCCATGGTCGATGTCGACCATCTGGCCGTAGGCAGGGTGATACTCGGCGGCGATCACCACCCCGCCGGCGGCTGCATGGATGGGCGTACCGGTGGGTGCAGGAAAGTCCAACCCGGTGTGAAGTGCCTGGCGGCCGGTGAACGGATCCTCGCGGAAGCCGAAGCCCGAACTGGTCGGGCCTGTCAGCGGACGGCTGTTGGGAATCATCAGCGCCTGCATGCGCTGCTCGAACAACTGGGACTCGATGAGGGTGAACAGGTCTGCGCTCAGCGCCGCAGACTGGTCCAGTTCCTCCATCAGGCGATTCAGGTGCTCGAAGGACGGCTGACCAGAGGGCACATAGGGGCCGCCTTTCGGGCCGTCCGGCACGGCCGCCTTGATCTGCTCGGGCTTCAGCCCCACCATGTCCGACACCCGCTCGCCCACCGCTTCGAGCTGCACGAGCCGGGCCTGCATCTCACCCACCCTGCGCGCCATCGCATCGAGGTTCTCGCGCACGAAACGATCGCGTTGCGCAAACTCGTCCTTGACCACCAGGCGCACGATCTGGCTGACCACGGGCCAGCCTTCGCGCGCGGCCTTCAGGAAGATGAAATGGTAGATCAGGCCCGAGAGCACCATCAGCAGCCCGAGACCGCCCGCCATCACCGCAGTCAGTTGCCAGCGGTTGAGCGTCAGCACACGCGTTCGCGTGAGCCGGCTGTGGGTGATCATGATCTGCATCGCTACACTCCTGCCCATGAAGCCCCGCGCGGACCGGACCCTGCCCATCCACGAGGCCATGAGCCGCCACAGCATGCTGGAGCGGCTACAACTCCTGTTGCGCGACTCGCAGTCGCGCCTCGACGGTATTCGCCCCCTCCTGCCCCCCGCGCTCGCGGCCCATGTCAAAGCTGGGCCTGTCGATGAACAGGGGTGGACTCTGCTGGCACCGAACGCGGCAGCTGCGGCCAAGCTGCGACAGCTGCAACCTCGCCTGGAAGCGGCTTTACGCCAGCAGGGGTGGCAGGTTAGCGCAATCAGGGTGAAGGTTCAATCGGCCTGACCCGGGCAAAGGAAACCACGGGTAACGCGGCGTGCAAGCGTCACGGACAGGGACGCGTGTTCCGCCATGCAGAATCGTCTTGGCGCCTGGAGGCCCTCAGGATCGCAAGGGCAGTGCCGCCCCGATGGCCATGAAGACCCCGCCACAAGCCTTGTTGAACGCCCGCCCGACCCGGGCCAACCAGCGGCTCAGGCGATGGGCCACGCTGGCGATGAAGACCTCGGTGGCAAACTCGATGGCGGCGAAGGTGCCGGCCATCACCGCAAACTGCAGCAGGAGGCTGCGCTGTGGATCGATGAACTGCGGCAGGAAGGCCGCGAAGAACAGGATGCCCTTGGGGTTGGTGATCGCCGACAGGGCGCCCTGGCGGAACAACGAGCCATTGCTGCGCCCTTCGGCGGCCGCCACCGGCTCCAGTCCGATGGGCGGCGAGCGCCACACCTGGACGCCCAACCATACCAGGTAGGCCCCACCCACCCACTTCAGCACAGTGAGCCACACCAGCGAGGTCTGCAGCAAGGCGCCAATGCCGAAGAGCGACAGCGCAATGATCAGGACGAAGCCCAGCGAGCCGCCGGCCACCGTGTACAGCGCACGCCGTCGTCCATACAGGGCGCCATGGGTGAGTGCCAGCAGCCCGTTGGGGCCCGGCGAGAGCGACAGGCCGAGCGCGGCCAGCGTGTAGATGAGCCAGGTCTGGATGTCCATGCGTCGCAGTCTCCGACCGAGGTTGGTTGGACCGTCGCGCGTCGTCTCCGTGAGACACGACGTTGCGGCGGGCGCTCCCGAACTCTCAAAACTGGTGCCGGCTATCCGACTCGAACGGATGACCTACCGCTTACAAGGCGGTTGCTCTACCAACTGAGCTAAGCCGGCGTCTGCGCCCGCAGCGAGGCGCTCTCAGGATTCTAAAGGGCTCATTTGACGCGCTTGAGCGCGGGTCGTCCGCCGCCGGGAGGCGTCGGTTCGGGCGGTTCGTCCGCGCCGGAAGAAGGGGGTTCCGCGGTCCCGGGGCCGGGGGCCAGCTTCAGCGGGCCGGGCGCCGTGCGGGGCCCGGCGAGACGGGGTGCTGCTTCGCCCTCGCCACCACCGCCCTCGGCGCCCGGATCTCCCGCCACGGCCGCCACTGGAACGGGGAAGGCCATCCCCTGGCCATTCTCGCGGGCATAGATGGCGATCACGTGGTCCACCGGCAGGAAGATGTCGCGCGAGACGCCGCCAAAGCGGGCCCGGAACTCGATCGTGTCATTGCCGAGCTTCAGGCCGCTGGTCGCGTCGAAGCTGACGTTGAGCACGATCTCGTGGTTCTTCACATACTCGCGCGGGACCTGCACCGACTCGTCCACATACACCGCCAGGTAGGGCGTGAAGCCGTTGTCAGTGCACCAGTCGTGCAGGGCACGGATCAGGTAGGGCCGCGTGGAAGCGACCTCGGTGCCTTCGGGTGCGGTCGGATCGCTCATCGCGTCATCACTTGCGCATGACCTTCTCGGAAGGGGTCAGCGCCTCGATGTAGGCCGGACGCGAGAAGATGCGCTCGGCGTACTTGAGCAGCGGCGCCGCATTCTTGCTCAGCTCGATGCCGTAGAAGTCCAGGCGCCAGAGCAGCGGTGCGATCGCCACATCGAGCATCGAGAAGTTGTCGCCCAGCATGAACTTGTTCTTCATGAACACCGGGGCGAGCTGGGTGAGGCGGTCGCGGATGTGCGAGCGCGCTTTCTCCAGCGCTTTCTCGTTGCCTTTGCTGGCACGCGATTCAAGCACGGACACGTGGGTGAACAGTTCCTTCTCGAAGTTGAGCAGGAACAGGCGCACGCGGGCGCGGTCCACCGGATCGCCGGGCATGAGCTGCGGGTGCGGGAAGCGCTCGTCGATGTACTCGTTGATGATGTTGGATTCGTACAGGATGAGGTCGCGCTCCACCAGGATGGGCACCTCGTTGTACGGGTTCATCAGCGCGATGTCCTCGGGCTTGGCGAAGAGGTCGACATCGCGGATCTCGAAGTCCATGCCCTTTTCGAACAGCACGAAGCGGCAGCGGTGGGAGTAGGGGCAGGTGGTTCCGGAGTAAAGCACCATCATGGTGGTGAGCTCCTCGTGAGTCGAGAGGTCAAAAAACGAAAGGAGTGGGACGCATCGGCGGGCCCACTCCGGCGGATGTGACGGGGCCGCCAGCAGCGGCCGGCGTCACCCCAGGGTCATTTCACGTCTTTCCAGTAAGCGGCATTCAGGCGCCAGGCGATGAAGGTGAACCCTGCCAGGAACAGCAGCACCCACACTCCCAGGCGCACCCGCTGGTTCTGCGCAGGCTCGCCCATCCACTGCAGGAAGGCGACGAGGTCGGCCATGGCCACGTTGAACTCGGCCTCACTCATCTTGCCCGGCGTGATCTGCTCGAAGCCAGCGAAGACCTCGACGGTCTTGCTGGGATCCTTCGGATCGGGCTGTTCGGTGTAGCGAGCCACCCGCTGGCCCTGGAGCTCCCACATGGCATGGGGCATACCCACGTTGGGGAAGGCCAGGTTGTTCCAGCCCGTCACCTTGGTGTCGTCACGGTAGTAGGTGCGCAGATAGGTGTACAGGTAGTCGGCCCCGCTGCCCTTGCCGGCTGCAGAACGCGAACGGGCAATGACGGTGAGGTCGGGCGGGTTGGCGCCAAACCACTCCTTGGCCAGCTTCGGGTCGATGGCTGCCTTCATCGTGTCGCCCACCCGGTCGGTGGTGAACATCAGATTGTTCTTGATCTGGTCTTCGGTCAGGCCGATGTCGCGCAGGCGGTTGTAGCGCATGAAGGCCGCCGAATGACAGTTCAGGCAGTAGTTGACGAAGAGCTTGGCGCCGTTCTGCAAAGCGGCCATGTCCGTCAGGCGCTCCCTGGGAAACTTGTCCCAGGCGATGCCTTCGCCAGCGGCGTGGGCGGAGGACAGACCGAAGCTCAGCGCCAGCGCAGCCAGCAGCGTTTGGATCATCTTTTTCATGTTGGCGGACTCCAGCGGGCTCAGTGGGCGGCGAAGGTCACACGCTCGGGCACCGGCTTGAACTCGCCCATGCGCGACCACCAGGGCATGAGCAGGAAGAAGCCGAAGTAGAACAGCGTGCCGATCTGCGACACCAGTTCACCCATGGGAGACGGCGGCTGGATGCCCAGGTAGCCAAGGATCACGAACACGATCACGAAGGCCGCGTAGATGTACTTGTGCCAGTCGGGGCGGTAGCGGATCGACTTGACCGGGCTGCGGTCGAGCCAGGGCAGGAAGAACATGATGATCACGGCGCCGCCCATCACCACCACGCCCCAGAACTTGGCGTCGAACACCTTGAGCAGGCCGGCGGCCACCAGGGCACCGACGATGATGGCCAGCTTGCCCTTGCCACCAAAGCCACCACGCAGCACGGCCAGCACCGCGGCCAGGGCGATCAGCACGACCAGCACGTTGACCATCAGGTCGGTCGTCGCGCGCAGCATCGAGTAGTACGGCGTGAAATACCACACCGGGGCGATGTGCGCCGGGGTCTTCAGCGGATCGGCCGGGATGAAGTTGTTGTACTCGAGGAAATAGCCACCGAACTCGGGCGCGAAAAACACCACGGCCGAGAAGGCCATCAGGAACACGCTGAGCGCGTAGATGTCGTGCACGGTGTAGTACGGATGGAAGGGAATGCCGTCCAGGGGGCGACCCTTTGCATCCTTCTTGGCCTTGATCTCGACGCCGTCGGGGTTGTTCGACCCCACTTCGTGCAGCGCGATGATGTGCGCCACCACCAGGCCGAGCAGCACCAGCGGAATCGCGATGACGTGGAAGCTGAAGAAGCGGTTCAGGGTGGCGTCGGACACCACATAGTCGCCGCGGATCAGCAGGGCCAGGTCAGGGCCGATGAAAGGCACCGCCGCGAACAGGTTCACGATCACCTGGGCGCCCCAGTAGGACATCTGGCCCCAGGGCAGCAGGTAGCCGAAGAAGGCCTCGGCCATGAGACACAGGAAGATCGCGCAGCCGAAGATCCACACCAGCTCGCGCGGCTTGCGGTAGGAGCCGTAGAGCAGCCCGCGGAACATGTGCAGGTAGATCACCACGAAGAAGGCCGAGGCCCCGGTGGAGTGCATGTAGCGGATCAGCCAGCCCCAAGGCACGTCGCGCATGATGTACTCGACCGACGCGAAGGCGAGTTCGGCGTCGGGCTTGTAATGCATCACGAGGAAGATGCCGGTGACGATCTGGATCACCAGCACCACGAGCGCGAGCGATCCGAAGACGTAGAAGAAGTTGAAATTCTTGGGTGCGTAGTACTCGCCGACGTGCTCGTTGTAGAGCTTGGAGAGCGGGAAGCGGTTGTCGACCCAGTTGAGCAGCTTCTGGGCGGCGGTGGCGTCGGCGGGAGCTTCTTTGTATTCAGCCATGGGGTGTCACCTAGTGCTTGTACGTCCGTCGGGGGGCTCAGGCCTGCTGGTCTTCGCCGATCAACAGCTTGGAGTCCGACAGGTACATGTGCGGCGGCACTTCCAGGTTGTCCGGAGCGGGCTTGTTCTTGAAGACGCGCCCCGCGATGTCGAAGGTGGAGCCGTGGCAGGGGCACAGGAAGCCGCCTTGCCAGTCGTCGGGCAGCGAGGGCTGGGCGCCCGGCGTGAACTTGGAGATGGGCGAGCACCCCAGGTGCGAGCAGATGCCCACACCGACGAAGATCTCGGGCTTGATCGAGCGGTGCTGGTTGCGTGCGTACTCGGGCGTGGGGTATTGCGTGCGCAGCGACTGAGGGTCGGCGACCTGATCGTCCGTCTTGGCCAGCGAGGCCAGCTGTTCGGGCGTGCGGCGCATGATCCACACGGGCTTGCCGCGCCATTCCACGGTGATCATCTCGCCAGGCTGCAAGGTGCTGATGTCCACCTCGACCGCAGCCCCGGCGGCACGGGCGCGCTCGGAGGGCTGGAAGGTGCTGACGAACGGGATGGCGGTGGCCACGCCACCGACGGCACCGGCGCCACAGGCAATGGCAACCCAGGTGCGGCGGCTTTTGTCCACTTGCTGATCACTCATGGGGGATCCTCGGATAGCACTTCTTGGTTGGGGGCAACCCGCGATTCTAGCGGACAGGCACAGACCCCAGCCAGCCCCTGGGGCTGCGCCGGCGTGCGCCTGCCGCGCAGACGATCCGGAGCGGCCACCCACTTGGTCTTTGAAGGAGCCCCGTGCATACTGCGCGGGCCCGTCCATCCAACCAGGAGCACCACATGGGTTTCATGAGCGAATTCAGGGAATTTGCCGTCAAGGGCAACGTCATCGACCTGGCCGTCGGCGTGATCATCGGGGGCGCCTTTGGCAAGATCGTCGACTCCATGGTCGGCGACATCATCATGCCAGTGGTCAGTACCATCTTCGGCGGCCTGGATTTTTCGAACTACTTCATCCCCCTGGCCGGGCAGACAGCGCAAACCCTGGTGGAGGCCAAGAAGGCTGGCGCCGTGTTCGCCTACGGCAGTTTCATCACCGTGGCGCTGAACTTCCTGATCCTGGCCTTCATCATCTTTCTGATGATCAAGCAGATCAACCGCCTCAAGCGTGAAGCACCGCCCCCGCCGGCTGCGCCGGCCGCCCCGCCCGAGGACATCGTGCTGCTGCGCGAGATCCGGGACGCCCTGAAGAAGTAACCAAAAGTTACGCGCCGTTGCGGGCGCGTTGGCTCGAAATGCAGGCGCCGGGGCGGCGCCTGTGCTTTTTTCCGCACGCTCTCCCGGCGTGGGCCCGGTCCGGGCGACTCCTGGCGCACGGCCCGGCCTTGGGAGGCGGTTTTCGGGCCATACTGTTTCCACGTGCAACAGCCGGCGCCATGACTCTGCCCGACCCGCGACTCCACGCCGCCATGCAGGCGGCCGTCCAGAGGATCCTGAACACCGCGTCGTCCACCGCCAGCCGGGTGGTCGACGCGCTGGGCATGCTCGCCCTGTCAGCCAAGAGCAATGCGCAGCGGCAGGCCTACATGTCGGCCCAGTTCGACCTGCAGCGCAAGCTCTCGGCCTTCAACATGACGTTCACCACCGTGCTCAACGAGAAGGTGGCTCAGGAGATCACGCCGCGGGTGGGTGGGCGCCCCCTGGCCAGCACCGACTGGTCGACCCTGAGCCTGGTGGGCGACAACGAGGTCGAGGAGCAGGTCACCGCCCATCGCCTGGGGCTGGAGATCGAGCACGAGTGCGAATGGGAACTGCGTGAACTCGACGCCTACATGGGCTCGCTGCTGGGCTTGGGCCGGCCTGATCCGGAGCGCAACCCGATCCGGCCGGACATCATCGGCAAAGCCCTGTTCCGCGGCATCGAGGTTGTGACGCCGGAGGAAGCGATCCGCAAGACGCTGGCCAGCGAACTCGGTCATGGCCTGGCAAAGTCCATGCGCCAGTGCTACGGCGCCATCGTGGCCGATTTCAGCGCCCGGGGCATCCAGCCCGTGGGGCTGGCGGTGCGCGGCACCGCGATCTCGGGCACCGGCGGCGTCACATCCCCCGGTGTGCCTCTGCGCAACACCGGTCCGGGCGCCTTGTCCGACCAGCGGCAGGCGGCGCAGGCACTGAGCGCGCTGTTCGGCATGCCCACGCCGGCCGGCTTCGGCCCCAGCGGCCCGGGCGCGCTCGGCAGCGGCCCAGGAGCGCTGGGCAATGCTCTGGACCAGTTGAGCCGCGCCCCGGCACCGGGCGGGCGGGCGGCCGCGCCGGCCTCGCCGCCCGCCGATGCCCAGATGCTCGACGTGATCCGGCGCCTGGCCTACCTCACCAGCGGGCCCGGCGCACTGGAGGGAGCGGCATCCGGCGCCGGTGCCTGGAGCGCAAGCGGCATGCCATCTGTGCCGTCTGGCGGAGCGGGCGCGGCCACGGCGCCCGGCAACCTGCATTCGGGCCTGAGCGGCCTGATGGCCGTGAACCTGATCCGCGCCCACCGCGACGAGCTGATGCGCGCCAGCACGGGTG
>CAZKGD010000009.1:0-23795 GCA_964552215.1 uncultured Caldimonas sp.
GGCCCATCAGCAGGCCTCGTCGATTATGCAGCAACCAATCATCCGGGACCCGACACGTAGCGGTTGACCAACCCCACGATGCGCGCCCCCGCGCTGATGCGCTCGGCGGGCAGCCGCTGCGGAAAGCCCTTGCCGTCGGCCTGCTCGTGGTGTTGTGCAATCACCAACGTCGCCTGGGGGCTCAGCTTCATCTTGCGCGCCAGGCTCACGCCGTGTGCGACATGCTCCTGGTAGAACTGAAGCTCAGCCGCCGTGAAGTGTTCGTCGCGCCAGCGCACCCTGTCGGGCAGTTCCGTCTTGCCGATGTCGTGCAGCAAGGCCCCCAGCCCCACATCCAGCAGATCGCTCTCGGCCAACCCCATGGCCCGGCCCAGGAGCATCGATACGACGGTCACGTTGAGGCTGTGCGTGCAGTTGCGATCGCCGGCGGTTTCGCTGAGCAGGCGGATGCAGGTGTCGTGTGCCCCGTCGATCTTGCCGAGGAAACCTGACACCAGTGCTTCGGACTTTTCCCTCGCGATCTCGGGTTGACTGTTGGCCGCATCCATGACGACGCGGAATTCCTTTGCCGCCGCATGGAACTCGCGCTCGCAGGAGGCGAGACTCGCCCGCTGCGCTGCCAGCAGGGCGCGGTGGCGCCGCTGCGCTGCCGCACGCTCCTGTGCCACGGCGTCGGGCGGGGTCGATGCGTCGGCCACGGTCGCTTCGGGCGGCGCGACCGCGGCCAACACACCCGGGTCGCTGCGCGAAGGATCCCAGCGCACACGCGCGAGCCCCAGTCCCTGAATGGTGGCAATCTGTTCCGCCGACGCGATGCGGAAGCTGCCCATCGCGAAGGGGTGGGCCATCCAGCCCAGGTCAAGATGCACATACATGCCGATCTTGAGCTGGTGGACGTCAACGAAAAGCGGGGCCTGAGGGTCTTTCATCCGGAAATGCGCTGGACCGCCAATGTATCCAGGCTCCTGGAACTTCGACCAATTCCCCCGCGACTTGAATGAAAGTGTCGCGCATCCCCCACAAGGGGGACTGCGGAACGTGAGGGGCGTCACGCCTCACGCTTCTTGCCGCCGGGCATCGACTCAGGACGCCGAAGGACCCACCAGGGCCTGGATCTGCAACAGCGCAGCGGGATCCTCGATGGTGGTGAGGTCGCCAGTTTCGCGGTGTTCGCACACCGCCTGGATGGCCCGGCGCAGGAGCTTGCCTGAGCGCGTCTTGGGCAGCGCCGTGACAAACCGCACACGGGCCGGCCTCGCCACGGCACCAAGCTGCTGGTCGACCACTTTCATGATCTCGCCTTCGAGCTGGAGCGCCTGTGCGTCGGTGGCCGCCTGGGCAGGGTCTCTCAACACCGCAAAGGCCATGGCCACCTGGCCCTTGAGGCTGTCGGCCACCCCGACCACAGCCACCTCGGCCACGCTCGGGTGGCTGGAGATGCTCTCCTCGATCTCCCGGGTGCCAAGACGATGGCCGGCCACGTTGATGACATCATCGGTGCGGCCGAGAATGAAATAGTAGCCCTCTTCGTCGCGGATGGCCCAGTCGAAGGTGCTGTAGACCTGACGGTTGGGCACCGCGCTCCAGTAGGTCTTGACGAAGCGCTCATCATCCCGCCAGACCGTCTGCATGCATCCCGGAGGCAGCGGGCCTTCGATGGCCAGCACGCCCTTCTGGTGAGCCCCCGTGAGCTCATCGCCGGTGCCTTCGTGCAGCAGCTTCACGCGGTAGCCGTACATCGGTACGCCGGGCGACCCGAACTTGCTGGGCTTCTTCTCCACACCGTTGGCGATCGTGAGGATGGGCCAGCCAGTCTCGGTCTGCCAGTAATTGTCGATGACGGGCTTTCTCAGGCCTTCGGCGATCCATTGGGCGGTGGGCTCGTCCAGTGGCTCGCCGGCCAGGAAGAGTGCCCTCAGGGTGGACAGGTCGTACTTCCTGAGGAAGGCCGGATCGTGCTTCTTGAGCACCCGCACCGCGGTGGGGGCGCTGAACATCACCGTGACCTTGTACTTTTCCACCAGCTGCCACCAGATGCCGGCGTCCGGCCGGATGGGCAAGCCTTCGTAGAGGATGGTCGCCATCCCGGCGATCAGGGGTCCGTAGACGATGTAGCTGTGGCCCACCACCCAGCCGATATCGCTGGTGGAGAAATAGGTCTCACCGGCGTGGCCGCAGAAGATGTGCTTCATGCTGGCGGCAAGGGCCACCGCGTAGCCGCCCGTGTCGCGCTGC
The DNA here is from genome assembly GCA_964552215.1 of uncultured Caldimonas sp. Lineage (GTDB taxonomy): Bacteria > Pseudomonadota > Gammaproteobacteria > Burkholderiales > Burkholderiaceae_C > Caldimonas. Next base: position 2,236 of record CAZKGD010000009.1, read on the forward strand.
ACCCCCTTGGGCCTGCCGGTCGTGCCGCTGGTGTAGAGCGTGTAGCTCGGGTGGTCTGCCGCCACCCACACGCAGGGCACCTGGGCATGCAGATGCTGCTCGCGCAGGGGGGCATAGTCGGCATCGCGCCCCGCCACACGCTCCATGGGCGCCAGGCCTCGGTCGACCAGCAACACCCGCTCGGGCTGGTGCCTGGCCAGCCGGATGGCCTCGTCCAGCAGCGGCTTGTAGGGCACGACCTTGCCAGCCCGCGAGCCCGCGTCGGCGCTGACCACCACGCGCGGTTCGGCATCGTCGATACGGCTGGCCAGGCTCACGCTCGCAAAGCCGCCGAAAACGACCGAATGGATCGCGCCGAGCCGAGCGCAAGCCAGCATCGCAAACACCGCCTCGGGGATCATCGGCATGTAGATCAGCACGCGGTCACCCTGCTGCACTCCGAGGGAATGCAGCACCGCTGCCATGCGCTGCACCTCCGCATGCAACTCGCGGAAGCTGTATACCCGTTCGGCGCCTGTCTCGGTGGAGACATGGATGAGCGCACCCTGGTCGCCCCGCTTCGCCAGATGACGGTCGACCGCGTTATGGCAGAGGTTGGTGGTGCCGCCCGCGAACCAGCGCACGAACGGCGGACGGCTGTGGTCGCAGATCGTCTGAGGCGGCTGCCGCCAGTCGATCAGGTCTGCCTGCTCGGCCCAGAACGCCTCGGGATCTTCGATCGAGCGCCGGTAGAAGGTGTTGTAGTCCATCGTGTCTCCTCGGGTCTTGCCGCGCGGTGCGTGCCGACACTGCCACGATTGGAGTCAGGCGTGCTGACGATCGGCTGACAGCGTCGAGCTTGGTCCCGCATCGTGCGTCGGCTCTTGATCCAGGTCATCGGGGCCTGCCCGAGGGGCCATGTCGCCCAAACCGCACGCGGCGCACTTCAAATTTCCCATGCAAGTGCTTGTCAGTGAACCATATTCCTTGACTTGAACGCCTCATGTGCCTATGTTTGCGCCCATGTCGGCATCGCCCACCTACCGCTTCGTTCTCTGTCTGCCGTGCGCCTTGGTATTGGCGGCTTGCGCCACAGCCCCGGTGCCCCACAGTGCGGCGCCCGAGCCCGACACGGTAGCCGAGTTCCTGATCGAACGCGGTCTGGCACCGCCTGCCACCCCCCTGCCAGCTCCGCCGGCGGGAGAAATCGACAACACCGCCTCCACCGCCCCCTCCCCCCCGGAACGCGACCCGGCCGCCACCACCGTGGTGACGGCGATGAGCTTCCTGGGGGTGGGATACCGGCGCGGCGGCGATTCGGTGGACCTGGGCTTCGACTGCAGCGGCTTCACCCGCCACGTCTACGGGGTCAGTCTGGGACTGACCCTGCCGCGCCGGGCCGACGAACAAGCCCAGGCTCCCGACCTGCGCCGCGTGGCCCGCGATGCCCTGCAGCCAGGCGATCTGGTGTTCTTCAACACGCTGGGCCGCACGTTCTCGCACGTGGGCATCTACGTCGGCGAGGGCCGCTTCATCCATGCGCCACGCACCGGCGCACGCGTGCGAGTCGAGAGCATGGACTCTCCCTACTGGCGCAAGCGTTACACCGGAGCCCGGCGCGCCGAGATCCTGGCCGCCTCGGCCGACTGACCGCGAGCCCAGGCCGGATTTCCGGCGCAGGACTGTCCTCCAGGGGGGCGGTGGAGGCACAATCCGGCCATGGCAGACAAAGTCATTCCCCTCGCCGACCACCGCTACCGGGCCCCGGTCCCGGTGGTTCCTGAAGGCTGGCAGCCCCCTGCGGGGCTGCTCAGTGACCGGCTGGGACGCCCCTTGCGCGATCTGCGCATCTCGGTCACCGACCGCTGCAACTTCCGCTGCAGCTATTGCATGCCGAAGGAAGTGTTCGACAAGCACTACCAGTTCCTGCCGCACAGCGCCCTGCTCAGCTTCGAGGAGCTCACCCGCGTGGCCCGCATCTTCGTGGCCCACGGCGTCCAGAAGATCCGCCTGACCGGCGGAGAGCCGCTGCTGCGCAAGAACATCGAAGCCCTGATCGAGATGCTGGCGGCGCTGCGAACGCCCGAGGGCCAGCCGCTGGACCTCACGCTCACCACCAATGGTTCGGTGCTGGCCCGCAAGGCCCAGTCCTTGAAGGACGCCGGACTGCAGCGTGTCACCGTCAGCCTGGACGCCCTGGACGACGCTCTCTTTCGCCGCATGAACGATGTGGACTTCCCGGTGGCCGACGTCCTCGCCGGCCTGGAAGCTGCGCAACGCGTGGGGCTTGGGCCGCTGAAGGTCAACATGGTGGTCAAGCGCGGCACGAACGACCACGAGATCGTGCCGATGGCCCGCCACTTCCGCGGTACACCCATCGTGCTGCGCTTCATCGAGTTCATGGACGTGGGGGCCACCAATGGCTGGCGCATGGAAGAAGTGCTGCCCTCGGCCGAGGTGATCGAGCGCGTGCACGCACAGTTTCACGTCGAGCCCATCGACCCGCACTACCCCGGCGAGACCGCCGAGCGCTGGCGCTACAGAGACGGCGCTGGCGAGATCGGGGTGATTTCCAGCGTGACCCAGGCCTTCTGCCGTGACTGCAATCGGGCCCGACTGTCGACCGAAGGCAAGCTGTTCCTGTGCCTGTTCGCCGCCGAAGGCCATGACCTTCGCTCGCTGCTGCGCGGCCCCTACAGCGACGAACAGATCGCCGCAGCCGTCGGCTTGATCTGGCAGCAGCGCTCCGACCGCTATTCGGAGCTTCGATCGACCCTGCAGGCCGACACCGGCAGTGGGCAGCGCAAGGTCGAGATGCACTACATCGGAGGCTGAGCGTGGTACGCCCCCCGCTGCTGGAACGCACCGTCAAGCGGCGGCTTCTGGCAGCGCTGGCCCTCAGCATCGCAGGCCCCTGGACCCTGGGCGCCTGGATCAAGACAACGATGCAAGGCGGATTGCATGAGGATGCAGCGCGCGCGGCACAACTGGTCGACTACATCACGGCAGGCAGCATCGTCTTCCTGCTCGCGATGGTGGTCACCGCGGCCATCGGCTGTGTGGTGGTCGCGGTGATGCAAGGCCCTCGCTGTGTAGGTGACCCCTTTCCGCAAGACAAGCACCATGAACCCTGAACAGATCACCGGCCTCGTCCTCGCCGGCGGGCGCGGCAGCCGCATGGGCGGCACCGACAAGGGCCTGCAGACCTACCGCGGCCTGCCGCTCGCGCTGCATGCGCTGATGCGGCTCACCCCCCAGGTGGGGCAGGCGATGATCAACGCCAACCGCAATCTGGGTGCCTACGAAGCGTTCGGAGTGCCTGTGTGGCCTGACAGCCTGCCGGACTTTGCGGGGCCGCTGGCAGGCTTCCTGACCGGGCTGGATCATTGCGAGACGCCCTATCTGGTCACGGTGCCCTGCGACACGCCCCATTTCCCCGCCGACCTGGTGCTTCGCCTGTCGACGGCGCTGCAAGCCAGCGACGCCGACATTGCGATGGCTCGCACGGGGGCGCAAGTCCAGCCGGTGTTCACACTGATGAAAACATCGCTGCTGGAAAGCCTCGTGCGCTTCACCGAGGGAGGCGGGCGCAAGATCGACCGCTGGACAGCCCAGCATCACACCGTGGAGGTGGATTTCGATGACGAGTCGGCCTTTGCCAACGCCAACACGCATGACGAGCTGGTGGCGCTCGAACGCAACCATGGCTGATGCCACGACCCGCATCGAGGTCCGCCGGCTGGGACCGGAGGATCTGCCGGCCTACAAGCTGCTGCGTGACGAGGCCCTGCAGCGCCATCCCGAGTCCTTCACGTCGGATGCGGAAACCGAGCGCCTGCGCAGTCCGGAAAGCTATCTGGGCCGGTTGGGTCTGAGCGAGCCCTTGGGCGGCACCTTCCTGGTGGGCGCCTGGATCGACGGCGAAATGGCTGGATCGGTCGCCTGCGAACGCGAGCTCAAGCGCAAGCTGCGCCATCGAGCCAACATCGTGGGCATGTACGTGCGCGAGTCGCACACGCGCCTGGGCATTGGCCGCCGCTTGCTCGCCGCCTGCCTCGACCTGGCCCGACAGGCCCAGGGTCTGGAGATGCTCACACTGACCGTGACAGCATCCAACGAACGGGCCGTGAAGCTCTATGAGCGCGCTGGCTTCAAGGTCTATGGCCTGCTGCCTCGCGCCATCCGGATCGAGACCGGCCGCAAGGTGCAGTATTTCGACAAGGCCCACATGGTGCTGATGCTGTGAGTTCCCCTGCTGCAATGACATCGATCGAACAGATCGCTTCCTGCGTCAACGGTTACGACCCGAACGCCCTGCCTGTCGAGAAGGCCCAGGAGTTCATCCGGCGCTTCGTGCCGCGAATCACCGCCATCGAGAAGCTGGCACTGCGCGCAGCGCTCGGCCGGGTACTCGCGACCGACCTCGTCTCCCCCATCGACGTACCCTCGCACGACAACTCGGCCATGGATGGCTACGCCCTGCGCGGCAGTGAACTGGCCTCTGACAGTCCCACACGGTTGCGCATCGTCGGCACCGGACTGGCCGGGCAGCAGTTCGAAGGGTCGGTGACGGCCGGCCAATGCGTGCGCATCATGACCGGTGCCGTGATGCCGGAGGGGCTGGACACCGTCGTCCCCCAGGAGTTCTGCCAGACCGACGGAGGGTTCGTCACGATCCCGGCGGGCGCCGTTCGCCCCGGCGACAACCGGCGACTGCGCGGAGAGGACCTGGCACGCGGGCTGCCCGCCCTGCCGGCAGGCAAGATTTTGCGCCCGGCCGATCTGGGCCTGATGGCTTCCCTGGGGCAGGCCGAGGTGCCTGTCTTCCGGCGCCTGCGCGTGGCCTTCTTCTCCACGGGCGACGAGTTGCGCTCCATCGGCGAACCGCTGGAGGCCGGCTGCGTCTACGACAGCAACCGCTACACCCTGCACGGGATGCTGCAGCGCCTGGGCATGGAACTGCTGGACCTTGGCGTCGTCCGTGACGACCCGCTGGCCCTGGAGACCGCCTTCCGCCAGGCCGCCGAAAGCGCCGATGCAATCATCACCTCGGGTGGTGTGAGTGTGGGTGAGGCCGACTTCACCAAGCAGATGATGGCTCGTCTGGGCGAGGTAGCCTTCTGGCGCATCGCGATGCGGCCGGGCCGGCCAATGGCCTTCGGGCGCATCGAGAGCGGCGGGCGTCAGGCCGTGCTCTTCGGCCTGCCCGGCAACCCGGTGGCGGTGATGATCACCTTCTACGCGTTCGTGCGCGATGCGCTGCTGGCCATGGCGGGCGCCACGCCCCAGCCGCTGCCCATGCTCCAGGCGCATGCCGAGCAGGCCTTGCGCAAGAAGCCGGGCCGCACGGAGTATCAGCGCGGCATCGTGCGCCAGGTGGACGGCCGCTGGCAGGTGAGCATCACCGGATCCCAAGGCTCGGGCATCCTGCGCTCGATGTCGCAGGCCAATGGCCTCGTGGTGCTGCACCACGGGCAGGGCGATGTTGCCGAAGGGGAACTGGTGGACGTCCTCCCCTTCGAAGGCCTGATCTAGGCGCCCACCGCCTCCTCCACCGATCGCGTGATCGGCCCCGGCGTGCTCTTGCGCGCGAACAGGGTGTACATCGTGGGCACCACGAAGATGGTGAGCAGCGTGCCCAGGGTCATGCCGCCCACGATGACCCAGCCGATCTGCTGCCGGCTCTCGGCGCCGGCACCGGTGGCCACAGCCAGCGGCACCGCGCCCAGCACCATGGCGCCCGTTGTCATGAGGATGGGACGCAAACGCAAAGACGCCGCACGCTGAACCGCCTCCATGACACCCAGGCCCGCTTGGCGCTGCTGGTTGGCGAACTCGACGATGAGGATGCCGTGTTTCGTGATCAGCCCCACCAAGGTGATCAAGCCGATCTGCGAATACACATTGAGCGTGCCCCCGGTAAGCTTGAGCGCCGCCAATGCGCCCACCATCGACAAGGGCACCGACAGCAGAATCACGAAGGGATCGACGAAGCTCTCGAACTGTGCGGCAAGCACCAGGAAAATGAACACAAGGGCCAGGACGAAGACGAGCCCGAGTGCGCCGCTGGATGCCCGGAATTCACGCGATACGCCGTTGAGTTCGGTCGCGTAGCCCGGCGGCAGCAACCGCTGCGCGGTGGCGTCCATGAAGGTCAGCGCATCCCCAAGGGCAAAGCCCGGAGCAAGGTTGGCCGTGATGCTCACGGAGCGGCGCTGGTTGAAATGGTTGAGTTCGCGAGGCGATACCGCTTCGCGTACCGTCACGAGCGAAGACAGCGGAATCATGCGGTTGTCGCGCCCGCGCACGAACAAGCGCTCGATGTCGTTGGGCCGCGCACGGCCGGATGCGTCCGTCTGCACGATCACGTCGTATTGCTCGGCATCGCGCTTGAATCTCGTCACGTTGCGCCCACCCAGCATGGTCTCCACGGTGCGTGCCACCTGATCGACGGAAATGCCGGCATCGGCCGCGCGCTCCCGATCGACTTCGATGTAGATCTCGGGCTTGTTCAGCCGCAGGTCGGTATCAGGCTGGACGAATCCGCCATGGCGATTCATTTCCTCGACAAACTGCTGGGCCACCTGGTTCAGGTTCTCGTAGCTGTCGGAGGAGACGATCACATAGTTGACCGATCGCTCCCGGAACCCCTGTCCCAGCGAAGGGGGTGTGATGGGGAAAGCGCTCACGCCCGGCAGGCTCGCCAGCCTGGGCTGGAGTTCCCGGGCCAGTTGCTGCGTATTGCGCTGGCGCTCGTCCCAATCGATGGTGCGCATGAAGGAGATGCCTTGCGACACCGTGGGGTTGCCGGCCACCACGAAGACCCGGTCGAACTCGGGAATCGACTGGCCGATGCGCTCGATCTCGAGCATGTACTTTTCCGTGTAGGCCAGGGTGGAGCCATCCGGCGCATTCACGCTGACCAGGACCACGCCTCGGTCCTCGATGGGCGCCAACTCGCTGCGCATGCTGGTGAACAGCCACCAGCTGGCCACGCCGCTGGCCAACATGGTGATCACGATGATCCAGCGGTGATGCAGCGTCCACACCAACACTCGCTCGTAGCCCCGAGTCAACGCCACGAGTGCCCGCTCCATGCCCCGGTCGAAGCGGCTGGGCTTGGGGTTGTGGCGTAGCAGCTTGGAACACATCATCGGTGACAGCGTGAGGGCAACGAAGCCCGAGATGATCACCGCGCCGGCCAGGGTGAGCGCGAACTCGACGAACAGCCGGCCGGTGCGTCCAGGAGTGAACGCAAGCGGCGCGTAGACGGCCGCCAGCGTGAGGGTCATGGCCACCACCGCAAAGCCCACTTCCTTGGCGCCCTTGATGGCCGCCGCGAAGGGCTCCATGCCCTCCTCGATGTGGCGGTAGATGTTCTCCAGCACGACGATTGCATCGTCCACCACCAGTCCGATGGCCAGCACCAGCGCCAGCAGCGTGAGCGTGTTGATCGTAAATCCCACCGCCGCCATGAGTGCGAAGGCACCGATCAGGCATACCGGAATGGTGATGAGAGGGATGATGGACGCGCGCAGGGTGCGCAAGAAGACGAACACCACCAAAGCAACCAGCACCACGGCCTCGGCGATGGTGGTGTAGACCGCCTTGACCGAGCGGTCGATGAAGACCGAGTTGTCATTGGCCACCTGGACGGTCACGCCATCGGGCAGTTCCTGCTGGAGCCTGGGCAGGAAGTCGCGCACTCCCGCAGCCACCTCCAGGGGGTTCGCCGTGGCTTGGCGGATCACGCCCAAGGACACCGAGCGCTGACCGTTGAGCCGCACGCTCGAGCGCTCGCTCGCCGCGGCCATCTCGATGCGTGCCACATCGCGCAGGCGAACGGTGTATCCCGACACCTGGCGCAGCGCCACCTGGCCGAACTGCTCCGGCGTCCCCAGGTCCGTCTGCGCTGTCACGCTGAACTCGCGCTGCTGCCCCTCGATGCGTCCCGCAGGAACCTCCAGGTTCTGACGGCGCAGCGCGTCTTCCACGTCCTGAACAGTCACCGAGTACGCGGCGAGCTTGTCCGGATCGAGCCAGACGCGCATCGCATACTCCCGCTCGCCGCGCACCAGCACGTCGGCCACACCGGTGACTGTCTGCAGGCGCGGCTTGACGATACGCGTGATGAGATCGGTCACCTCCAAGGGCGAGAGCGTCGTGGTGGTGAAGGCCAGCCAGATGGTGGGTGATGCATCAGCCTCCACCTTGGAGATCACAGGCTCGTCCACCGAGTCGGGCAAACGACCGCGCACCCGAGCCACCCTGTCACGCACCTCCGCAGCCGCGTCGTCGGGGTTCTTCTCCAGCCTGAAGCGAACCGAGATCTGGCTCTGCTCTTGGCGCGAGATCGAGGTGATGATGTCCACCCCCTCGATCCCTGCAATCGAGTCCTCGAGCGGCTTGGTCACCTGGGACTCGATGACTTCGGACGAGGCTCCGGCCAGTCGCGTGGCCACAGTGACCACGGGCTCGTCGATGCGAGGGTATTCCCGCACCTGCAGTCGGTCGAAGGACACCAGACCCACCAGCAGGATGAGCAGCGACAACACCGTCGCGAAGACGGGGCGACGCACCGAAACTTCCGAGATCCTCATGACGCTTTGCCCTCGCCGATCTCGACCACACGCAATACGGTGCCGTCGCGCTGAATGCGCTGATGTCCCGCCGTCACCACGGTGGCTCCGGCCGGCACCCCACGCACGATCTCGACCAAGCCCTCGCGGCGTTGACCCAGGGCCACCTCGACCCGCCGCGACACTTTCGCGCCAACCGGCGCGGCATCGCCGCCATCGACCACGGTGATCACGTACTGCCGTCCTCCCTGGGGCACGATGGCCTCCTCCGGCACCACCACCGCCTCGACCCGCGTGGCCAGCGCCGCACCCACACGGGCAAACATTCCCGGGCGCAGCAAGCCTTGCGGGTTGTCGATCGATGCACGCACCAGCACGGAGCGGCCGTTGGCGTCGATCTGGGGCTCCAGTGCCTCCACGCGAGCCTCGAAACGGCGGCCCGGCAGAGCGTCCAGGCTCACCTGTGCCGACTGTCCGGTCTTCAGTTGCGGCAAGTAGCGCTCGGGCAGGCGGAAATCCACGTAGATGGTGCGCAGGTCTTCCAGGCTCACGAGATCGGCGCCCTCACGCACGAAGTCGCCCACGTTGACCAGGCGAATACCGACCGTGCCGTCGAAAGGCGCCACGATGCGCATGCGCGCGAGCTGAGCCTGCGCGAGGGCCAACTGGGCCTGCGCCACCTGCAGATTGGCAGCGCCCTGGTCGACGGCCGCCTGGCTGACGAAGTTCTGCGCCAGCAACTCGCGATTGCGGGCGTCATTGGCTTGCGCGATGCTCAACTGCGCCTGAGCCTGCTGCAACTGCGCGCGCAGCAGGCCGTCCTCAAGCTGCACCAGCACTTGCCCCCGGCGCACCGGCTGGCCATCCCGAAAGCCCAGCGAGGCCACTCGCCCGGACACCTCGGGTCGCACCATGACGCCCTGGCGAGAGCGCAGCGTGCCCACGGCCTGCGCCTCTTCCACCACGCTCAGGGTCCGCGCCTGCCCCACCTCCACCGCCACCGGCCCGCCGGCAGCGCCGCCCGGCGCTCCTGCGCGAGGGGCTGCAGCACCTGCCGCCGTGGGCGCTGCCCCGCGGGCCGCCTGCGCAGGGTCGCGGTGCTGATACCAGTACGCACCCGCACTGACCAACGCGATGCCGACCACGGCGACGACTGCATGGAGTTTTTTCATGGGGCGACAGCTTGTTCTGGACTTGCCTGACACTGTACGCGCAAGCAGGTTCCGGCGTTCACACTTCTTCACAAGCCCCGGACGGCGGCCGCACGCATGTCGCACAAGCAGGCAGCCCCAGAATCGACCTCAGCCCACGGTCGCGACCCCCCGATTGGCCAGCGCATCTGCGCGCTCGTTGCCCGGATCGCCGGCATGTCCCTTGACCCACCGCCACTGGACGTGATGAAGCGCTGCGAGCGCTTCCAGCCGCTGCCAGAGTTCGACGTTCTTCACGGGCTTGCGGTCTGCCGTCTTCCAGCCTCGCGCCTTCCACGCAGGCAGCCATTCAGTGATGCCCTTGCGCACGTATTCGCTGTCTGTGTAGATCGTCACCTCGCAGGTGCGCTTCAGGCTTGCCAGAGCCTCGATCACCGCCGTGAGCTCCATGCGGTTGTTGGTGGTCGAGCGTTCGCCACCGAAGAGCTCCTTCTCATGGGCGCCGGCCACCAGCCAGGCCCCCCACCCGCCGGGGCCTGGATTGCCCTTGCATGCGCCGTCGGTGTAGATGACCACCTGGGGTCGCGGTATCGTCGTGGTTTTGGTCATGGGCAGTGGGCCGCTTCAGGACGCATGGCCCGGCGGCTCGTTGGAGTGGGGATCTCGACGCGCCACGACGGCCGGGGCCGCCTTGGCGCGCTGGCGCTGCTTCCAGGCCGGCCCGATCAGCCGCATGCCCTGTACACGCTTGACCGCCACGAGGAAATACACCGCGCCCAGCACCGGCCACCAGCGGTCTCCGGCGGGCTCCATCCAGCGGTAGCGATCCAGCCAGGGCTGGCTGCGCAGCAAAGGCCGGTAGCAGCCGAAGCGCCCGCCCTCGATCTCGAAGCTCAGCAGCCTCAGCCAGTCGCGCAGTCGCCAGTAGCCGATGAACTCCCCCGCTTCCGGCAACAGGGGGCGTTCCAGGCCCAGACGCATGCCCACGCGGGCGCAACGTTGCTGCAAGCCCCAGAGGCTGGCCGGGTTGAAACCGAGGATCAGCACCCGCCCCTCGGGCACCAGCACTCTCTCGACCTCGCGCAGGGTCTGGTGCGGATCGCCGGCCAGTTCCAGGCTGTGCGGCAACACCACGAGGTCCAGACTCTGGCTCTCGAAGGGCAGGGCATGAAAGTCAGCCACCACGGCGTGGGGTGTGGGGCGCGGAGACGGATCGCCGTCCGGCGGCTCGGCGCGCGGCTCGGCCGCCGAACAGGCGCCAGCCGGACGGTCCAGCAGCACCCAGCGGTGCGGCATGCGATTGTGCAACAGCGTGTCCAGGCAGGGCCAGCCCAACTGGACCGCATGGAACCCAAAGAGATCGCCGACGGTCCGATCGACCTGTTCTTTCTCCCACGCCAACAAATACCGGCCTGCCGGGGTGAGCAGCCACTCATCCAAACCTATAATTTGACTGTCCTGCCTCATGAAACTGCTCGCCTTACCCGCCTTCATCGACAACTACATCTGGATGCTCCACGATGGCCGCGAAGCCCTGGTGGTCGATCCGGGCGAAGCGGCGCCGGTGATCGAGGCCCTGCAGACCCATGGTCTCAGGCTGAGCGGCATTCTAGTGACCCATCACCATGGCGACCACATCGGCGGCGTCGATGCCCTGCGCAACGTCCTGCACGGATCGGTGTACGGCCCTGCGCGCGAGCGCATCCCTGCCCCCAGCATCCCGGTCAGCGACGCAGACACCCTCGCTTGGAACGGCCTGCGCTTCGAGGTGATGGAGGTGCCGGGCCACACGGCCGGGCATGTCGCCTACTGGTGCCCCGACATGGACGGCGCACCCTTGCTCTTCTGCGGCGACACGCTGTTTTCGGCCGGCTGCGGCCGCCTGTTCGAGGGCACGCCGTCGCAGATGAGCACCTCCCTGGCCCGCCTGGCTGCCCTTGCGGGCAACACCCGGGTGTGTTGCACCCATGAGTACACCCAGAGCAACCTGCGCTTCGCCTTGACCGTCGAGCCTGGCAATGCCGAGCTGGCGGCGCACGCGCGGCACTGCGATGCCCTGCGCCGCCAAGGCCGGCCCACCCTGCCCAGCACCATCGCGCTGGAACGAGCGATCAACCCTTTCCTTCGCTGCCGCGAGCCGGCCGTGGCCGCTGCTGCCCGTCAACGCGACCCCTCAGCCCACGATGCTGTGGCGGTCTTTGCCGCCTTGCGCGAATGGAAGAACGAATTCCGATGAAGTCCTGCATCTTCTGCGCGTCGTCGATGACGCAACGCTTGGCCATCCTGATCGCTGCCGCCGGCCTGGCCGCCTGCGGCAGCTTGCCCCCTGCGACGGGCCAGGCCACGACCGAGGCGCCGATGGCCAACGCGCCAGCGGCGGCGCAGGCCGACGAAGTGGCTGCCACGCCGCAGCCCATGCAGGCCGCGATCGTGCCGGCCTCCCCCGCCACGATAAACACCACGGCCGAAAACGCCTCCGCGGCGGCCGCCATCGTGGCCCCGGTCGACAGCCCGGCCGCCGTGGCCGAGCGGGGCGAAGTGCCCGACGAGGAAGCCTCGCGCGACCTGTGGGAACGCATCCGCGAGGGTTTTGCCATGCCCGACCTGGACAACGAGCTTGTGCGCAACCGTGAGCAGTACTACGCCGCGCGGCCAGACTACATGCAGCGCATGACCGCGCGGGCCAGCCGCTACCTTTACTACATCGTCGAAGAAGTGCAGCAGCGCGGCCTGCCCACCGAACTGGCCTTGCTGCCCTTCATCGAAAGCGCCTTCAATCCACAGGCGTTGTCCAGCGCCCGCGCTTCGGGCATGTGGCAGTTCATCCCCTCCACGGGTCGCCACTACGATCTCAAGCAGAACCTCTTCCGCGACGAGCGCCGAGACGTGCTCGCATCCACCCGCGCGGCCCTCGACTACCTCACGCGGCTGCACGGCATGTTCGGTGACTGGCACCTCGCGCTGGCTGCCTACAACTGGGGTGAAGGCAGCGTGCAGCGCGCCATTGCACGCAACCGCAAGATGGGGCGGCCCACCAACTACGAGAGCCTGCGCATGCCCACGGAGACGCGCTATTACGTCCCCAAGCTGCAAGCCATCAAGAACATCGTGGCCAGGCCCGAAGCCTTCGGCCTGTCGCTCGGCCCGATCGAGAACCACCCCTACTTCCTGAGCGTCGAGATCCAGCGCGACATGGACGTCGACGTGGCCATCGAGCTTGCCGGCCTCGATCGGGCAGAGTTCATGGCGCTGAACCCGCAGTTGAACAAGCCCGTCATCCTGGCCGCCGGCGTGCCGCAACTGCTGCTTCCCTACGACAGCGCCAAGCGTTTCATGCGCAACCTGGGTCAGCACCAGGGACCGCTGGCCAGCTGGACAGCCTGGGTCGTGCCCAAGACGCAATCGCCCGCCGACCTGGCCCGCCAGGTGGGCATGAGCGAAGCCGAACTCAGGGCGGTGAACAAGATCCCGCCCAACATGGTCGTGAAGGCAGGATCCACCCTGCTCGTTCCGCGCCACGAGCGCAAACATGCGCAGGACGTCGCAGGGCATATCGCCGACAACGCCACGCTTGCGCTGGCGCCAAACCGGCCGGTCGGCCGTCGCCTCGTCGTTCGCGCAGGCCAGGGCGACACGGTTGCAAGAATTGCCCGACGGTACCGTGTTCCGGCGGCCGAGCTGGCCGCCTGGAACGGCGTCAGCACATCGAGCCGTTTTGCGCGAGGCCAGCAGGTGGTGGTGTACACACGCGCCGCGGCGCGTCCGGCGGCCAAGCAGACCGCCCAGTCCCAGAGGAATCCAGGCTCTCGCCAGACCGCACAGGCTACCTCCAGTACGAAACGCCCCGCGGGCGCAGCCAAGACGGCATCCACGCCCAAGAGCAAATCAGCCGTGAAGGTCGCGAAGCAGTGATCAGGCCGCCTTGGGCCGGGATGGCACCCGTGTCACCAGGGCGTTCGTGTAGCTGGCGGCCATGAGCACCGCCGCGTCCGGCCGCGGGGCCACGCCTTCCAGGCCCTGGACCACGCGCCAAACATTGCGCACTGAGTCGTCGGCCAGCATGCCATCGGGTGAATAGGCATCACGCACGCGGAAGAACGCCGCCAGGTAAAGCGCCCTGTCGCCCAGCGCGTGCGACGGCGGAACCGTGGCCACGATGTCCGGCAGCTCTGCCGTCTGCAACCAGCGCAAGGCCCGCACCACCGCGTTGGTCAAACCCTGGCACACCGTCCCTCGCGCCTCCACGTCCGCACGCGAGGCAAACAGGCAGGTCGACGGCAGAGGCCCGTCGAAAACATCGGCCGTTCCCCGCAGGGTCCGGGCATCGGCCAGCAATCGCAACTCCCCCCGCTGCTCGAGCTGGGTCATGGCCGGATCGGCATGGCTGAGCGCCTGGATGCCGCCGTTACGGATCGCCGACAAGGCTGAGCCTGGGCCAGGCAACTCCACCCAAGTGACCTCCGCCGGGCTCAACCCCGCCTTGGCCAACAACGACTGCGCCAAAAGCCGGCTCAGCGACGCCTGCGATGCCACCCCGATGCGACGGCCGCGCAGTTGAGAAACATGTTCGAACTTTGGAAACTGCTGAGTGGAAACCCCCATCGCCACCATCGGGGCCCGCCCCGTGAGGACGAAGGCCTGCCAGGGGCGCCCCTGAAGACGTTGCATCACCACCTGCAGGTAAGGCGCCGACACCACGTCCACGCGCCGCGCCTCGAGCGCCTGCAGCAGCGCCTGATTCGTCCCCAGACCCAACAACCGCACGTCGAGGCCTTCGGCGGCGAAAAAGCCCAATTGGCGCGCAACCGTGAGCGGCAGGTGATAGAGGGACTCCTCCCGTCCCAGCCCGATCGTGACCCGCTCGGGAGGTCGCAATGCACTCGTGCCCACACCTGGCAACGCCAGGCAGGCTGCGCCCGTTGCCACCTGCGCCAGCCAGCGCCGGCGCGAGGGCAGGACAAGAGACCCAGGCGTGTTCATTCCTCCACCTTAGGCAACTCGGCGGCGTCCTCCCATAGGGATGGGTCCTGTCAGGGAAAGTCCGCGGGAACTCAGTGAGGTTCAGCGTCGATCGACGAGGGCATGGGCGATGGTGCCCAGATCCACGTACTCCAGCTCGCTGCCGGCCGGCACACCGCGAGCCAGGCGCGTCACCGCCAAGCCGCGAGCCTTGAGCGTTTCGCTCACCACGTGGGCCGTGGCCTCACCTTCCGCTGTGAAATTGGTGGCCAGGATGACTTCTCGCACGCCCTCTTCGGTCGCCCTGCCATACAAACGTGACAAGCCGATGTCACGCGGACCAATGCCGTCGAGCGGACTGAGTTTTCCCTGCAATACGAAGTAGTACCCCCGGTAGCTGCCGGTGCGCTCGATGGCGGCCTGATCTGAGGCAGTCTCGACCACGCACAGCAGGCTCGCATCGCGATCCGGGTCGCGGCAGGTCGTGCAGACCTCGTCTTCGGTGAAGGTATTGCAGCGTTGGCAGTGGCGCACGCCGCTCATGGCGGATTCCAGCGCATGCGCCAGCTGCAACGCGCCGTCCCGGTCGTGCTGCAGCAGGTGATAGGCCATGCGCGCCGCCGACTTCGGCCCCACGCCCGGCAATCGGCGCAAGGCTTCAATCAAGGCGTCGAGCGCTCCGGGGCTCATGTCAGAAAGGGAACTTCATCCCCGGTGGCATGGGCATGCCGGCGGTGAGCTTGCCCATCTTCTCCTGGCTCACCTCCTCGGCGCGGCGCACGGCGTCGTTGAAGGCCGCGGCCACCAGGTCCTCGAGCATGTCCTTGTCGTCGGCCAGCAGGCTGGGGTCCACTGTCACCCGGCGCACGTCGTGCTTGCAGGTCATCAGCACCTTCACCAGGCCCGCACCGGACTGGCCCTCGACCTCCATCTGAGCGAGCTCCTCCTGGGCCTTGCGCAGGTTGTCCTGCATGGCCTGGGCCTGCTTCATCAGCCCTGCGAGCTGTCCCTTCATCATGGCGTGTTTCCTTTCCTTTGAATCTTCAGAGCGGCTTGATGGAGCCTGGCACGACACGCGCCGTGCTGAACTCGCTCATCAGGGCCTGGACATACGGGTCGTTGAGTATGACGGCTTCGGCCTCCTGCTGGCGCCGGGCCTTCGCTGCGGCCTCTCGGCGCGCCGGCGTGTCGTCGGTGGCGCCCACCAACACCTCCAGCCTCACCGGATGGCCAAGCACCTCCGCCAGCGCCGCCGTGAGTCTCGTCTGGGCATTGGCCGACGCCAGCGTCTCACGCTCCACGCGCAGTTGCCAGCGGGGCGGCTGGACCGTGTCATCCACGGCCACGCACTGCGATTGCAGGGCCAGCTCGCGCACCAGGGCCGCCACCAGCTCACGTTCGATCATCTGCACCGTCAGTGCCTGCCAGCGGTCCCCCAACGGCGTCGTCTGCACGGACGGAACAATCGCTGGCTGAGGCTCGGCACGGCGTGGCGCTGCGGGCTGACGCTCCTCGGTGGGGTGCGGCGCAAGCGGCACATCATCGTCCCAAGGTGGGACATCGCCGCCTGCCACGGCAGCCTCCGGAGCCGCCGGGCGCGGTGTTGCCGTTGGTGTTGTCGTCGGTGCCGCCGCCGGGCGCACAGCCTGCCGCAGCGGCACAGCCGCGGGAGCAGGTTCCACGGCCACGAGAGCCGCCGGCCTGTCCACCCCACGCGGCGCCACCCGCGTGGTGGCGGTCTGGCTGCGCTGCAGCGGCGCGGCGGGCGGCCGCGAGCTCCCTGGCGTCACCGGCCGAAAGGCCAGCATGCGCAGCAGCGCCATCGTCAGCCCACCATATTCATCGGGTGCCAGGCCCAGTTCATGGCGACCATGCAGCGCAATGCTGTAGAGCAGCTGGGTGTCTTCGGGCGGCAGCGACTGTGCCAGTGCCTGCAGCATGGCCGCGTCCGGGTCGTCGGCCTGCGCCACCTCAGGGACCACCTGCAGCACCGCCAGTTCCTGCAGGATCGTGGCCATTTCCTCCAGGGCCCCGGCCGCGGCCAGGCCGCGCATGCGCATCTCGTCCACCGTGGCCAACAACGCGACCCCGTCGCCAGCAGCCAGCGCTTCGAGCAGCCGGACCACATGGCCACGATCGACCGCGCCCAGCATCTGGCGCACACCGGCTTCGGACAGCGTGCCCGATCCGAAGGCAATGGCCTGGTCCGTCAGCGACAGCGCGTCACGCATCGACCCGCGCGCCGCGCGAGCCAGCAGGCGCAAAGCCCCCCGCTCCGCGCTGATCTGCTCGGCCGCCAGCACGTGCTGCAGGTGCTCCAGCACCGTCTCGGGCGCCATGGGTCGCAAGTTGAACTGCAGACACCGCGACAACACCGTGGGCGGCACCTTCTGAGGATCGGTCGTGGCCAGCACGAACTTCAGGTACTCCGGCGGCTCTTCCAGCGTCTTCAACATGGCGTTGAAGGCATGGTTCGAGAGCATGTGCACTTCGTCGATCATGTAGACCTTGAAGCGCCCCACCACCGGTTTGTAGACCGCCTGGTCCAGCAGCTGCGAAATCTCGTCCACGCCCCGGTTGGAGGCGGCATCGAGTTCCACATAGTCGACGAAGCGTCCGGCATCGATGTCGGTGCAGGCCTGGCACACGCCGCACGGCGTGGCCGTGACCGTCCCCTGGCCATCGGGCCCCACGCAGTTGAGCGACTTGGCCAGGATGCGCGAGACCGTCGTCTTGCCCACGCCGCGGGTGCCCGTGAACAGGTAGGCATGGTGCAGGCGCTGCTGCGTCAGCGCATTCGACAGGGCCTGCACCACGTGCTCCTGCCCCACCATCTGTTCGAAAGTGCGCGGGCGGTACTTGCGGGCCAGGACGAGGTAACTCATGAGGGGCGATTCTACGGGGCGGGCCGATGCCCGCCGAGGCTCGCTCAGTCCCCCGCCGGGGAAATGCGGAACTCGCGCACCGAGGGCATCCCCGTGAGCGTGGTGGCCAGACGCCCAAGGCCATCACCCTCCTGCGTACGCACCACCATCCGGTACTCGAACGCCGTGCCCTCGGCTTCGAGCCGGTAGTTCAGGTTGGCAATCGAGAAGCCATGCTCATCGAGCAGCGCGCGCAACCGCCCTTCCGGCATCACCTCATCGCGAGCGAAGCGCACAAAGAAATGCGCGTGCTGCCGCGTCGGCAAGCGCCCCTCGATCAGCCGGAACAGGGCCAGCACCCCCAGCGTGAGCACAGTCGCCAGGCTGGCCGCAAAGAAGAAGCCCACACCGATCAGGATGCCGATCGCCGCCGTGATCCAGATCGACGCCGCGGTCGTCAGCCCGCGCACCGACAGGCCCTCCTTGAAGATCACCCCGGCGCCCAGAAAACCAATGCCCGTCATGATCCCCTGCGCCATGCGTGTCGGGTCGATCTGCGCCCGCGTGGCGCTAGGCCCGGCAAACCATTGCGCGTGATAGACCGTGATCAGCATCAGCAGGCTCGACGCCAGGCACACCAGCGTGTGCGTGCGAAACCCCGCCGGACGCCCGTGATAACTGCGCTCCAGCCCGATCAGGCCACCCGCCAGCACCGCGCCCAGCAAATGGATGCTGATCTCTCGATAGACCACGGGAACAAGCGCCAGCCACTCTTGCATGCCCCATCATGCCCAGCAAAGGTGCGTCATGTCCAGCGACAAACCCCGAACGCCCGCGTGGCCTACAATAGTCAATGACGGGCCTCCCCGCATGGGAGCATGGCCAACCGGGTCAGGTCGGGAACGAAGCAGCCCTAACCATCGCGAACAGTGCCGGGGTTAAGGCTCGTCACCCCCTCCCCCGTCCTGCTCTCCTGAAGCCACCCCAGCCTTCAGCTGCTCTGCGCCCCAGCGGTCGCCTTCGCGGCCGCAATAGCCTCCTCGTCCCGATACCCCGGCTCACGCCCCACAGCAGCCTTGGGCGCATTCCACCGGCTCGCTTCGCCGAGCTGCATCGCCAGCGCGCCGGCCATGCAGCTCACTCAATGAATCGCCCCGGGTCCAGTAGACACCTTTGAGCCTCAGACTTGAGGCCTTGAAGGAGGTGTGATGAGTACCAAGCGATACCCGGAAGAATTTAAGACCGAGGCGGTGCGGCAGGTGGTCGAACGAGGCCACAAGGTGGCTGACGTGGCGGCCCGCCTGGGCGTGAGCCAGCACAGCCTGTACAAGTGGATCAACGCCCAGGCAAGTCCCCCCGAACAGCGCCAGGCGCATGCTAAAAAAGGCCGCAGCGTACTTTGCCAAGCAGTCCGGGTGAGGTACGCGTTCATCCAGCAGCATCAACGGGCACACAGCGTACGACGCCTGTGCCAAGCCATGCGCGTGCACCCCAGCGGCTACTACGCATGGAAGGCCGAACCGCACAGCCCGCGAGCCCAGGAAGACCAGCGCCTGCGGGGCCTGCTGAAGCAGGCGTGGTTGGAGAGCGGTGGCGTGTACGGCTACCGCAAGCTCACGCTGGACCTTCGGGACCTGGGCGAGCGCTGCGGCAAGCATCGCGTGGCACGACTGCTGCGGCTCGAAGGGCTGCGCTCGCAGACGGGCTATCGTCGCCGTCCGGGCATGCGCGGAGGCAAGCCGGCCGTGGTGGCCCCCAACCACCTGCAGCGCCAGTTCACCTCGCCCGAGCCCAATCAGTCCTGGGTGACCGACATCACCTACATCCGCACGCACGAGGGCTGGTTGTACCTGGCGGCGGTTGTGGACCTGTTCTCCCGTCAGGTCGTGGGCTGGTCGATGGGCAGTCGCATCGACACGGGCCTGGCGCTCGATGCCCTGCTGATGGCGCTGTGGCGCCGACGCCCGAAGGGGCCGGTGATGGTGCACTCAGACCAGGGCTGCCAGTTCACGGGTCACGAGTGGCAGACCTTCCTGCGCGATCACAACCTGGTCAGCAGCATGAGTCGACAGGGGAACTGCCATGACAACGCCGTAGCCGAGAGCTTCTTCCAGCTGCTCAAGCGAGAGCGAGTGCGCAGGCAGATCTATGCCACTCGCGATCAGGCCCGCGCTGATGTGTTCAACTACATTGAAATGTTCTACAACCCCAGGCGGCGCCACGGCACTGCCGGCGGAACCTCGCCGGTAGAGTTCGAGCGTCGTCATTCCCAGCGGCTCACGGGTGTCTAGGAAACCCGGGGCGATTCATCAAGAGCATCACCCCAGGCCATACACCCCGCGCAGCACCGCCCACACCAGCGCCGCCAGCATCGCCCAGGCGCCCAGGTCAATGAGCCGGTCGCGCACCCACGGCCAGGCACCATCCTCACAGGCCTGCCGGATCGCCTTGGGCCACACCGGCTCCCAGCACGTCAGCAGGGCCAGCCACTGCGCCGTCGCAAAGATCGCAATGGCCGGACTGATCAGCACCAGCAGCGGCACCGTCCAGCGCAGCGAGCCAAACGACAGCAAAGGCCAGATCAGCGACAACGCGGCACTCACACTCTTCCACGGCCACGGAAACCGCCCCAGCCGCCTGGGCCGCGGCACCGACCCAGGCCCTTCCTCCATGTAGCGGCGAATGAACTCCCACAGTTGCAGGGACTCCCGGACATGCCGAGGCCAGCGGCCAACGAACAGCATTTCCATCTGCCCATGAGGCGAACACTCGAACGGACAAGTCAGTATCAGCGGCATCTCCATGCCACGCTGACGGTGAGCTTTATGCTCGTCTCGAGCGCACTCCGATGCAAGACAGTCCTCCCAATTCAGCTCATACACCCCACCGGCATACCCCGGCCGGTGCACATACACCTTGCGCGTCTTGCGGTTGAACCTCACCAGCAAGCGGCGCTGCACGAAGGCCTCCAGGCGCCAGTATTTCCAGCCGAAGTAGAAGGCTGCGATCGTCACCCCGACCAGCAATAGCACGGACAGCACCATGAAAAGGATGTCTGTCCCAGTAAAGACATGATCCAGCCGATCCCGCTGCCCAGTGAACCACCAATACAAATCGGGGATGTCATGCGCGAATAACGTCGGCAGGGCGATTCCCAACATAGGGACCAAGAAACTCAAAGCCCCCGCCGTCACCATCCCCCGCTTTTCATCAAACGGCGTCCTCACCTCGATGTAGGTGTCGTTCATCTCGTACACCGAGCGCCCACCGTCGGGATCGTCGCAGGCCTTTTTGCTCGGATGCCCGTAGTTGTCCAACTCGCTGGCCTGACCTTTGGCATGCTTTTCGCGCTGCTTGTTGAAATCCTTTCTGATCTTCTCGAATTCCTCGGGCACCTTCCGTTGGCCTGCATAGGCATGCCATTCCATCATGTACATCTCAGCTCACCTCCTGGAAGGCCACGTACAGCTCTTGCAACTCCACTTCCAGCGCCGTGAAGGACTTGTCCGACGCCTGCGGGTTGCTCCGGAAGACGCTGCACTCACACCAGTCCTCCAGGGCGTCATCCATGAACACGAACATCAGCACCGTCAACCCCAGGGACACCCATGTGAGACAGCTCACCACGCGCAGCAGGATCACCACCCGCGCCACGGTGGCGCCTGCTGCGGGGCGCGCCAGCCACTGGGCTGCACCTGCCAAAGACACGGCCCCTCTCGCCAGGGCCAACTTCCCGTGACGCTCTGAGATTCGGCTGATGTACTCAAACAACGGCCCACAAAACGAAAACCCGATGGCCACCCCCAGGAAGGCGGTCATCATCTGCGCGGTGCCACGGACCCGCAGTGCGAACACCAAGGCGGTTCTACCTCTTTGCCTCGCCTCACTCGCATCCACAAAATCATAAGCCGCCCCGATCCCCCCGGCGAACCCGGCCAGGCTGCCGGCAAACAGCTTGAGCCCGCCCAGGCTGACGGCCGCGCCGCGCGCGCTCATCGTCACGCTGCGGTAGTGCTTTTGCACCCATT
>CAZKGD010000009.1:23895-60713 GCA_964552215.1 uncultured Caldimonas sp.
GGTCGTCGACTCGGGCGATCACCTGGTCATGCACCGCAGCAGCCATGCGCTCGTAGGCCTGCCGAAACGGCTCCATCCCGGGCAGGCGCCTGGCATATTTCTGCCACGCTTGGGGCGCTTGCTCGCGAACGCGCGCCATGGCGCGTTCGTAGTTGGCCTGGCGGGTCTGGCGGGCTCGGTGGACGTCTTCCTCGATGGCGCGTGCATCGCCGTCGCGCCCCATGGAGCGCAGTTGTCGGGCGGTGCCCAGCCGTCGCTCCATGAACTGCTCGCTGGATCGCTCATGCTGCGCCACGAAGTCCTGTTGACGGCCGATCGCTCCCTGGATCATCGCTTCGCGTACATCGTCCATCGCTCCCAGCACGTGGGTCTTGCGTTCGTTGGTGGCTCCCGTGGCCGGATCGGTTTGTTGCAGCCACGGCCTGAGGGGATCGATCGCGGCATTGCGGTGGTTGTTGAGTTCCTGCACGATACCCAGGGCATCGTGGACCACAAACACCGCACCCTCGAGCTTGCGCAGTTTATCGGCCAGCTTGGCCAGCCGCCCGTCGGCGGCACCGTCGCTGCGGGCTTGAGGCGTGGCGGGATGGGGAAACAGTTGCCCCTGCATCAGGCGGCCCAGTTCGGTCCCGCTGGCGTGCTCGCCTCTGACCTGCAGCCACTCGGGGACGTGGGTGTCAAGCAGGTCCGGGCGCAGGGTATGAGGCTGCGCATGGGCGCGTGCTCTGGCCCAGGCCCTCGGATCGAAGGCCTGCAAACGCCCCTGGGATTCGTAAGCCGCGGCGTTGTGCTTGTACTCACGCAGCTTGGCCGGCGTCAGGGCCACCGGATTGAACAGCAACCACGCCCTCTCGACTTTGTCCACGTGCTCGATGGCCACACAGCTCGCATCGATGCCGCAGGTGTGGCGCTCACAGTTGAATTCAGGCTTGACGCTGGGTGGCCGATCCGCCGGAAACGTGTACAGGAAACCTTCTTCGTTGACGGCGTAGGCTTGCCACGATTTGATGCCCATGCGTTGCACCAGGACGTACAGGAAGCCTTCGCGCAGCAACCGCGGTGCGTAGGCGGCCCGGCTCAACGCGATGTCGCTCACGCCCTGACCGAGGCTCGGGGGCAGGGGCGGCAGCAAGGCAGCGGCTCGCTCTCCCACCACGGCCGCATAGCGCAAGGGCAGGATGAGCAGGCCCTTCTTGTCGCAGAACTTGCAGTCTTTCATGTGAGATCGGCTGTGTCGTGCACCGGCGCAAGCAGCACATGCGCCAAGTGCTCTTCGATGTAGTCCCTCAAGGGAACCCCCTCATGGCTTGCCTGGATCCCTCGCAGCACCTGCGGGTGGTCCTGGAATGTTCCGTGCCCAAGCTGCGGCCAGCACAGCATGGCGGCAGCACCTGCCGCAAGATCGGCTGCGCTGCGAAGGCCAAGCTGCTGCGCTGCGACCACAGCCGCATCCACGGCGGTGTAGCTGAAGGCTGCGGCAGGCCCTTGCCATGCGCACAACACCTGATACGTGACATTGACCATCTCCACGCGCAGCAAGGCCTGTGATGAGCGCTCATCAAGCGCCAGCATGGAGCCTTGCGGGCGCGAGCCCTGCACCTCTTGAGGGGCATGGAGCTTGTGCAGTGAACCGCCGCGTCCCACAAAGAGCCATTGCGCGATCGGTCCCATCCACTGGGTGCGCTGGGATTCGTTCAACCAGTGCCACAGCACATCCAGCACCCACGGGTCGTAGTAGCGCAGAAACGCAGCACGCGGATATCCATGAAGGCGCACGTCCAGCAGGGTTTGCAAGTGTGCGCGAAGCTGCACCATCGAGACGTGCGGTGAAGCAAGCAGCCAATGACCAGGCCAATGCGGTGGGTCTGCCTGCCTTGGGCGCCCCGTCAGCGTGATCAACTGCTCCATCAGTTCCCTGTCTTCTTCCTGGAAGCTGAACAGCACGGGCGCACGATGAGTGGCTTGCCCGAATAGCGCGTGCCGCAACACCTGTGCCGTCTGCCGCTGACCTTGCAGGTATCGATTCACGGAGTCCCCGACCGGCGCTGGCAACGCAACGTAGCGGTCGATCAAGGCATACACCGCTCCCCGCTCGCGCAAGTGGTCGTCGACCACGGCGCTCAGCCGCGGCACCACCGGGTCCACCTCGTCTTCGATCATGGCCACACCACCGCCGCATGCTGCTCGGCGGCCTCATCCATCCGCATCGCACAGGCCTTGAGTGTCCCTGTCTGGGGCATCTGCAACGACGCTTCGACACTCCCAGCCCCCTCCAGGCTGCGCAAGGTGGCCTTGAACTGCGCCCGCCCCGGGGTGGTCAGGGTGATGTTGGGGCCCTCGATCTTCAGGCCCGAGCCGGCGGCGGTCATGAGCAGGTGTTTGGGCGCCTGCAGGCGGATGCCCGCGTGGGTGCTGGCCACGTCGATGCGGCCCTGCGCCGTAATGCGCGTGGCCCCACTGGCGCTGCGGCTCATCACGCTGCCGCTGGCGGCGTGCAGGCGGATGCCGGTGTCTTGCACGGGGCGGCGCGGGTTGCTGGCTCGCCCGTAGGTGTAGGCCACGATGCCTTGCGCGGCCATCACGCTGTGGTGGCGCTGGGCCAGCTGTTGCAGGTCCTGCCCGGCCACCAGGCTGAGGCTGGCGCCGGCGCTCGCGAGGTGGTGCGCCGGGGTGGTGAAGACCAGCCCGCCCGGGGCGCAGGCCAGCAGCTCGGGGCGGCGCCAGGCGCTCACACTCCCGTGGCCACCGTCGATCAGGGCCTCTGCGCTGGCCCCCACGGTGTCGGTGGCGGCCAGGCTGGTCTGGGCGGCCTGCCAGGCGGTGTGGTTGGCCAGTTGGTCGCTTTGCGGCTGGGCTTCGGTGTGGGCCTGGTGCTCGCGGGCGCTTTGCGCGAGGCTGCGCTGGAGCTGCTGGCCGCGGCCGAGCTGGGCCTGGGCTTCGCGGGTGTCGAGCTGGTGGGTCGCTTGCGTGGAGCCGCCAGGCCGGGCATGGGCGCAAAGCAGCAGGCCCGCGCCCGCGCGCACGGCCCCCCAGGCCTGGGTGCGCAACTCCGCGCCATGGCCTCGGGGGTGCAGCCGCTGGTTGTCGCGCTGGTCCAGCAGGTGGCCGAGCTGCAGCTGGCTGTGGGCCGTGGTGCTGCTCAGTTCGATGCGGCCCTGGGCCACGCTGTCGTCGAAGACGAGCTGGTTGCAGCCTCCCGTGCCGTCCTGGCTGTGGGTCAGCTCCTGGCTCTTGTAGCCCGACAGCACGGCGGGGTGCTGGTGGCCTTCGTGCAGGGTGGGCTGGGCGTTGGTGGTGGTGGGTGCGGCCTGGCCAGGGAACCAGGCCGGGGCGTTGCCGGTGGTGCCGGCCGCACCGGCGCCCACCTGGTTGCCCTGGGCGTCTTCGCATCCGCGGCCGTTGTAGACCGCGCCCACGATGACCGGCCGGTCGATGTCGCCGTCGAGGAACTGCACCACCACTTCCTGCCCCCGGCGCGGCAGGAAGTTCGTGCCCCAGTTGTCGCCCGCCCAGGACTCGGCCACACGCACCCAGGTGCCGCTGGCATCGCTGGCCGGGGCGTCGTCGCGCCCGTCGTCGCTGTCGAGCCGGTGGCTGGAGCGGCTGCCGCGCTGCCAGTGGAACTGGATCTTGAGGCGGTGGTCGCGGTCGGTGTGCACCGGTGCATCCCCCTCGGCCACGACCACGGCGGTCTGTGCCCCCACCACGGTGGGGCGATGCTGCAGGAGCACGCGGCCTTCAATGTCGTCGAGCACGGCCGCGCGCACGCTCTGGCTCAGCGGCAGGGCCAGGAGGTGCTGGTGGTAGATCGGGGTGTCCGGCGTGGGGTCCGGCGGGGCGTCCGGGCGGGCCGGGCCAAGGTTGCTGCGCGCCTGGTGCACCACGCGCAGGACGGCGTAGCGGTCGTGCGGGCCGCCGGGGTGGCGGGGGTGTTCGGCCAGCGTGAAGTGTTGTCCGGGAGCCAGGTGTCGGGCGCTGCCACGGCCGTGGGCGAGGTGGGCGCATGCGGCCAGAGCGTCCATCCAGCGGCGCGTGAGGCGTTCGCCCTGGGCGCTGTCTTCGTAGGCGTACAAACCCGGCACGTCGGCCCAGGCGGTGCCGGCGGCCGCGCAGGCCCCGGCCCCGGCCTCGGCCGCCTGCACGGGGCGCTCACCCACGCTGCGGTAGTCCCAGCTGGCCAGGCACACTTGTGCCACGTGGGCGCGCCGTTGTTCGTCCCAATGGTGGAGGCTGTCTTCTGCGGTGCTGGCCACGGCCTGGGTGTAGCGCACACGCTCGGGCGCGGCGGGTGCCAGCGCACCGTTGTGGTCGGCGATCACGAGGGTGTGGCGGCCCAGGGTCCGGTCTTCGCCGGCTTCGTGCTCGAACCACCAGAACAGGCCCTCTTCGCGCAGCAGGCGCGCGACGAAGTCGAGGTCGCTCTCCTGGTACTGGATGCACAGGGAGCGTTCGGGATAGGCGGCCGGGTCGGCCAGCGCCCAGCGCCAGGCGGGCCTCAGGGCGCCCTGGGCCTGGTAGCGGGCGAAGACCTGGTCGATGATGCCCATGACGCTCAAGCCCTGGAAGCAGCGGCTGTCCACACGGTGGGTCAGCAGGCTCAGCCAGGGTTCGATGACCAGCCCATGCCGCGCAAAGCCACCGTCCGCGCCAAGGAGACTGGCACGGGTCACGTGGCCGTGAAAGGGGCGCAACGGGCCGCGGCTGGCCGCAGTGAGCAGGTCCAGGCGTACGCCCTGGCCGATGAGGTCGTCCAGGGCCAGATGGGCGCTCACGCTCAGGGCGGTGAGTTCGATCCGAAAGCCGCACACGCCGTCGCTCGGGCCGATGCTTTCGGTGATGGTGGCTTCTTCGGCCAGCAAGACCTCCGGGCCCAGCGGCGTGTGCAGGCGCAGCAGCCGGTCGTGCTGGTTGAAGCCCGCCAGGGCAGCGCGCACCACCTGGGCCAGGTCGGACAGGTTGGTCATGACCTCAATCCCTTCCTCTCATTTGCAGGCGGCCCACATCAGGACACGCGGTACCTGAACTGCCCGTCCTTGCCAACGCTCACCTTCACACGGCCGATGGGCTGGCCTTCGGCGATGCGGGCCAGCACGGTCTGCGCCAGCTCGGGCAGCAGGCTGCCGCCGAGCAGGTGATCGACTTTGCGAGCGCCCGTGTCCACCTCGGTGCAGCGCGCCAGTACGGCTTCGACCAGGGCATCGTCGTACTCGAAGGCTGCGCCATGGTTCGCCCGGAAGCGCTCGCCGACGCGGTCGAGCTTGAGACGGATCACTCTTTCGAGCACGTCGTCGGACAGCGGGTAGTAGGGCACCACTTTCAGCCGCCCCAGGAAGGCCGGTTTGAAGGCCTTGTAGAGCTGGGGCCGCAGCAGCTCCTCCAGCGCCTCCGGGCTGGGCAACTGATCGCTGGTCTTGTTCAGGCAGGCTTGCATCAGCGTGGATGAGCCTACGTTGGACGTGAGGATGATCAGGGTGTTGCGGAAGTCGATCTCGCGGCCTTCGGCGTCTTCCATCACCCCCTTGTCGAAGACCTGGAAGAAGAGTTCCAGGACGTCGGGATGGGCTTTCTCGACCTCGTCGAGCAGCACCACGCTGTAGGGCTTGCGGCGCACGGCCTCGGTGAGCACACCGCCTTCCCCATAACCCACGTAGCCGGGCGGCGAGCCCTTGAGGCCCGAGACGCTATGGGCTTCCTGGTATTCGCTCATGTTGATGGTGACCAGGCTGCGCTCGCCACCGTACAGGGCTTCGGCCAGGGCCAGGGCGGTTTCGGTCTTGCCCACACCGCTGGGACCGACGAAAAGGAAGACCCCTTGAGGCTTGTTCGGATCTTCCAGTTGGGCGCGGGCCGTGCGCACGCGCTGGGCCACGGCGGCCAGTGCATGGGGCTGACCGATGACGCGCGCCTGCAGCGCATCCTGCAGTTGCAGCACCGCCTGGATGTCGTCCTTGACCATCTTGCCCAGCGGAATGCCGGTCCAGGCGGCCACCACCTGGGCCACCGCCTGCGCATCCACCTGCACCGGCACGAGGGGCGATTCGCCCTGGATCGCGGCCAGTTCGGCCAGCTTGGCCTGCAAGGCCGCCTGCCAGGGGCTCAGGCGCAGCGGCTCCACTTTCCTGCGTGATTTCGCGGACGGTGGCGCGGATGCCGCCACGGCCTCTGCGCCGGGCGACGGTGGCTCGCCACCCGCCTCGCCCCGCTCCAGACGCTCACGCAGGGTGTCGATCTCGGCAGCCAGTGCCTTCTCCTGCTCCCAGCGGCGCAGATCGGCATCAAGGGCCGCCTGCACCGCCTGCACCTCGGTGTCGAGTTCGGCCAGGCGGGTGCGATGGTCGCTGCCCGTGGCGGATTCCTTGTTCAGCGCCTGACGTTCCGCTTCCAGAGCGCTCAGGCGACGGCGAGCGTCCTCGATCACGGCTGGTGTGGCGTTGCGACCCAGAGCCACCCGGGCACAGGCGGTATCGAGCACCCCCACCGCCTTGTCGGGCAGCTGGCGGCTGTTGATGTAACGGTGGGACAGACGCACCGCCTCGACGATGGCCTCGTCGCAGATACGCACCTTGAAGTGCCGCTCCATCAGAGGGACCATGCCGCGCAGCATGTCCGCGGCCACGGGCTCGGAAGGTTCGTCGACCTTGACGACCTGGAAGCGCCGCGCCAGGGCGGCATCCTTCTCGAAGTATTTCTTGTACTCGCCCCAGGTCGTGGCGGCCACCGTGCGCAGCTCGCCGCGCGCCAACGCTGGCTTGAGGAGGTTGGCCGCATCGTTCTGGCCGGCCTGGCCACCGGCGCCGATCATGGTGTGCGCCTCGTCGATGAAGAGCACGATGGGATGCAGGCTGCGTTTGACTTCGTCAATGACTTGCTGGAGGCGGTTTTCGAACTCCCCTTTCACCGAGGCGCCCGCCTGCAGCAGCCCCAGATCAAGCGCGTGCAGAGCCACTGCCCGCAAGGGCTCCGGCACGTCGCCGGTGACGATGCGCAGCGCCAGCCCCTCCACGACCGCTGTCTTGCCAACACCCGCTTCGCCGGTGAGGATCGGGTTGTTCTGACGACGTCGCAGCAGGATGTCGATGACCTGCCGGATCTCGGCCTCCCGACCTACCACCGGGTCGATGGCACCCTCACGTGCGCGCTTCGTGAGGTCGGTGGTGTAACGATCCAGTGCCGGGGTCGACCGGGACGCCCCTGCGCCAGCGAGGCTCTGCGCAGCGTCTGCGGGTTTCGACGCCAGCGTCTGCACCTCCTCGGATCCGGAAGTCAGAACGTCAAGACGGTGCTTGAGCTCATCCACCGGCAACTGAAGCAGACGTGCGGACGCCCGGGCGGCCATCTGTCGCAGACCAGGCTCGCTGAGTAGGGCCAGCAGCAGGTGGGCGCTGCGCACACGGGTGGACTCGCTGTCGAGCGAGGCGATGAGCCAGGCATGCTCGAGCCATTGCGGCATGCGAGCCGAAAACACCGGCGTGCGCGTGTTGCCGTTGGGCAGTTGTGCCAGGGCCGCCTCGAGATCCCGGCGCAACCCGGTGGGAGAGACTTCGCAGCGCTCGCACAGCACGCTCAGATCGCTGCGGGGCTCATCCAGCAGGGCCAGCAGCAGATGCTCGAGGTCGACCTCGTGGTGCCCATGGCTCATGCACAGGCTTGCGGCGCGTTCGGCAGATCGGCGCGTGAGGTCGTTGAGCTTGGTGATCAGGGTCTTGAGTGAAGAAGACATGGTGAGGCTGGTCGTAGATCAGGTCAGGTCCGGGCCAAGGCGTCATAGACGAGGTCTTCCCGGTCATGCAATGCCGGCCGCGAGCCCAGAAAGGACGTCCACCCCAGCCGGGCGGCCTGCTCACCGGCGTCGCTGCGCAGCTCGATGGGTTGGACGTCCTCGCGGCGCAGGCGCAGACACACCTCGAACTCGAGGGACACTCCACAGGCCAGGGTCAAGAGCCGCTGCAGCGCCCGCGCGCCCGGAGCCCCCGGCAGGAAGTGACGGAAGCGCTCACGATCGAGCGGGCCCAGCCGCAGGCGCACGCGCAAGTCCCGCTGCCAAAGGCGCTCGCCCACGACGGCGCTGTGCCCCAGCACACCGCCGCGGCTGCCCAGGCGGGTGTGAGCCTCCTCGGGCAGGCGCACCCAACGCCCGATGAAGGACTCCAGTTCGACAGGAACACCGAAATGCGCGGACAGCCATGCGCGCAGCTGAGGCCCCGACAACTGGCGCCGCTGCTGGATGGCCGCGAAGTGCGCCACCGATTCGTCATGCAGGCCGCCGCCGTCCGAAGCGGTCAGCCGGTCGCGCAGCGCTGGATGGCCCAGACCCGCCAACGACAGGACCAGAGGCAGGAACTGCTGGCCTCGCCCCGCCTCGTAGGCGATCGGCAGGCGATGCTTCTTCCAGGCAAGGTAGAACAGCGACACGGCGCGATGGTTGAAGAGGTCCAGGAAGGACCGCGCACCGGCATCCCGTGCGAACACCTCGCGATGAACGAGCGTCTCCGTGTAGTGCAGCGGCAAACTGCCGTGCACGCCGAGCAACCCCATGAACGCAGGCGTGAGCTCGAACCGGCGCGAGGGGCTCCGGGACGCCGTCTGTGCGCCCTCCTCCTCCGCAACCGCTCGGAGCGATTCGATCTCGCTGGCCGGAAAGCCCAGCGACAGTGACGAGCGGAACCGCAACCGATGCACCAGGGCCGCCTCGTCATCGAGGCCTTCCTGGCGCGAAAACCAGCGTGCCAGCAAGCGAACCGCCTGGAAGAATTGATGGCGGTGCGGGTCGGCCAGCAGCCGATCGATCACAGGAGTGACTGGGCGCCGCTGCGGGGTGGACATGACAGGAGTTCCTCGCCCGTGCGGGACGACACCAGCTTGAGCTGCGTGAAGCTGTTGAGATGCGCGTACAGGCCTGCAAACCGGTCGATGACCTGTGCAAACAGATGCAAACCCACCCCGACGTAGCTGGACTCTTCCACCGTCAGCCGGATCTCGGTCCCTCGCACGAAGGTGGCGTAGGGACGCCCTGGCAACCACGCCGTGGCCGGACGGTAGTCCACGCCCACCAGTCCGTCGACCTGGCGTTGGTTCGACGCACTGCGGGGCAGGTCATAGAGCCTCAGCATCTCCTTGAGCGCATCCAGGCCGCCTTGGCTGAGGGAGAGGTGATTGAGCGAAAGATGGGAGATCAGACGCCACAAAGCCCCTTGCCCACGCTCGAATCTCTGACAGGGCGTCGGTTTGCGCAGAAGGCGGATCTCCTTGGCGAGGCTGCCCCCCTCCACAGACAAATCTCCTCCCGGCTGCCCGATGGCCAGTTGTGTGGGGAGGTCGCGGTTGGTGGCGAGCACTTCGATCGACAAGGTTTCATGGAGCGCCTGGGCCGGATGGAAGTCGGGGTCCACGAGGCCGATCTCGAGTTCGTGGCCCGGACTGCGCTGCGCCACGGCGCCGTCCCGTTGGGTGTACCAGTAGCGCGCTGTCGGTGCACCGGCGGTCAAATCGTCGTGACGCAGGGAATAGAACGGCCGAAACTCCTCGGCCCACTCGCCGTGATTGGATTGCCGGACACACCACACACGGGCCACGGCACACACCTCGTAGGCGTGGGCACGGCGTGCATCGACAAGGACGGGATAGGTCGTACGGGTATGCGTGACCCGGATGGGATCGGCCGGCGTCCTGAACAGGTTCACCACCGGCGTGCAGCCGAGTTGAAGATGACTGGCTTCCAGACCCTCCAGGAGGCGCGCCACATCCGAGTCCGCCCGCAAACCTTTCAACGGGATATGCAGCGTGGCACTTCGCAGCATGCCTGCTGTTGGCGAGGCCTGCGCACCCGGCGCGGTTGGCCAGGGCAGATCGATAAAGTTGAACTTGTCCGGAAAAGCAAAGTACTCGGTCAGCAGCCGGTAAGCGGGATGAGACCGGGCATCTTGCTCGATGAGAGCCTCGTGGTCTTCGAAACCCACGACAGTGGGGCGCTTGGGGTAGGGTCCAGACCATGGCTGGCCTGCAGCAGACTCGAGCATCACCCCCAGCGAGTGAGCACACAGGGCCTCCCTCAGCGCACTGACCATGGACGGCTCCCCGTCGAGGTAGACGCGCAAGCAGCGTCCGGCCAAGGTCGCCAGGGAAAACTGCGGCGACTCGGACTCGAATCGCAGCGACAGAACGGCCGTGGTGCCAGCCGGCCAGCGGGTTCCTGTGGGCGTACGCAGGGCCATGCGGAACTCGGCGTGGGCGAGGCGAACCGGCAGCAGATCGACATCGTAGGCCGTGCGGAACTGGCACGACACGCCCCCGAGCGGGCGGCTCTTGAGCAGCTCTCCCCGCGCCACGCGTGCCGGCTCGCTCATCTGCGCCGAAGCAGCGCCCAGGTGAAACTGGGCAATCGAGCAAGACGGGAAAGGCCGAAGGTAATGGGGATAGAGAACCTCGAGCAGCGATTCCGTGAACAGCGGAAAATCGTCATCGATGCGCTTGTGGACCCGCGCTGCGAGAAAGGCGAATGACTCGATGAGCCGCTCGACGTGGGGATCCTCGGAGGATTCACCGTTGAGTTGCAGCCGCGAGGCGATCTTGGGATAGCGCTGGGCGAACTCGCGAGACTGGTTGCGCAGGACAGCGAGTTCGCGTTCGTAGTGGGGCAGGAGGTCTTGCACGCTCATTCCCCCCATTCGGCCCGGCGCGCCGCGCGACGGACCCGGTAATGCTGGGTGGACTGCTGCACGACGGCATCGAAGCTCACGGGCTCGCGGCTGCGTTGCAGCACCAGCCATGCACGGATCGAGAAATGCAGCTTCTGCGAAGCCACCTCGCCGTCTTCCAGCGAGACCTGGACGCCGCTCAACCGAGGCTCATGGGCGGAGATGGCTGCCTCGATCGAATGGCAGATGCGACGTCGATCGTCGGGACTGGCCAAGCTCATTCCCGAGAAGTCGATCATGCCGTAGGACAGCACGGAGCGTGCACTCAGGGGATGCCTCTCGAAGTACGCGGCAGGAACGCTGCTTCGGGTGTTGAGCAACGCCTCCAGATCGCGGGCAACGCTGTCCTTCATCTGCTCAAGCGTCAGCCACGGCAGGGCATGGGCGGACGGTTCGCCAGGTGTCTCCAGAAGCAGACAATCCAGAAGCGAGGGACGATAGCGTTGCATGGTCTTGGGTGCGGCCGTTCAAGGCGCTTCAAAAAGAAAGGCGGACGAATCCGCCTGTTCTTGCGGACTTTCAGCTTCAGCTGAAGTTCGGCACGTTCTTGGCCAGATCCCAGGCACCCGTGATGTTCACCTTGCCGGACTTGTCGCCCGTGATGTTCAACTCGTCGTAGGTCCAGCGCACGGCCGAGTACTTCAGCGTGAAGGTTTCGGAAGGCACGCCTTCGCCATTCACCGTGGGAGCCACGGACGAGACGATGACGTTCTTCAGCTCGACCTTCAGGTACTGATGACGGCTTTGCGTCCCCGAGGGGCTGCCGACGTTGTTCTTGCCGCCATGAGCACGGTAGAAGTACACCACGACGTCACCAATGATGGTGCCGGCCGAGCAGGCTTGCAGCAGCTTGGGCGTGGCGCCGTCGATGTCCTTGGTGAAGGTCATTTCGCCGTGCTCACAGCGCTCGGCGGTATGGCCACCGGCCGTCGATGCCGTCGCAGACTTGGGTTGACGAACCAGATGGCTCCAGGTGTAGACCTCGACGGTGTCCTTGTGCTTGGAGTCTCGGGAGTCGCCCTTGATATCGCTTCCCTTGAACTCGACGTAAATGTCCTTTGCCATTGAATGAGCCTCCGCTGAAATGGTTGGAGCGTTGAGAATCAGCCCTTGCCGCCTTGCGGCAACTCAGCCACCAGACGCAAGGACACGGAAAGTTCGTCCAGCTGAAAGTGCGGACGAACAAAGGAGACCGCCCGGTAGACGCCGGGACGGCCGGGAACTTCCGACACCTGCACCGAGGCTTCCCGCAGGGGAAACTGCGCCTTGGTTTCCTGGGACGCGGCATCGTCCGAGGTGACGTACTGCGAGATCCAGCGATTGAGATAGTCCTCCACATTGGAGGCAGAAGCGAAGCTTCCGATCTTGTCGCGCATCATGGCCTTCATGTAGTGCGCGATACGGCAGACGGCGAACATGTACTGCAACTGGGCCGAGAGCACGGCATTAGCGTTCGCCGCGTCCAGATCGTACTTGCGCGGCTTCTGGGTGGACTGGGCCCCGAAGAACGCGGCATAGTCGGTGTGCTTGCAATGAACCAGAGGGATGAACCCCAGATCGCTGAGTTCCTTCTCGCGTCGATCCGTGATGGAGATCTCCGTCGGGCACTTGAGCGCGATCTCGCCGTCGTCGGTCTTGAAGGTGTGGGTAGGCAGGTCCTCGACGAGACCTCCGCCTTCCACGCCCCTGATGGCCGCGCACCAGCCGTAGCTCTCGAAGGCCGCCGTCAGTCGAGCAGCAAAGGCATAGGCGGTGTTGACCCAGAGGTAGCGGTGATGATGGCTCCCGTCCACGTCTTCGACGAAGTTGAAGCCCTCGACCGTGGTTCCATCCTTCGGGTCATAGGGCAGACGGCCCAGGAAGCGCGGCAGGGTCAAGCCCACGTAACGGGAGTCTTCGGACTCGCGGAAAGACTTCCACTTCGCATACTCGACGGTGTCGAACACCTTCGCCAGGTCGCGGGGCTTGCCAAGGTCGGTGAACTCCTCCAGACCGAACAGTTCGGGCGATGCCGCCGAGATGAACGGGGCATGGGCTGCCGCCGCGACATGAGACATCTGTTCGACGAAGTACATGTCTTCCGGCTGGCGGCTGATCTGATAATCGCCGATCAGTGCGCCGAAAGGCGATCCGCCAAAAGTGCCGAACTCTTCCTCGTAGACCTTCTTGAACAGGGTGCTCTGGTCGAAATCGATCGCCGTGTTGAAGTCACGCACGAGCTCCTTCTTCGTGGCATGCATGACCTTGATCTTCATCATCGACCCGGTGGAGGTGTGCTTGCACAGGTAGTGCAACCCTCGCCATGAGGATTCCAGGGTCTGAAACTCCGGCGCATGCATCACTTCACTGAGCTGGGCTGAGATCAGCGCATCGATCTGAGCCACTCGCGCGTCGAGCGTGGCCGAGAGGTTCTCCGACAGCACCACGGTGCCTTGAAGCACTTCCCGCACGAGCTCGGAGATGATGTCACGGGCTCGTTGGTGCTCCGTCGCCGATTTGGCGACGCGGCTTTGCTCGACGATCCGATCCAGCAACGAGGCCTCTTCAGCCTGCGTCTGAGGGGCCTGGGCAAGGGCTTGTGCGCTCATCACTTCACTCCTTCGTGGGCTGGGCTTCCTGGCCCAGACGCTGCAGCTGATCGGTGTTGCGGAGCACCTCGTCGAGCAGATCCTCCAGCTTTTCGTTGCCAGCCAGCTTGTTGCGCAAATCGGCTAGACGGGTGCGCGCCTCAAGCAGGCGGCGCAACGGCTCGACCTGCTCAACCACGGCTTCAGGCCTGAAGTCATCGATCTGCTTGAACTCGAGGTTGACCGCGAACTCGCCGCCCTCCTCGCTCAGCACATTGCGAACCCGATAAGAGGCCTTCGGTGCCATGCCAGCCATGACTTCATCGAAGTTGTCGAGATCGACGTTGACGAACTTGCGGTCTTTCAGGCGCGGCGGCGGTGCGTCCTCGGAAGGTTTGCCGACAAAATCGCCGAGCACACCCACAACGAAGGGGATCTCCTTCTGCTCGATCGCGTCGCCGATCTCGACGTCATAGGTCAACTGGACCCGAGGGGGGCGAACCTTCTCGAGGCGCTTTTGGACGCTGTCTTTCTTGGCCATGGATCTTCCTGCTGATGGATGGAGAGGCGCTCACTGAAGGGCGCTGAAGGGATTGCGGGCCCCTGCCGCCGGTCGGGCAGGCGGCTCTTCAGGAGCACGCGTGGGGCGGGACGGCGCCACTGCGGAGCCCTCGCGGCGGCGCAGCGGCGATGCGGCGGGGCGCACGGGGGCTTCGGGTTGCGCCACCGGAGCCACAAGCACGGGCTCCCCGATGGCGTCGCGAATGGTCTGCGCCAGGGACTGAGCCTCTTCGCGCGCACTGCCCTGGACGGCATTGCGCTCCCTGAGGTGCCCCAGTGCCACGGCAGAAGATCGCAGCCCGGCCACTGCCATGATGCTGTGCGCCGTGACATCGGAAATATCGCGCTGCAAAGCCTCCTGCGCGGCCACGATGGCCTGCCCGTAACGGCGCGCCTCGAGGTGGATCTGCGCTTGTCGCAACCAAGGCTCCTTGGCGCCAGGGTGGGCGCGAGCTGCCTGTTCCAGCAATGCAGTGGCCTGACCCAGATCACCGGATTCCTGAGCTGAACGGGCCTGTGCGAGCGCCTGGGATAGATCGACGACCGGGAAGGTGTCGGTCGCTTTGGGCGCGCTGGAGCATCCCGCCAGCACTGCCACGCATGCCACGGCCAAGACGTGCCGCAGCGCATTCCTGATCACTTGATGATCCATCAAGAAGACCCCTCGCCTGAATGTTGGTCCTGTCGCGGTCGGCGCGTGAACTGCTTGTCGGCAGCTTTTTTTGCGCTCTTCATCCGCTTGAATGGCTGCGGATTAAATCGCAGCTGCACACAGCTCGGCTAGGGCTTGCGAGGGACCGTTACACAGAATTACGCATCGATACAGCATGTCACCATATCCCCCCCGAACAGGTGAATGCATTGCGCGAACAGATCCCTAGACTACGGCCGCTTTGCATCACAACAAGCATCGACTCAGGGAAAAAAGCCATGTTGCGCCGCGCGCCGCCGACGTTTGCGTTGCTCGCTCACCTGCTGTGGGTGAGCGTGCTCGCAGGCCTCGGCGGTTGCGCCAGCGCCGGCAAGACGATCGAAGCGGCCGGTCAGGTGACGGCGCAGGCATTGCGCCTGGTAGGACTGTCCCCGAAGGAGCCTGCTCCCGCAGCACCTCATGCGTCGACGGTGGCATTGAGGATCCAGGCCAGCCCCTCACTCAATGTGAATGCAGCAGGTCAGTCGCTGTCGGTCGTGATGCGTCTGTACAAGCTCCGTGGAGCACAGTCGTTCCTGACGGCGCCGTATGAAGCCTTTGCATCACCAGCACGGGAGCGCGATCTCCTCGGTGAAGATCTCGTCGAGGTGCGCGAGATCCAGATGCTGCCGGGACAGCTGCGCGAGTGGCGCGAGACGATGCCTGCGGAAGCCACCCATCTTGGCGTCGTGACCTTGTTCCTGGCGCCAGATGCCCAGCGCTGGCGCGTGGCTTTTTCCACCGTCGACGCTGCTCGAACCGGCGTTTCGATGGGGCTGCATGCCTGCAGCATGAGCGTAGCCATCGGCCGCGACATAGCCCCTGCCTCGCCGCCAGCACTCCACTCGGCAGCGACCTGCCCTCCACTTTGACGAGTCCATCCGACACAGGCCCTCCGTGATCCACTCCTCCAAACTCCTTTGGGGCGAAGGCCTCTTCCTGAGGCCTCAGCACTTCCAGCGCCAGGACGCGTACCACGAGTGGCGCCTGGCCCAGGCGATGCATCTGCTGCACCCCTATGCATGGGGGGTTCGGCAGTTGCGCGTCGACGAGGATGCGCTGAGTTCCGGCTTGCTGCGGATCCTGGAACTGCGGGCCGTCTTGCCGGACGGAGATCTCTACGACGCGCCTCGCGACGATGCGCTCCCAGACCCGGTGGCGCTTGGTGAACTCGACATGCCGCAATCCGACGTGGTGCTCCATCTTGCTGTTGCCCCCATGCGTCGCATGGGGCGCAACCAGGCGGCGGATGGCCTGTCTGGCGGCATGGATGTGAGATATCTGCAAGGCCGCGAGGATGAGGCGTCCGACTGGTACACCGATGCCGTTGCTGCGGAAGTGGTGGTGCTCAAGAAGAGCGCTCGCCTGCTTCCCGAGCAAGCTTCCCGAGAGCAGATGGTGAGCTTGCCGCTGTTGAAGGTTCGCCGCAAGGCTTCGGGCGGCTTCGAGATCGACAGGCGCTTCATTCCACCGTCGACCTCCATCGAGGCGTCCGCAACCCTTTCATCGATGCTCAGGCGTCTGCTCGATGCGCTTCAGGCCAAGGTCGATGCCTTGATCGGCCTGCATCGGGAGCCCTCGCAGAACGTCATCGAGTTCCGCTCCGGCGACGTCGCTTCCTTCTGGCTGCTCCACACCGTCAGCACGTCGCACGCCTCGCTGTCTCACCTCGCCCGCCATCCCCGCTTGCATCCCGAGAGGCTGTACCAGGGCCTGCTGGAGCTCGCAGGCGCACTCATGACCTTCTCCAAATCCTTCACGCTGGCAGATCTCCCGGCTTACGATCATGATCGACTGGACGAATGCTTCGGCCGCGTCGATCACATCGTCCGGGAGCTGCTCGAGGCCGTCATCTCGACCCGCTACTTTGCGATTGCGCTGAACGAGAGCAAGCCCTCCTTCCATGTGGGTCGACTGGACAGCGAGCAGATTCAGCCTTCGACCGCGCTTTACCTCGGTCTGTCTGCGGCTTTGCCGGCTACCGAGCTGGTGGAGGTCGCGCCTTTGCGCATCAAGGCAGGCGCGCCTGATGATGTCGACAAACTGGTGCTGTCCGCGATGCCCGGCGTGCGCCTCGTGCATGCGCAGCAGGTGCCTGCCGCCATCCCGGTACGCCCCGGCATGCACTATTTCTCTCTCGAAGCCAGGGGCCCCCTCTACGAACGCATGCTGCAGGCCCAGTCC
This sequence comes from uncultured Caldimonas sp., assembly GCA_964552215.1. GTDB lineage: Bacteria > Pseudomonadota > Gammaproteobacteria > Burkholderiales > Burkholderiaceae_C > Caldimonas. Next base: position 40,593 of record CAZKGD010000009.1, read on the forward strand.
GTCGCTTTGTATATCCCGCAGGGCTGGACTGATCTCAAGCTCGAACTGATTGCGGTGAATCCATGAACCATGCCCCCGCCCCATCCCTGTTTGCCGATACCGAGGTGCTGCGAACCTTCAATGCGCCGGCATCCGCAGCAACCACGTCGGGCCGGCTCGTGGATCATCTCTACGAAGGCTTCTACATGCTGTTCCTCCTCAAGAACAAGCATGCGCCCTCCGATGCGCAGTCGCTGCGCGACAGCATCCGGGACTTTCTGGCCGAGTTTGAGCGCACATCCATGCAGGCCGATGCCAGCGCCGAAGATGTCTACTTGGCAAAGTACGCATTCTGCGCACTGGTTGACGAAACGGTGCTCACCTCGTCTTTCAAGATTAGAGACGATTGGGAGCGACAGCCCCTGCAGTTGCAGTTCTTCGGAGACCAGCTCGCGGGTGAGAATTTCTTCGTTCACCTGGAGCAGCTGCGTCAACAGGGTGTCTCTCGCCTTGCGGCCCTGGAGGTCTTTCACATGTGCCTGCTGCTCGGCTTCCAGGGCAAGTACCTGCTGGAAGGCCCCGAGAAACTCGGCTACTTGACCGCACGGCTCACCGACGAGATTGCGCATCTGAAGGGGCGCAAGTCCGGTTTCGCGCCTCACTGGGCACCTCCCGACAGAGTGAAGCATGTGCTGCGCTCAGTCACGCCGCTGTGGGTGCTTGGGGCGGGTTTCCTGATGCTGGCGCTGCTGGCCTTCACTGGCTTGCGCTCGACGCTCACCCATCACACGCGCACAGACCTGTCGGCGTACCAGCAACTGGTGCAGTTGCCCCCGCAGGCAGCCTACCTCGTCATCACGTTGCCGTGAGACCCGGGGCGACGGACCATTCCCCTCGCCCGACTCCTCAGGGAAGGGTCGGTGCGCCGCTGCGCTCGGTACAGGCCGCCAATCGCCCGCCGCGAGCCTCGCAGATGCGTGTCTGGCACAGTTGGGCTTCGAGCCCGCCCAGTGCAGCGCATCGTCTCAGCAGCTCCTCCGTGGGAACACCCGGCTGGACGAACACCACGTCCTGGCTGACCGGCGCGGTCCGGCCGGCCTGCCCCCCGGGCGCAGGCCCTGCCGCGGATACCACCGCGCGGGCCATCAACACCTCGATCACTTCGGCATCGGGATCGGTCGCGCGACGCCCTGCGGTGCGCACAGGCTCACCGTCAACCTTCCGCGCTGGCGAAGATGCCGTGCGCTTGGGCTGCGTCACCGGCTCGCTCGATGAGGGTGGCGTCGAGGGCGTGGCCGATGGCGCTGCGACGGCCATCGGCCTCTCCTTGGCCGGCGCCGCATCTGCTGCCACAGGCTGTGCCGCCTCGATACGGGCAACCTGTGGCGCGTCGAAGCTCACCCCTTGCGCGGCATCCACATCGAGACTCGTTTGCGTGGACTTCTGCTCCACCGAGCCGGCCGGATGGGTTTCCAAGATGGACGCCCCCCCCGCGAACGCTACCGGCGCGCCAACCTGCACCGTGCGGACCGCAAGAGCGGCCTCTCCCGCCCACCAGACGCCACCGATCAGCAGGCCGACCAAGGCCACCCCGGCGAGCGCCGTCCAAGGCCTTCGCGCACGCGAGAGCGGACGATGGTCCTGCCCCACCACGCTCAGGATGCCGAAGTCATCTTCCACCGTCTCGGCCTGCGATCCGCGAGCCATCAGACTGGGGGGCGCCATTTCGACCCCGCGCGGGCCGTGTACGTTCTTGTCCATGTGTCCTCCCTTGCGCACCGCCGCGCAGTTGTGCCGGCGATCGCGCGCGGCCGATTCTAGAAAGCCTGACGCCGCTTGTGTCGCCTGGCAAAGCCTCGTTACAACCCAGGAATCTCCGCAATGCTCTGGGTGCTGAGCCTCACAATCGCCGGCGCGCTGGCTTTGAGCTGGTGGGCATTACCGGACATCCGCTCCGCCTCGGGCGCATGGGTACGCCGCCGGGGTACGGGTCTGCAGCTGCATTGGCGGCGCCGCATCGAGCGGGCTCGGCAAGAGATCATGCGCACCGGGCGTCGATGCCGCCATCTGCTTGTCGCCATGCCGCGAGGATTGCGGCACCACCACCGGAGCGGATTGCTGGGTGTGATGCTCCTTGCGCTGCCTTCCTTGATCGCTTGGTGGATGCATGACGGCCGGCGGGTAGCCGACTATGGCCTCACCCAGCTGCAGGTTCCTGCCCTCAACGATCAGGTCGCATGGCTGCTCCACGGAGAGCGGCTGAGCCCTCCCATGGCGCCTCCTCCTGCCGTGTTCGAAACAGCGGAAGTCGAGGCGGTGCGGCCCGGCCTGATGCAGGCCAGCCGCGACTGGTCGCTACTGGACGCGGATTTCCGTCAGCGCCTGTTGCTGGTGTACCGACTGATGCGGGAGCGCCATGGCTACGAGATGGTCCTGATCGAAGGGTTTCGCAGCCCTCAGCGGCAGGCCCAGCTGCAAGCCATGGGTCCGCACGTCACGCAGGCGGGGCCCCACGAGAGCTATCACCAGCACGGCCTCGCAGCCGACAGCGCCTTCCTGCGCGACGGCGTGCTCGTCATTTCAGAGCGCGACCCCTGGGCCATGGAAGGCTACCGCCTCTATGGCGAACTTGCCGAGGCAGCCGGCTTGACCTGGGGCGGACGCTGGCGCATGCGCGACTACGGCCATGTCGAACTGCGCGCCATCCCCCTGGGGAGACGACACCATCAGTAACAGGTTACATCGCGAACGCTCGCTAGACTTCGCGCCACAAGAGAACACCAAAGTGCAGGGAGTGCACATGTCACGTCCATTCATCGTTCTGGGCGACAAGACCAGCCATGGCGGCACCGTCGTGGAAGCGTCTGCAGCCACCGACACCCACGGCAAACGCATCGCGCGCGTCGGCGACAAGGTCACCTGTCCGCGCAAGGGACACGGCCGCGTCACCACCATTGCCACGGGCGATCCGACGATGCTGATCGATGGCAAGCCCGCAGCCCGCCACGGCGATCTCACGGCCTGCGGCGCCACCTTGATTGCCTCACAGTCCGTCAGCACTTGCGGCTGAGTCCAGGCTCGGGAATTCCTTCCATGGGAAAAACCTTGTGGTTCGGCATGGCCGCGCTCGTCGTTCTGTTGCTGACCATGCTCCTCGTCTTCGCCAGCGTGCCCCCTGGAACGGCCGCCACGACGTCCGGGACCTGGCTGCCTTGGTTCCTCTTGGCGGGGCTGGGTGCCATCACATGGTGGTCCTTCCGCAGCCTCGCCCGGCATCAAGCCTCGGCGTCGCCGCCCCCCTCCACTCAGGATGCGGGTACCGCTGCTGGCACGCCGTCCCCTGTTCCGGAGGTCCGCGTCCCGGCAGCGCCGCTGCACATCCTTGCGTCGACGGTGGCCACCGTGGCAGGACGCACGCCCGAGGACGTGCTGCAGATCCTGTGCGAGGCACCTGCTTTGCCCGCGCCAGACCCAGAACTCGTGGATGAGCGTGGCCTTCCTCGCCTGAGCGCGCGCTGCCCGGACCTCGACCAGGCCTCCTTGGAGGCGGCGCTCCCATCGAACAAGGGACTGGGCATGCGACTGCGTGCGCCGGTGTTGCGGGCCCTGGCGCTGCAAGCAGCCACGCTGGAGGACCTTTCGCCTGTGCTGAGCCGAACGCCCGCGCACGAGCCCCTGGACGTGCTCTGGATGATTCCGTCGCACTGGTCCGAACTCGAGCGGGAGCATGCCCTGGCCTGGCTCAACCGGATGCTCTCGACGCTGCGGCCCAACGCCGCGTCGGCCGCCCCCATCCACATGATCGCCGCAACAGCCGCAGCGACCACGCTGCAGCGGCTGCGCGTCCACGCCGGACTAACGCGCCCTGCCGCCTCACGCGCAGGCTGCGTCCTCGCGCTGGCCTGCGACTGCCTGCTTGACGAGACCTTGGTGCCGCCCCCCTCCTCTGAAGGTGGGGCGCCCCTGCCGCCCGGGGAGGCGGCCGCCGCACTGATGCTGTGGCGGGTGTCGCCAGATGCCGTCTCGCCGCCTGCCGGAATCGCGCAGGAATCAGCCCTGCTGCGCCTTGCCGTATCCCAGGAGACCGGGGGAGTTGCGGACACCAAAGCGGCGCGCCCGGAACTGCGCGAACTCCTGGCGCAGGTGCTGCAGGCAGCCGAGCCCTCCCCTCCCATCGAACGGGCCGTCAGCGATGCCGGCCTCTCGGGCCCGGCAGCCCGTGCGCTGCTGGACGCGCTCATCGATCAGCTACCCGGCCTCGATGTATCGAGCGCCCTTTGCCGTCTCGGTCCTTCCTGCGGCGATCTCGGCGCCGCCACCTCGCTCGTGGCCCTCGCGCTGGCCAGCCAGTCGGCCTCCAAGTCCCCCACCGTCATGGTGCTCTGTGATCGCGAACCGGCTGTGGCCCTGCTCTGTGCACCCTCTTTTTCTGCAGCCCCCCCGACCTGATCCCCTCGTCCCACCATGCAAAGCCTGCTGAACTTCCTGTCCCACCCCGTCACGCTGCGCATCATGGGCTGGCTGGCACTCATGGGCTTTGTCACGGTGGGAGCGATAACCCTGGACCTGCCGCTGAGCTGGGCACTGATCGTGCTGGCGGTCATTGCTCTGGCGATGCTGACCTCCTGGGGGATACGACGTGCACGGGCTCGGCGTGCGGCGCAGCAGTTCGAACAGGCCCTGGATGCCCAGAACGCCCAAGCCTCGCGTCTTGAGGAGGCCCGCAAGCACCGCGAGGATGTCGCCGTGTTGCGTGAGCGCATGCGCAAAGCCATCCAGACCATCAAGAGCTCGCGCCTGGGCCAGACGTCCGGCAAGGCCGCTTTGTACGAACTTCCCTGGTACATGGTCATCGGCAACCCCGCGGCCGGCAAGAGCTCGGCGATCGTGAAGTCGGGTCTGCGCTTTCCCTTCTCGGACGACACCGGCAACATCATCCAGGGCATTGGAGGAACCCGCAACTGCGACTGGTTCTTCACCTCCGAGGGCATCCTCATCGATACGGCCGGACGCTACAGCGTCCACGAGGAAGATCGCGCCGAATGGCTGGGTTTCCTGAACCTGCTGAAGAAATTCCGGCCGAAGGCGCCGATCAACGGGATCGTGATCGCGGTGAGCGTGGCCGAGCTGTCCTCCCAGCGCCCAGAACACAACATCCAGCTGGCCAAGCAACTGCGCCACCGCATGCAAGAGCTCACCGAGAAGCTCGAAGTCATCGCGCCGGTCTACGTGATGTTCACCAAGGCCGACCTCATCAGCGGATTCGTCGAGTTCTTCGAAGACCGTGAGCGCAGCGAGCGCGACCGCGTGTGGGGAGCCACGCTTCCCTACGACACCGAGGGTCGTGCCGATGCCGTCGGGCTGTTCGAGCGGCACTTCGACGAACTCTACGAGGGATTGAAGGCGGCTTCGGTGGCGCGCATGTCGCTGCATCGCGGCGAGAAGCTGCCGCCCGGCGTGTTGACCTTCCCGCTGGAATTCGCAGGGCTCAAACCCGCGTTGTCGGTCTTCATGGCGACACTTTTCGAAGACAACCCCTATCAATATCGCCCCAGCTTCCGAGGCTTCTATTTCACAAGCGCCGTGCAGGAAGGAGAGTCCACCAGCCGGTCCAGCGAACGCGTGGCACGCCGCTTCGGCCTGTCGTTGCCATCGGGTACCACAGCGAGCGTCTACGCCCATGCCGGCTTCTTTCTCAAGGAACTGTTCTCGCGAGTCATCTTTGCCGACCGCGACCTCGTGCGTCAGCATCATTCGAAGTCCAAGCTACGCTGGCGCCAGGCTGTGGTCCTGGCAAGTGTGGCGACACTGGGGTTGTGCCTCGCCCTGTGGACGTGGTCCTACGCGAACAATCGGCAGTGGGTGGCCAACATCCAGCGAGACCTCGACCAGGTCGTGCGCATGCAGGCTGCCTCCCCTGACTTGGCCTCACGGCTGGAAGCCCTGCTGATCCTGCAGGACCGGCTGATCCAGGTGCAGGCCGTCAATCGCGAACGTCCCTGGGCGCTGTCCTTCGGCCTGGGTCAGGGGCCTCAGATCGAGGAACTGCTGCGCCGCGAGTACTTCCATGGCGTGCGGGAGGTCATGCTCAAGCCCGTTGCGCAAGGCATTGAATCCTATCTGTCCGCTGTGCGCGAGAACGCCGCCCAGCTGCAAGACAGCCCGGCAAGCGGTGCTGCCGCCGCGATTCCCGTCTCTGCGGCACCGAGCTCTCCTTACACGACGGCCTCGCCCACCAACGTCACGGATGCCTACAACGCCCTGAAGACTTATCTCATGCTGGCAGATCGGCAACGCACCGAACCGGCGCATTTGAGCGATCAGATCACACGGTTCTGGCGCGGCTGGCTGGAAGTCAATCGCGGCGCCATGCCGCGCGAGCGCATGCTGGAGGTGGCCGAACGATTGATCACGCACGCGACGACCCAGGTCCGGGACCCGGCATTCCCTCAGGTCGCCAGCAATCTGGCGCTTGTCGACGAAACCCGCGCCGTGCTGCGCAACGTCGTGCGCGGCATGCCCGCACGCGAACGGGTGTACACCGAGATCAAGGCCCGCGCCGCCACCCGATTTGCTCCCATGACGGTGGCCCGCGTGCTGGGTGAGTCCGACCGCCATCTCCTGTCGGGCAGCCACGCCGTCTCGGGAGCCTTCACGCGTCAGGCCTGGCGCGAGTACGTGCAGGGCGCGATTCGCGATGCGGCCCATCAGGCCGTTCAAGCAGATGACTGGGTGCTCAAGAGCACGGTCCACAATGACCTCACGCTCGATGGCAGCCCGGAGCAAATCCAGAAGGCTCTGGTGGAGGCCTACAAGTCCGAGTACATCGCGCAGTGGCAACGCTTCCTTCAGGGCGTGAATGTCCAAACCTTCGGCAGCTTCGAGCAGGCCGTCGTCCGCATGAACCGCCTGGGCGATCCTGCCAGTTCGCCCCTGGGCCGCCTGCTGACAGCGGTGCACGAGGAAACCTCTTGGGATCAGGCGGCGCTTGCCTCCGACCGCACGGCCGGCGTGCGCCGCGGGTTCGGAGAATGGTTCCGGCAGGTGGTGCTGCGCCAGGCGCCAGCCCAGGTTCACGTGCGCGTCCAGGCCACAGAGACCGGTGCGCCGGACCGCTACCAGACGCTCCTGGTGAGCCAGGCTTTCGAGGGCATCAGTCGGCTGATGGCCACTCGCGACGATGGCGGCAGCCTCATGCGCAGCTACCTGGAAGGTCTCGCCAAGCTGCGCAGCCGCTTCAATCAGATCCACACTCAGGGAGAGGCCGGCCCTGCCAGCGTGCAGTTGCTGCAGCAAACACTTCAGGGCCAATCGGAATTGGCCGAATTGCTCAAGCTCATCGACGAGCAGATGCTCAACGGCCTGAGCGACAGCGCGCGCGAAGGGCTGCGCCCGCTGCTGGTGCGTCCGCTGATGCAGGCCTACGACGCGCTCATTCCGACGGCCGAGGAGGAGATCAACCGCATCTGGGAAGCGCAGGTGCATGGCCCCTTCGAAGCCACCCTGGCCGACCGTTATCCATTCAGGCCCCAGGCCCGCGTCGAAGCATCGGCCTCGGACATCGCCAAGATCTTTGGTCCGGAAGGGGCCGTGGCCCGTTTTGCCGACAGGACGCTCGGCCCGCTCGTGATCCGCCGCGGCGACACCCTCGCCCCGCGCACCTGGGCCGAGATGGCCATCCGGCTCAACCCCGAGTTCAGCGCGCGCTTCGCCACCTGGGTCGGGCCTCTTGGGGCCACCGCAGGCTCTTCATCGAGCGCCGGCCCGGACGCCGGCGGGGACCAGACGCTCTTCCAGATCCTGCCCCAGCCTGCGCCCGGGCTCACCGAGTACAGCCTGGAGATCGACGGGCAGGTCATGCGCTATCGGAACACCGCTGCGGCATGGTCGCATTTCGTCTGGCCCGGCCCTCAGAACAACCTCGGGGTGCGGCTGCATGGGGTGACGTTCGACGGCAGCAGTGTGGAGTTCGTCCACGAACCAGGCCGCTTTGGACTGGAACGCATGGTCAACAGCGCCCAACGGCGTCGCATCGATGCCCAGACGCACGAACTGAGATGGACACGCGGCCCCCAGAGCGTGGCCGTTCACCTGCGCATCATCGCGTCCCCCGGCACAACTGCCTCTGGTCAGTCCACTGGTGGCGGCAGTCTCGGAGGCGCGCCTTTGCCGCGCGCCGTGGCCGGCACGGCCTTTGTCCGTGCAGCAAACACCCGTGGGAGCGCCCAATGAACGCCACCCACGCGGCGCCCAAACTCGTCTACTTCGGCAAGCTGCCCGCACGGGGAGACTTCCTGCGCAGCAACTCCGCGAGTGCGCCCCTGGTCCAGACACTGGACCGCTGGATGTCGCGCACCATGGAGCTCATGGCCGGCGACCCACGCTGGAAGCAGATCTATGACGAAGCGCCTTCAGCGCAGTTCGCCTTCCTGGGGGCCCGCAGCCCGGTGGGACTGGCGGGCCACCTGATGCCCAGCCAGGACGCTTCGGGTCGCCGCTATCCCTTCATCGTCGCAGGCTCCTTCGATGTTCCCGAGCCCCTGGATTTTCTCGGCCTGAGCCCCCTCGTGCTGTCCAGCCTCTGGATGCGCCTGGAGCAGGCCTGCGCCGCTGCGCAGGGTTGCGAAGATGCACAAGGCCTGCAAGAGGTCCTGGCGAAGGCGGAACAGTCCCACGATGTGCTGCCGGGAACGTCTTCACCCCACTTCCGGCAGTTTCTGGGCAGCCAGACCCTGGGCACTCTGGAAACCATGCTCCATGACAGCGGCCACCGCTGCTGTCTTCGTCAGACGCTCCTGGGACTGGGTCTGCTGCTTCAGCCGCTCCTGGTCCCGAGCACCGCCAATCGGCTCGAACGGGGCCTGGTGCTCCCGCTGGTCAAGGACCCTCTGTATCGGCCGTTCGTGGCCAGCCTCTGGCTGGACACGCTGGCCGGATTCCTCAAGCGCAGTGCACTGGAGCTGGGCCTTTTCGTCACTCGGTGCGCCGGCCTGCCGGTGTTGATCATCGGTTTCAACGGAGCCTGCCCACGCAGCCTGCGCAGCGTGCTCGACCCCTACAGCTGCGCCCAGGACAACATCGACTTCGCCAACACGGCATGGGTCGAACGCATGGTGGATGCCGATTATGGACTCAAGAAGCTCTCGAGCTACCTGCGCGACCCGCAACTCTCGCTCGGTCAGGCCCGCCTGACCTTCCGGGAAACCTTCTTTGGCGCCTGACCCCGTTTCATCTGGAACTGCCATGTCGATCGCATCTGCACAGACCTCCCACACACCTCGGTTGACACCACGGATGGGCCGCACGCTTTCGCGACGGTGGCTGTGGGCACTGCTGCTCGGACTGGCAATCTCGTCGACGTGGGCAGCGGGACGCACAGACCCTGCGCCAGACCAGGTGCTCGTGACCGGGACGGTCCCGGATGAAGCAACGCGCGCGGCCGTGCTGCAACGCCTGCACGATCTCTACGGCGCACATCGGGTGGTCGACCAGATCGCCATCGGCAGTGTGGTCGCTCCCCCTCAGTGGACCCAGCATGTCCAGAACGTCCTCGGCCCCGAAATCCGGCAGGTCAGCCGCGGACAGCTGGCGATCCGGGGGACACAGATCGACCTCCAAGGTGAGGTGCCGAACGAGGCCCAGCGCCAGCAGGTCGTGAGCGCCGTCGCAACCCGGTTGAACCCAACCTACACAGTGCGCAATGCCTTGCGCGTGGGCAGCGGTGAGCAAAGCCTGCTGGACCATGCCCTGGCCAACCGCATCGTCGAGTTCGAGCCTGGCAGCTCGGTGCTCACACCCGCCGGCCGTTCAGTGCTCGATGGCATGCTGCCGACGCTTGTTCGCTTGAGTGCCCGGCGCATCGAGATCATCGGCCACACCGATGCTCTGGGGGCCGCAGACGCCAACCTGGCACTGTCGTTGGCGCGGGCCGATGCCGTGCGCAGTTACCTGCTCTCCCAGGGAGTGGAGGCCCAGCGTCTTGCCATCTCGGGCGCCGGGGCTTCCCGTCCAGTGGCCAGCAACCAGACGGCGGAAGGACGGGCCCGCAACCGGCGCATCGAGTTCCGCATCAGCGACTAGACGGCTGCGCCCTCATCCCGCTTGAGCGGCTGCTGCCAGGCGCTCGGCACTGGCCTGCGCAACGGAGGCGTCCCGGGCCTCCACCATCACGCGCAGCAGCGGTTCGGTGCCGGAGGCGCGGATGAGGATCCGGCCTGTGTCCGCCAGTTCCTGGGTGACGGCAGCCTGCTCGGCGGCAAGACGGTCATTCTGGCGCCAGTCCTGACCCGGCTGCAGGCGCACGTTGATGAGCGTCTGGGGAAACAGCTGCACGTCGGCCAGCAGTTCGGCCAGGGGCTGTCCTGAACGCAGAGTGGCCTGGAGGACCTGCAACGCACTGACCAGGCCGTCGCCCGTGGTGTGCCGGTCGAGCGCCAGCAAGTGGCCGGAGCCCTCGCCGCCCAGCAGCCAGCCCCGAGCCACAAGCTCTTCGAGCACGTAACGGTCGCCCACCTTGGCACGCACCAGAGGCACGCCCCGCCGTGCCAAGGCCTGCTCCACGCCGAGGTTGGTCATCAAGGTGCCCACCACCCCGGGCACGGCCTGGCCCTGTCGCAGACGGTCGGCTGCCATCACGTAGAGCAGTTCATCGCCGTTGTAGAGGCGTCCCGTGGCATCGACCAGCAACACGCGGTCGGCATCGCCGTCGAGCGCCACACCGTAGTGGGCGCTGTGGCGGCGCACAGCCTCGACCAGAGCCTGCGGCGCCGTGGCCCCATGCCCGGCATTGATGTTGTAGCCGTCCGGCATGCAACCGATGGCCACTACTTCGGCACCCAGTTCATGCAGCACATTTGGCGCCACCTGATACGCCGCACCATGGGCGGCATCCACGACGATACGCAGGCCTTTGAGGGAGAGGTCGTTGGCAAAGCTGGCCTTGCAGAACTCGATGTAGCGGCCCTGGGCGTCCTCCAGCCGTCGCGCCTTGCCCAGAGCGGCGGAATCGACCCACTGCGGTGGCTGCGCCAGCAGCGCCTCCACCGACAGTTCCCAACCGTCGGGCAGTTTTTCGCCCTGGGCAGAAAAGAACTTGATGCCGTTGTCCCCGTAAGGATTGTGGGACGCACTGATCACGACGCCCAGGTCCAGTCGCAGCGCCCGGGTCAGATAGGCCACCCCCGGCGTCGGAAGGGGCCCACTGAGCAGCACATCGACACCTGCGGAGGAGAAACCAGCCTCCAGTGCCGATTCGAGCATGTAGCCGGAGATGCGCGTGTCCTTGCCGATGAGGACCGTCGGTCGACCCGTGCCGGTATGCGCACGGCGCAGCACGCGCCCCACGGCATGGCCGAGGGTCAGCACGAAATCCGGAGTGATGGGGGACACGCCCACGGCACCGCGGATGCCGTCCGTGCCGAAATACTGTCTCTGGCTCATCGTCGAGGAATCGTCTGGGAAATGGGAACAGGCGGAATCATCGCAGACCGCGCGCCTGACGCACAGGCCGCAGTCGCGGGGAAGGTCTCATGACCATGGAAGTCCTGCATGGGCCCAGACCTTGAGGGCATCGACCGTGGCCGCCACGTCGTGCACTCGCACGATGCGCGCACCGCGCTCCACAGCCGCCAGAGCGGCCGCAACACTGGCCGCCAGGCGCTCGTTCACCGCCCGTCCCGTGACGGCGCCCAGCGAGGACTTGCGCGACCAACCGGCCAGCAGCGGATAGCCCGCCCCGAGGAGTTCACGTTGTCGACGCAGCAGCTCGAAATTGTGCCCGACCGACTTGCCGAACCCATAGCCAGGATCCAGCACGATGCGTTCGCCGGCCACACCCCGCTCGCGCAGAGCCGCTGCCCTGGCTTGCAGGAAGTCGCGAACCTCGGTCACGACGTCGTCGTAGTGAGGCGCTGCCTGCATCGACTTCGGCTCGCCTTGCATGTGCATCAAGCAGACCCCGCATCGCGGGTGGCCCGCCACGACCGCTTCAGCACCGGGGCTGCGCAAGGCGTAGATATCGTTGACGATGTCGGCCCCTGCGTCCAGCGCGGCGCGCATCACTTCGATCTTGTAGGTGTCGATGGAAACGGGCACACCCAGGCGCACGGCCTCGCGCAGCACCGGCAGGACGCGGGCCAGCTCCTCCTCCAGCGGCAAGGCCTCGGCCCCCGGCCGGCTGGATTCGCCGCCCAGATCGAGGATGTCAGCCCCCTCTCGCAGAAGCTGTTCGCAGTGGGCCATGGCCGATCGCGTGTCACCATGCCGCCCCCCATCCGAGAAGGAGTCCGGCGTGATGTTGACGATCCCCATCACCCTGGGGCGGCTCAGGTCGATGACGTAGCGGGAAGTGTGCCAATGCATGGGCGGATCGGAAAGTGACAACGGGGCCGAAGCCCCGTTGAGTGTGTGCAGCCGGGTGTTCGGCTGTCAGGCGGCCGCTGGTGCCTGGTCGGGATTGACCGGTGGGGTCGGCCCACCCGTGCCCTTGCTGCTGCTGGGCGTCCAGTCCTTGGGCGGACGCGGCGGCCTGTCATTCATGATGTCCTCGATCTGCTCGGCATCGATGGTTTCCCATTCCAGCAGCGCCTTGGCCATCGCGTGCATCTTGTCCTTGTTCTCCTCGATCAGGCGACGCGCGTGGGCGTACTGCTCGTCGATGATCTTGCGGATCTCCTTGTCGACCTTCTGCATCGTCTCCTCGGAGACATTCACCTGCTTGGTGATCGAGCGGCCCAGGAAGACCTCGCCTTCGTTTTCGGCATAGACCATCGGGCCCAGCTCATCGGTCATGCCATAGCGGGTGACCATGTCGCGGGCGATCTGCGTGGCCCGCTCGAAGTCGTTGCTGGCACCGGTGGTCATCTGGTTCATGAAGACCTCCTCGGCAATGCGCCCGCCGAACAGCACCGCGATGGTGTTGAGCATGCGCTCCTTGTCCATGCTGTAGCGGTCGCCTTCGGGCAGTTGCATCGTCACGCCCAGTGCACGACCGCGCGGGATGATGGTGACCTTGTGCACCGGGTCGGTCTTGGGCAGCATGCGCGCCACCAGGGCGTGGCCGGCCTCGTGGTAGGCGGTGTTCTTGCGCTCTTCCTCGGGCATGACCATGGACTTGCGCTCGGGGCCCATCAGGATCTTGTCCTTGGCCTTCTCGAAGTCCTGCATCTCGACGACGCGGGCATTGCGGCGCGCGGCGAACAGAGCCGCCTCGTTCACGAGGTTGGCCAGGTCAGCCCCCGAGAAGCCGGGCGTGCCACGGGCCAGGATGTCGGGCTTGACGTCCGTGCCGATGGGCACCTTGCGCATGTGCACGTTGAGGATCTGTTCGCGACCGCGCACGTCCGGGAGGGTCACATAGACCTGGCGGTCAAAACGGCCCGGGCGCAGCAGTGCCGGGTCGAGGATGTCGGGCCGGTTGGTCGCGGCGATCACGATCACGCCCAGGTTGGTCTCGAAACCATCCATCTCGACCAGCATCTGGTTGAGCGTTTGCTCGCGCTCGTCGTTGCCGCCGCCCAGGCCGGCACCGCGGTGGCGGCCCACGGCGTCGATCTCGTCGACGAAGATGATGCAAGGCGCGTTCTTCTTGGCCTGCTCGAACATGTCGCGCACGCGGGCCGCACCGACGCCGACGAACATCTCGACGAAGTCGGAACCGGAGATCGAGAAGAAGGGCACCTTGGCCTCGCCGGCGATGGACTTGGCCAGCAGCGTCTTGCCGGTGCCCGGAGGGCCGACCATCAGCACGCCGCGCGGAATGCGACCGCCGAGTTTCTGGAACTTCTGCGGGTCCTTCAGGAAATCGACCAGTTCCTTGACCTCCTCCTTGGCCTCGTCGCAGCCCGCGACATCGGCGAAGGTGACGGAGTTGTTGGTCTCGTCGAGCATGCGGGCGCGCGACTTGCCGAAGCTGAAGGCCCCGCCCTTGCCACCACCCTGCATCTGGCGCATGAAGTAGATCCACACACCGATCAGCAGCAGCATCGGCCCCCAGGAGATGAGGATGCTCATCAACAGGGACGGCTCTTCACGGGGCTTCACGTCGAAGCGCACGTTGTTGTTGATGAGATCGCCCACGAGGCCGCGGTCAAGGTAGGTGGCGGTCGTGCGGATGCGACGATCATCATTCGTGATCGCCACGATCTCGGTGCCGCCGCCGGACCCTTCCTGCAGCGTCACGCTCTTGATGCGCTTGGCGCGCACCTCATCCAGGAAATCGGAGTACGCGATCTGCCCGGTGGCGGCCGCCGTGCGGTCGAACTGCTTGAAGACGGTGAACAGCACAAGGGCGATCACCAGCCACACAGCCACCTTCGAGAACCATTGATTGTTCACCGCGGCTCCTTCTCCGATCCGAACAACAAGAATTGCCTATTGACAGGCAAGATGAGGATCATTCTAGACGAGTCAAGCCTCGCGGCCTCGCGTCTGTGACCCCGTTTACGACCCAAGTTTGACCCATGCCGGCGCTTTGTGTTGCGCCGCCCGCGCTATGACCGCGATAGCGTCACGACTTGCCGTCGTTCTTCAGACCGATGCCGACCAGGAAGGTTTCCGACGACTTGTCGCGTGAGGCCTTTGGTTTGATGGGTTTGACCACCCGAAAGTGCTGCTTGAAGAGCTTGACGAGCTGGCTATAGCCGCTGCCATGGAAGACCTTGCAGACAAGCGCACCGTTATGGTGCATATGGTGCGTCGCAAACTCCACCGCCAGCTCCACCAAGTGGGCAATGCGGGCGGAATCCGAAGAGGGAATGCCCGAGAGGTTCGGCGCCATGTCGGAAATCACCACGTCCACCGGTCGCCCGGCCACGGCGGCCTCCAACTGAGCCAGCACCGATTCCTCGCGAAAATCGCCCTGGATGAACTGCACCCCCTCGATGGGTTCGAAATCCAGCAGATCCAGAGCGATGATCTGTCCGTGCAGCGCGCCCACCGCGGCCCCACCACTGCCGGCCTCCCTGGGTGCGAAGCGACGCCGCACATATTGGCTCCATGCGCCCGGCGCAGCCCCCAGGTCCACGACAAGCTGCCCGGGCTTGAGCAGCCCCAGCGTCTCGTCGATCTCCTTGAGCTTGTAGGCCGCACGCGCGCGGTAGCCCTCTTTCTGGGCGAGCTTCACGTAGGGATCGGTCAGGTGGTCATGCAACCACGCCTTGTTGACCTTTTTGCTTTTTGTCTTGATCTTCATTGCCCGACGATAATAGGCGGATGCCCGCGATCACACTCACTCCGGCCCAGCGCAAGGAAAAGCGCTCCGAGGCCCACCATCTCGACCCGGTCGTCCTGATCGGCGCCGAGGGTCTTTCCAATGCCGTCCTGAAGGAAACCGACGCCGCTCTCAAGGCCCATGGCCTCATCAAGGTGCGCGTCTTCTCTGACGACCGACAGGCCCGCGAAGACATGCTGGCCCAGCTCAGCGATCAGCTCGGCGCCGCCCCCATCCAGCACATCGGCAAGCTGCTGGTGCTTTGGCGCCCCATCCCCCCGAAGGCAAAGACCTCCGACGAAACACGCAAGGCCGGCCCCAAGGTGGTCAAGGTCCTGAAGTATTCCAAGCGGGGCGGCCAGCGCCCTGAAGTGCGCAAGCTCACCGTACTGGGCAACGAGCGCCTGACCAAAGGCGGGACGGTCAAGCGCGCCAAGGAACGCGTGGCCAGCCGCAAGAAGCGCGCCCTGGAATCCTGAGCTGTTGCCGGCTCAGCGCCGGGCGGGCGCATTCGCGCGCCAGGCCAGCACCAGCAGCAACACACCCTTCAGGCCGAAAAAGCCGAGCGAAATGCCATGCAGGGCCGCGAAGGACAGGCTCCCCTGCCCGGCCCGCGCTGCATCCATCAGGGGCTGGACGGCGAAATAGCCCGCCACGGTGCAGAACAGGGCCCCCAGGGCCAGGCCGAGTTCCGGGCTGAACCGCGACCCGGCGCCCTCACCCGCCGTGACCGACGCCTGACCACGAGCCAGCAGGATCATCGCCACGGCCAGGGCCAGGCTGGCGTAGGCCTCGATCACGAAGACCCGGGCCACGTACCGGCCCGCCTG
This sequence comes from uncultured Caldimonas sp., assembly GCA_964552215.1. GTDB lineage: Bacteria > Pseudomonadota > Gammaproteobacteria > Burkholderiales > Burkholderiaceae_C > Caldimonas. The sequence goes on from CAZKGD010000009.1 coordinate 56,610, forward strand.
GGCCCGCTCCAGGACAGCAAAGGCCGAGGGGGCCGCCACCGCGCCGATGGTCAGCACCAGGCCGGCCCACAGGCCTGCCAACCACGCCATCCATCGCTGCAGCACGACAGGCCTCCTCTCAGACGTAGCGGACCTCGACGATCTCGTAGCGCTTGATCCCTCCCGGGGCCTGCACTTCGGCCACGTCACCCGCCTCCTTGCCGATGAGGGCGCGTGCAATGGGCGAGCTGATGGAGATCAGGCCCTGCTTGAGGTCGGCCTCGTCGTCGCCAACGATCTGGTAGGTCACGGCGTCGCCAGACTCTTCTTCCTCGAGGTCGACGGTCGAGCCGAAGACCACACGCCCGCCGGCATCGAGTGCGGCCGGGTCGATGATCTGCGCCACGGCAAGCTTGCCTTCGATTTCCTGGATGCGGCCTTCGATGAAGCCCTGCTTGTCCTTGGCCGCGTCGTACTCGGCGTTCTCGGACAGGTCACCCTGGGCGCGGGCTTCGGCGATGGCGTTGATCACCGCCGGGCGCTCCACGGTCTTCAGGCGCACCAGCTCGGCCTTGAGCTTTTCGGCGCCGCGCTTGGTCAATGGGATGGTGGCCATAGGCTTGCTCTTGAAATCTGAGGGAGAGGGTCGGTAAAAAATCAGCCGCCGCCGGGTCCCCTGCGGGACGGCCGGCGGCGGCCTGGGGTCTGGACGGTGTCGGTTTAGTGTAGCGCCTTGTGCAGCTCCTGCACCGAGTAGACGACCAGGTCTGCCTGGTGCTTCATCGCCTCCACGGCGGCCTCACAGCCGGCCATCGTCGTGTAATAGGTCACACGGTTGGCCAGGGCTGCAGTGCGGATGTAGCGGGAATCCGCGATGGCCGTGCGGGTTTCGTCCACGGTGGTGAAGACCAGCTGGATCTCGCCGCCCTTGATCATGTCGGCGATGTGGGGCCGGCCGTCCTTGACCTTGTGGACCACGCGCACCGGAATCCCCGCCTCGGAAATCGCAGCACCGGTGCCCTTGGTGGCCACCAGCTGGAAGCCCAGGGCATGCAGTTCACGCGCCACCTCGACCGCCCGGGCCTTGTCGGCATCCTTCACGGTGATGCACACCGTGCCCTTGCTGGGCAGTCGCGAGCCGGCAGCCAGCTGGCTCTTGAGCATGGCTTCGCCGAAGGTCTGGCCCACGCCCATCACCTCGCCGGTGGAGCGCATCTCGGGGCCCAGCACCGGGTCGACACCGGGGAACTTGTTGAAGGGGAAGACCGCCTCCTTCACCGAGTAATACGGCGGGATCACCTCGTGCGGCGGACGGCCGCCCAGGCCCTGCTGGTCCTTGAGCTTGCGCCCGGCCATGCAGCGCGCGGCGATCTTGGCCAGCGGCTGGCCGGTGGCCTTGGACACGTAGGGCACGGTGCGCGAGGCGCGCGGGTTGACCTCCAGCACGTAGACAGTGGCCGCCTCGCCCTCGCCCTGGATGGCGAACTGCACGTTCATCAGGCCCACCACCTTGAGGGCCTGGGCCATCAGGGCGGTCTGTCGGCGCAGCTCGTCCTGCAGGCTGGCCGGCAGCGTGTAGGGCGGCAGCGAGCAGGCCGAGTCGCCGGAGTGCACGCCCGCCTGCTCGATGTGTTCCATGATGCCGCCGATCATCACCGACTCGCCATCGGCGATGCAGTCCACATCGACCTCGATGGCGTCGTCGAGGAAGCGGTCGAGCAGCACGGGCGACTTCTCGCTCACCCGCACGGCTTCGCGCATGTAGCGCTCCAGGTCCTTGTCGCCGTGCACGATCTCCATCGCACGGCCGCCCAGCACGTAGCTCGGACGCACCACCAGCGGGTAGCCGATTTCCTGGGCCATCTGCAGGGCCTGTTCCTCGGTGCGCGCGGTGCGGTTGGGCGGCTGCTTCAGCCCCAGGGTGTGCAGCAGCTGCTGGAAGCGCTCGCGGTCTTCGGCGATGTCGATGCTGTCAGGGGTGGTGCCGATGATGGGCACACCGTTGGCTTCCAGGTCGAGCGCGAGCTTCAGCGGCGTCTGGCCACCGTACTGCACGATCACGCCAACGGGCTTTTCCTTCTGGACGATCTCGAGCACATCCTCCAGCGTCACGGGCTCGAAGTAGAGGCGGTCGGAGGTGTCGTAGTCGGTCGAGACGGTCTCGGGGTTGCAGTTGACCATGATGGTCTCGTAGCCGTCCTCGCGCATCGCGAGGGCGGCATGGACGCAGCAGTAGTCGAACTCGATGCCCTGGCCGATGCGGTTGGGGCCGCCGCCCAGCACCATGATCTTCTTCTTGCTCGTCGGCTCGGCCTCGCACTCCTCGTCGTAGGTGGAGTACATGTAGGCGGTCTGGGTGGCGAACTCCGCCGCGCAGGTGTCCACGCGCTTGTAGACCGGGCGGATGCCCTGGGCGTGGCGGGCCTTGCGCACTTCGTGCTGGTTCGTGCCCAGCAGCTTGGCCAGGCGCTTGTCGGAGAAGCCCTTGCGCTTGAGGAAGCGCAGCTCCTCGGCCGACAACGAGGCCAGGGTGCGCCCCCCCAGCTGTTGCTCGAGGCGCACCAGCTCCTCGATCTGTGCGAGGAACCAGGGATCGACGGCCGTTTCCTCGTACACCTCATCCAGGCTCATGCCGATGCGGAAGGCATCAGCCAGGAAGAGGATGCGCTCGGGGCCGGGCTCGCCGATCTCCTGCACGATCTCCTCGCGGTCGCTGCTGCGTTCGGTCAGACCGTCAATGCCAGTCTCCAGGCCACGCAGGGCCTTCTGGAAGCTTTCCTGGAAAGTGCGGCCCATCGCCATGACCTCGCCGACCGACTTCATCTGGGTCGTCAGGCGCGAGTCTGCGGCGGGGAACTTCTCGAAGGCAAAGCGCGGGATCTTGGTGACGACGTAGTCGATGCTCGGCTCGAAGCTCGCGGGCGTGGCCCCCCCCGTGATCTCGTTGCGTAGTTCGTCCAGCGTGTAGCCCACGGCCAGCTTGGCTGCCACCTTGGCGATGGGAAAACCCGTGGCCTTGGAGGCCAGCGCCGACGAGCGCGACACGCGCGGGTTCATCTCGATCACGATCATGCGGCCGTTGCGCGGATTGATCGAGAACTGCACGTTCGAGCCGCCGGTGTCCACGCCGATCTCGCGCAGGATGGCCACCGAGGCATTGCGCATCAGCTGGTATTCCTTGTCGGTCAGCGTCTGCGCCGGTGCCACGGTGATGGAGTCGCCGGTGTGGATGCCCATTGGGTCGAGGTTCTCGATGGAGCACACGATGATGCAGTTGTCGGCGCGGTCGCGCACGACTTCCATCTCGTATTCCTTCCAGCCGATCAGCGACTCCTCGATGAGCAACTCGTTGGTGGGCGACAGGTCGAGGCCGCGCTTGCAGATCTCCTCGAACTCCTCGGGGTTGTAGGCGATGCCGCCGCCCGTGCCGCCCAGCGTGAAGCTCGGGCGGATCACCATCGGGAAGCCGGAACCGCCGATCTCGGCCTGGATGCGCTTTTGCACCGCCCAGGCCTCTTCCAGCGAGTGGGCGATGCCCGACTTGGCAGAGTCCAGGCCGATCTTGGTCATCGCGTCCTTGAACTTCAGGCGGTCCTCGGCCTTCTCGATCGCGTGCTCGTTGGCGCCGATCATCTCGACGCCGTACTTGGCCAGCACGCCATGCCTGTGCAGGTCCAGGGCACAGTTCAGCGCGGTCTGGCCACCCATGGTGGGCAGCACGGCGTCCGGACGCTCCTTGGCGATGATGCGCTCGACCACCTGCCACGTGATGGGCTCGATGTAGGTCACATCGGCCGTGTCCGGGTCGGTCATGATGGTCGCCGGGTTGCTGTTGACCAGGATGACCTTGTAGCCTTCCTGGCGCAGCGCCTTGCAGGCCTGGGCGCCGGAGTAGTCGAACTCGCAGGCCTGGCCGATGATGATCGGGCCGGCGCCGATGATGAGGATGCTCTGGATGTCTGTGCGCTTAGGCATTCTTGTTCTCCATCAGCGACACAAACCGGTCGAAGAGATAGCCGATGTCATGGGGTCCGGGGGAGGCCTCGGGGTGGCCCTGGAAGCAGAAGGCCGGCTTGTCGGTGCGGGCCAGGCCCTGCAGCGTGCCGTCGAACAGGCTCACGTGCG
>CAZKGD010000010.1:0-56563 GCA_964552215.1 uncultured Caldimonas sp.
CCTGCATGATTTCCTTGGTGATGCCCTGGATCTTGATGTCCATCTGCAGGGCGGTCACACCGTCGGTCGTGCCGGCCACCTTGAAGTCCATGTCGCCGAGGTGGTCCTCGTCACCCAGGATGTCGGTCAGCACCGCAAAGCGGTTGCCTTCCTTGATCAGGCCCATGGCAATGCCGGCCACGTGCGCCTTCAGGGGCACGCCGGCGTCCATCAGGGCCAGGCAGCCGCTGCAGACGGAGGCCATCGACGAGGAGCCATTCGACTCGGTCACTTCGGACACCACGCGCATGGCGTAGGCAAAGTCTTCCTTGGCCGGCAGCACGGCGATCAGCGCGCGCTTGGCCAGGCGGCCGTGGCCGATCTCGCGACGCTTGGGGCTGCCCACGCGGCCCGTCTCGCCGGTGGCGAACGGGGGCATGTTGTAGTGCAGCATGAAGCGGTCGGTGAACTCGCCGCCCAGCGCATCGATCTTCTGCGCGTCACGGTCGGTGCCCAGCGTTGCCACGGCCAGCGCCTGGGTTTCGCCACGTGTGAACAGCGCCGAGCCGTGGGTGCGCGGCAGCACGCTGGTGCGGATCTCGATGGGACGCACCGTGCGGGTGTCGCGGCCGTCGATGCGGGGTTCGCCAGCCAGGATCTGGCTGCGCACGATGCGCGCTTCGATCTCGAACAGCAGGCCCTCGACCTTGACTTCGTCGAACTCGGCGCCTTCGGCTGCCAGGGCCGACTTCACGGCTGCATAGGCTTCACGGCAGGCCTGGGTGCGGGCCTGCTTGGAACGGATCTGGTAGGCGGCGCGCAGCTTCTCTTCGGCCAGGGCGGTGACCTTGGCGATGAAGGGCTCGTCCTTGGCGGGCGGCTGCCAGTCCCATTCGGGCTTGCCAGCCTGGCGCACCAGGTCATGGATGGCGTCGATCGCGATCTTGCCCTGGTCGTGGCCGAAGACCACAGCGCCAAGCATCACGTCTTCGGGCAGCTGATCAGCCTCGGACTCGACCATCAGCACGGCGGCCTCGGTGCCGGCCACCACGAGGTCCATGCGCGACTGCGTCTGCTGGGTCTTGCCCGGATTCAGCACGTATTCGCCGTTGATGTAGCCCACGCGGGCCGCACCGATGGGGCCGTTGAAGGGGATGCCGGAGATGGACAACGCCGCGCTCGTGGCGATGAGCGCGGGGATGTCGGCATCGACCTCGGGGTTGAGCGACAGCACGTGGATGACCACCTGCACTTCGTTGAAGAAACCTTCGGGGAAGAGCGGGCGGATGGGGCGGTCGATCAGGCGAGAGGTCAGGGTCTCCAGTTCGCTGGGGCGACCCTCACGCTTGAAGAAGCTGCCGGGGATCTTGCCGGCGGCGTAGGTCTTCTCGATGTAGTCGACGGTCAGCGGGAAGAAGTCCTGCCCCGCCTTGGCCGACTTGGCGGCCACCACGGTGGCCAGGACGACAGTGTCGTCCATGTTGACCACCACCGCACCGGTGGCCTGCCGGGCGATTTCGCCCGTTTCCATCGTGACGGTGTGCTGGCCCCATTGGAAGGTCTTGGTGATCTTGTTGAACATGCTCATGGCAGTCTCCGATGATGTGCACGCATGAGGTTGCGCGCGGTACCTGGAGCCTTGTCACCGGAGCGGAGTGCCATTCCAGGGCGCCTGACCCGCAGGCGCATTGGAATGACACAGCAACCCCATTGCAGTGGCGCGGTCTCCGACAAAAAAACAAGGAGCCTGTGCTGGGGTCCCAGACAGGCTCCTGGTCATCTCGGGGCGCTTACTTGCGCAGGCCGAGTTTCTGGATCAGTGCCGTGTAGCGCTCGGCGTCCTTGTCCTTCAAGTAGGCCAGCAGGCGCTTGCGGCGGTTGACCATCTTCAGCAGGCCACGGCGACCATGGTGGTCCTTCTTGTGGAGCTGGAAGTGGGGAGTGAGTTCGTTGATGCGGGCGGTCAGCAGGGCCACCTGCACTTCGGGCGAGCCGGTATCGGCGGTGCCGCGGGCGTGGGCCTGGATGATCTCGGCCTTGCTCAGATCTGCGATCGACATGTCGTTCCTGGTGAGTCGACCGCCGCGATACCTGGGCGAGGCCCGGGCGTCGGCAGCGGTTTCTGGATTACTTGCGGTCGCGGGTGAAACCTCCCCACGCCGTGCCTGCCTTGCAGCAAGAACCTGCAAGACCGCAACATTGTACACGAGCTCAGGGTCGCTGCATCTGGCACTGGTGGGGCTGTTCGGTGCGCGCCGCCGGCACATGGCGCACCGTGGCAAAGCCGTAACCGGAGCCCTCGTTGTCGAAGCGCACTCCCTCCCCGCCCGCCTTCTGCATCAGGCTCACGTACAGCGGCTGGATGAACTGGTGGTCGGCCGCACGCATCACGCCCTGGTGAAATCCACCCAGCCCGGCACCGTCGTAGCGGGCGCCTTCCAGGGCCCGCGCCACGTCCAGCGGGTCGGTCGAGCCCGAACGCTCAACGGCCGCCACCAGCATCTCGACCATGGCCTGCATGCGGGCGTGTACATAGTCGTCGGCCGGACGGGGAAAGCGCTCGCGGAAGGCTGCGTAGAAGCGGTCGGATGCCGCTCCTCCCACATTCGGATGCCATTCGGCCACGGCCAGCACCTGGCCCACGCCCGCCTCCCCGATGGCCGCCGGCACGCCCAGGGCGTTGCCGTAGAAGGTGTAGAAGCGCGCCTTGAGACCCACTTCGCGCGCCGCCTTGATCATCAGGGTCAGGTCATTGCCCCAGTTGCCGGTGACCACGGCCTGGGCACCCGAGGCCTTGATCTTGGCCACATAGGGCAGGAAATCCTTGACCCGACCCATGGGATGCAGCTCCTCGCCCACGATCTTCAGGTCGGGGCGACGCTGGGCCAGCATCTCGCGGCTCTTGCGCACCACGTGCTGACCGAAACTGTAGTCCTGGCCGATGAGGTAGACGCTGTCCACCGAGCGGTCTTCGGCCAGCACATCCATGAGCGCCGACAGGCGCATGTCGGCATGGGCGTCGAAGCGGAAGTGCCAGAAACTGCAGCGCTCGTTGGTCAGGATGGGGTCGACCGCCGAGTAGTTCAGAAAGAGCACGCGGCGCTGCGGATCGCGCTCATTGTGCTTGTTGATCGCATCGATCAGGGCGGCCGCGGTGGCCGAGCTGTTGCCCTGGGCCACGAAGGCGATGCGCTGGTCGACAGCCGAGCGCAGCATGGACAGGGCCTCTTCGGTGTTGCCCTTGCTGTCCAGGCGCACGATCTCCAGGGGCCGGGCGCCGCCAGGCAGCCTCACCCCGCCGCGGGCGTTCACCCGCTCGGCGGCCCAGGCCAGGTTGCGGTGCACCGCTTCGCCGGCATTGGCGAACGGGCCGGACAGGCCCTCGATCAGTCCGATGCGCACCGGCTCGATGCGCGTCTGGGCGGCAGCAGGCGCCAGCAGCCCCAGGGTGGCAGCCGCTGTGGCCAGACCGGTTCGCAGGCAGTTCGTGACGAAAGTTCTCATGCTCTGGGGGCGGGGACGCCCAATTGCAGATCGGGCGCGCATTGTGCCAGGGAAAACCCCTTGTGCGATCACCGCACGGCGAAGCTTTCAGGCGGCCGCCAGATCCCAGCGTGGAGCGACATCGAAGGCGTAGTCACGCCGTGCCCGCCCAGGTTCGCGCTGCAGGCGCATCGCGGCGGCCAGGGCAATCATGGCGCCGTTGTCGGTGCACAAGTGCAGTTCAGGGTAATGCACCCGCAGGCCCCGGCGCAGCGCCTGCGCGTCCAGCATCTCGCGCAGACGGCGGTTGGCGCCAACCCCGCCAGCCACGACCAGGCGCTTCAAGCCGGTCTGCTTCAAGGCGGCCAGCGACTTCTTCACGAGCACGTCCACGATGGCGGCCTGGGTCGATGCGGCCAGATGGGCGCGGTCCTGATCGCACACGGCATCGCCGAGTTTGCGCACCTGGGTCCAGACGGCGGTCTTCAGCCCGGCGAAGGAGAAGTCCAGGGTGCCGCTGTGCAGCAGCGGCCGCGGCAGTGCAAAAACATCCGGATCACCGAACTCGGCCAGGCGCGCCAGGGCGGGTCCGCCGGGATAGCCCAGGCCCAGCAGCTTGGCCGATTTGTCGAAGGCTTCACCGGCCGCATCGTCGATGGTCTCGCCCAGCAACTCGTAGCGGCCGACATCGTCCACCCGCATGAGCTGGGTGTGCCCACCAGACACCAGCAAGGCGACAAAGGGAAACTCGGGCGGATCAGCGGACAGGAAGGGCGAGAGCAGATGGCCCTCGAGGTGGTGTACGCCGATAACCGGCCGGTCGAGCGCCGCCCCCAAGGCGCAGGCCAGGCCGGCGCCGACCAGCAGGGCCCCGGCCAGCCCCGGGCCGCGCGTGTAGGCGATGGTGTCCACGTCTTCGAGGCGGCAACCGGCCTCGTCCATCACCTGACGGGTCAACGGCAGCACGCGGCGGATGTGGTCGCGCGACGCCAGCTCCGGCACCACACCGCCATAGGCCTGGTGCATGTCGATCTGGCTGTGCAGGGCATGGGCCACCAACCGGGGCGGAGCCGACACCTCCTCGGCGCGCACCAGGGCCACACCGGTTTCGTCGCAAGAGGATTCGATGCCCAAAACCAACATGGGGAGAGTGTATCGCTCCGGGTCTACCCGGAGATTGGGGCGGTTTGGGGCCTCCCAGTAACAACCTGGCACGATTTGTTAGCGCTTTGTCACAACTCTGCCCTAGGGAATGCACCACACTGCGCCGAATTCCCTTTCCTGGGAATTGCACGGACGGGTAGTCTTGCTCCCGTCTTCGTTGCGGCAGTCAGCGGCGCTTCGACCGCGCAGTCGTTTGGGATCATGAAGGAATACAAGCTTTCGGGCTGGCCTGAGTTGCCACCTGCCTACCAGCGCACCGCCTACCAGCGGATGTTGCACCAGATGTCCCAGGGCTTCGTGCCGCTGGCCATGCTCGTGCGCGCCAGTGGCCTGGGTCGCGATGCGGTCCAGCACTTTCTGGCGCAACTCAGCACCCGTGGCGTGCTGATCGAGCGCACCCCGCCGCGTGCGCCCCTGGGGGCCGGCATGGCCACCCGCTCGATGGCGTGGCTGCGCCGCACCCTGCGCGTCTGAGCCCATCGGGCCCTCGCATGGCCCGATAGTTGCAGCATGGCGGGCATGAGCCCGCCAACCGCCCTGCGCATCCTCATCGTCGCACCGGAAACGCTCACGCCTGACCCGGACGATGCCATCGCCGGGTGGCAGGCCGAGCGGTCGCGCAGCCTGCGCATCGGGCTGCTGGAGGCGGGCTGCAACATCGTTGCCGTGCTCCCTGCCGACGTGTTCCTGCCCGAGCGGCTGGCCCAGATCCAGCCGGACATGATCATCGTGGACGCCGAGAGCGAGGCGCGCGACACGCTGGAGCACGTGGTGATGGCGACGCGTGACGCTCGCCGGCCCATCGTGCTCTTCACCGACGACGAGGACACGACCCACGTGCGAGATGCCATCGCGGCGGGCGTCAACGCCTACGTGGTGGCTGGCCTGGCACCGGAACGGGTCAAGCCGGTGCTGGAGGTGGCGATGGCTCGTTTCCAGCATGAGGAAGGCCTGCGGCGCGAACTGGCCGACGCAAGGACCCAACTGCAGGAGCGCAAGCTGGTCGATCGCGCCAAAGGCATCCTGATGACCCGCCAGGGCTGCTCGGAGGCCGAGGCCTACGCACGCTTGCGCAAGATGTCGATGGACAAGGGCTTGCGCCTGGCCGACCTGGCGCAGCGCCTGATCGACGCCAACGAGTTGCTGGCCTGAAGACCGGGATCGCACCGGGATTGTGCGCCGCACCATCCATCACTGGGGACTGAACGCTGTGCGCGCACCGCGCAGGGGCACCCCGGCCTGATTCGCGGCCCTTGGTCGCTGCCGCGGCCTGGCACGGCTCCTGCTTTGAGTTGTCTGCGCAGGTCAATGGTGACCGGCGCGAACGGCCCGGAGGCGTCAAGGACGACGCCCTGGCCCCAGGACGAAGGCGTCCCCACCGGTCTGCGAACGCAGGCCGTGTGAGGACGCCTTTTCTGTTTGGTGCTTCGATGAAATCAAGGACGCGACGCATGAAAGCCCACGACCTGCTCAAGGCCCGCCTGAGCCGCCGGACCCTGCTCAAGACCACGGCCGCTGCCGGTGCCACCGGCATGGTGCCGGGATTGCACACCGCCGTCTGGGCCCAGGGCTCGGACAAGCCCGAAAAGGAAGAGGTGCGGATCGGCTTCATCCCGTTGACCGACTGCGCCTCCGTGGTGATGGCTTCGGTGCTGGGCATCGACAAGAAGTACGGCGTGAAGATCATCCCCACGAAGGAGGCCTCGTGGGCCGGCGTGCGCGACAAGCTGGTCAATGGCGAGCTCGACATGGCACATGTGCTCTGGGGACTGGTGTATGGCGTGCACCAGGGTGTCAGTGGCCCGAAGAAGGACATGGCCGTGCTGATGAACCTGAACCACAACGGTCAGGCCATCACGCTGTCGAAGAAGCTCTCCGACAAGGGTGCCGTGGACGGCCCGACGCTGGCCAAGCTGATGGCCTCCGAGAAGCGCGAGTACACCTTCGCCCAGACCTTCCCCACCGGCACCCACGCGATGTGGCTGTACTACTGGCTGGCCAGCGCAGGCATCAACCCGTTCAAGGACGCCAAGGTGATCACCGTGCCACCGCCCCAGATGGTGGCCAACATGCGCGTGGGCAACATGGACGGCTACTGCGTCGGCGAGCCCTGGAACCACCGGGCGATCGCCGACGGCATCGGGATCACGGCGGTCACGACCCAGGACATCTGGACCGATCACCCGGAGAAGGCGCTGGGCACCACCGCGGACTTCGTCAAGAAGCACCCCAACACCTGCCGGGCCGTCGTCGCCGCCATCCTCGAGGCCGGCAAGTGGATCGACGCCGGCCTGCAGAACAAGCTCAAGATGGCCGAGACCGTGGCCGATCGCGCGTACGTGAACACCAGCGTGGACGTGATCAACCAGCGCATCCTGGGCCGCTACCAGAACGGCCTGGGCAAGACCTGGGACGACCCGAATCACATGAAGTTCTTCAACGATGGCGCGGTGAACTTCCCTTACCTGAGCGACGGCATGTGGTTCCTCACCCAGCACAAGCGCTGGGGCCTGATCAAGGAACACCCGAACTACCTGGAGGTGGCCCGGCAGATCAACCAGATCGACCTGTACAAGCAGGCTGCGTCGGCCGCGAAGGTGAACCTGCCCAAGGACATGATGCGCTCCAGCAAGCTCATCGACGGGGTGGTCTGGGACGGGAAGGATCCGGCCAAGTACGCCGATGGCTTCAAGGTCAAGGCCTGAGTCACCACACACGGGAGCCCATGATGGTCAGTGCCGTTTTTCATCCTTCGGTGGGCGACAGCCCGGCCGCCAAGTCGATCACTAGCCCGACGCGGACCCAGCCGGCCGCAGCGGCCGCTGTGCCTGTCAAGCCCACCCGGGCGCCGATCGACTGGCGCGGCTGGGCACTCACCCTGCTGGCGCCGGTCTTCGGCGTGGCCTTGCTCATCGGCATCTGGGGCCTGGCCACCGTCAACAGCACCAGCTTTCCCACGCCCGGCGCCACCTGGGAGGCTGCGGTCAAGCTCTTCGCCGACCCGTTCTACCGCAACGGACCGAACGACCAGGGCCTCGGCTGGAACGTGCTCTATTCGCTGGAACGCGTGGGCATGGGCTTCGGTCTGGCCGCACTGGTGGGTATTCCGATGGGCTTCCTGATCGGTCGGTTCGCCATCGTCAACAGCATGTTCTCGCCCATCGTGAGCCTGCTGCGCCCGGTGTCGCCGCTGGCCTGGCTGCCCATCGGCCTGCTGGTGTTCAAGGCGGCCAACCCGGCAGCCATCTGGACCATCTTCATCTGCTCGATCTGGCCGATGATCATCAACACGGCGGTGGGCGTGCAGCGGGTGCCGCAGGACTACCTGAACGTGGCGCGCGTGCTCAACCTCTCCGAATGGAAGGTGATCACCAGGATCCTGCTGCCGTCGGTGCTGCCCTACATGCTGACTGGCGTACGCCTGTCGGTAGGCACGGCCTGGCTGGTGATCGTGGCTGCCGAGATGCTGACCGGCGGCGTGGGCATCGGCTTCTGGGTCTGGGACGAGTGGAACAACCTCAATGTGCAGCACATCCTGATCGCGATCTTCGTGATCGGCATCGTGGGCCTGCTGCTTGAACAAGCCCTCATCTTCATCGCCAAGCGCTTCAGCTACGCCGAGTGAAAGGACCGATCATGACCCAGCATTTCATCCAGGTGCAGTCGGCAGAGATGGTCTTCCACACCAGGAAGGGCAGCTTTCACGCGCTGCGCGACATCCACCTCGACGTCGATCGCGGCGAGTTCGTGACGCTCATCGGTCACTCGGGCTGCGGCAAGTCGACGCTGCTCAACCTGATCGCGGGGCTGCTCAAGCCTACGGCGGGCGTGCTGCTGTGCGACAACCGCGAGATCCGCGAGCCTGGGCCCGAACGGGCCGTGGTGTTCCAGAACCACTCGCTGCTGCCCTGGCTCACCTGCTTCGAGAACGTCTACCTGGCGGTGGACCGTGTGTTCGGTGGCAAGGAGTCGAAAGCGCAACTGAAGGCGCGCACCCAGGCGGCGCTGGAATTGGTGGGGATGGGGCATGCCACCGCCAAGCGCCCTCACGAGATCTCGGGCGGCATGAAGCAGCGCGTGGGCATCGCCCGGGCTCTGGCAATGGAGCCCAAGGTGCTGCTGATGGACGAGCCGTTCGGCGCGCTGGATGCCCTCACCCGCGCCCACCTGCAGGACGAGCTGCTGAAGATCGTGGCCCGCACCAAGAGCACGGTCGTGATGGTGACGCACGATGTGGACGAAGCGGTGCTGCTGTCCGATCGCATCGTGATGATGACCAACGGACCGGCCGCCACCATTGGCGAGATCCTGCGCGTGGATCTGGCACGCCCGCGCGACCGCGTGTCACTGGCCGAGGATGCCCGCTACATCGCCTGCCGCAAGGCAGTGCTGGACTTCCTCTACACCCGCCACGCTCACGTGGACCGGATAGCCGCCTGACGGCCGGACCACCACCACAGCGCCACGCCGGCCGCAATCATCGGCAGGCACAGCCACTGGCCCATGCTGAGGTTCAGGGCCAGCAGGCCCAGGAAGCTGTCGGGCTCTCGGAAGTATTCCGCGATGAAGCGGAACACCCCGTAGCCCGCCAGGAAAGCCCCCGACACCTGGCCGGTGGCGCGGGGCTTGCGCGCATACACCCACAGCAGCGCGAACAGCAGCAGGCCTTCCAGCGCAAACTGGTACAGGGGCGACGGGTGGCGCGCAACGTCGGTGCCCGACTGTGGATACACCATGGCCCAGGGCAGGCTCGGGTCGGCCGCACGGCCCCAGAGTTCGCCATTGATGAAGTTGCCGATGCGGCCCGACGCCAGGCCCGTCGGCACGCAGGGCGCGATCAGGTCGGTGACCTCGAAGAAGCGGCGCTTGCGCTGCCAGGCAAACAGGGCCATCGCGCCCATCACCCCGAGCAAGCCCCCGTGGAAAGCCATCCCGCCCTTCCACACGGCGAAGATCTCGAGCGGGTTTTCCGCGTAGTAGCCGGGCTTGTAGAAAAGCACGTAGCCCAGGCGGCCGCCGATGATCACGCCCAGCACGCCGTAGAAGAGCAGGTCCTCGACATCGCGGCGTGTCCAGCCGGCGTCGACATAGGGCGGGCGCCCCACGCGAATGGAGGCCAGCCACAGGAAGAGGCCGAAGGCGACGAGGTAGGTCAGGCCATACCAATGGATGGCCACGGGCCCGATCTGCAGGGCCACGGGATCGAACTGGGGATGCACGAGCATCAGGGAGTTTCCTTGTGGGAGGACGGCGCGGCGGCCGTCACATGATCGACAAAGCGGCTCACGACCGGGTGCTGCGGCAGCCGCCACACCAGGCTGGTCTCGCAAGCCAGGCCGGCATCCTCGACCGCCCGGTAGACGACCCCGGGACGTTGCAGCCGCGTGACCGATTCGGGCACCCAGGCCACGCCGATGCCGGCGGACACCAGGTTCACGATGGTCTGCATCTGGATGGCTTCCTGGGCGATGCGCGGTGCGGCCTGCCGGTCGCGATAGAACGCAAGCATCGCATCATAAAGCGAGGGGCTGATGACCCTCGGGAAGATCACCAGGGGCTCGCTCAGCACCGGCGTCGCCTTCACCCGCACCTGGGCCGCAAGCGGATGGTCGGCCGGCAGCGCCAGCACCAGGGGCTCGCCCAGCACCCGCACGGCACCAAAGCCGGCAACGCGGTCGCCCGGTGCATGCAGCGCAAAGCCGGCATCGATCTCGCCGGCCTCGAAGGCGGCCAGTTGCACATCCAGCGTGGCCTCGCGCAGCGCCAGCTCCACCCCGGGATGGGCCTCACGGAAGGTCTTGAGCCAGCCGGGCAGCGGTCCGTAGCCGATGGTGGAGACAAAGCCCAGGCGCAGTCGCCCCAGCGTGCCCTGGGCTGCCGCGCGCGCCAGCGGCCCGAACTGCTCGGCCTCGGCCAGCAGGCGGCGGGCCTGCGGCAGCAGGGCGAGACCCGCGGGGCTGAGGGCCACCGAGCGCCGCGTGCGGTGAAACAGCTCTGCGCCCAACAGGCTTTCGAGCTGCCGGATGCCCATGGTCAGTGGCGGCTGGGTCATGTGCAGGCGTTCGGCGGCCCGGCCGAAATGCAATTCCTCGGCCACCGCCACGAATTGCCTGAGATGGCGCAGTTCGAGCATTGATCTACTACACGAATCAGAATCGCTTGAAAGATATATTGGAGTCGATTGTGCCAGCGCTGCATACTGCGCGCTGGCCGGCCGCCAGCCGCCCCTCCCCCACGATTCCCACCCCAAGGACGAGCCATGAGCTACAACCGCCGCTCGAAGAACATCACCGAGGGCGTTGCCCGCGCCCCCAACCGCTCCATGTACTACGGCATGGGCTACCAGGAGACGGACTTTGGCAAGCCCATGATCGGCGTGGCCAATGGCCACTCGACCATCACGCCCTGCAACTCCGGCCTGCAACGCCTGGCCGACGCGGCCGTGGAGGGGCTCAAGGCCGCCGGTGCCAACCCGCAGGTCTTCGGCACGCCCACCATCAGTGACGGCATGGCCATGGGCACCGAAGGCATGAAGTACTCGCTGGTGTCGCGCGAGGTGATCTCCGACTGCGTGGAAACCTGCGTGGGCGGCCAGTGGATGGACGGTGTCATCGTCATCGGCGGCTGCGACAAGAACATGCCCGGCGGCATGATGGGCATGCTGCGCGCCAACGTGCCCAGCCTCTACATCTACGGCGGCACCATCCTGCCGGGCAGGTACAAGGGCCAGGATCTCAACATCGTGAGCGTGTTCGAGGCCGTGGGCCAGTTCACCGCCGGCAAGCTGAGCGAGGAAGACTTCTGCGAGATCGAGCGCCGCGCGATTCCCGGCAGCGGCTCCTGCGGCGGCATGTACACCGCCAACACGATGAGCTCGTCCTTCGAGGCCCTGGGCATGAGCCTGCCCTACTCGTCCACGATGGCCAACGTCGAGGAAGAAGTCGTCGAGAACGTCAAAAAGGCCGCTGCCGTGCTGGTGGAAGCCGTCAAGAAGGACCTCAAGCCGCGCGACATCGTCACCAAGAAGGCCATCGAGAACGCCGTGGCCGTGATCATGGCCACCGGCGGCTCGACCAACGCGGTGCTGCACTACCTGGCCATCGCGCATGCAGCCGGGGTGGATTGGACCATCGACGACTTCGAGCGCCTGCGCAAGAAGATCCCCGTGCTGTGCGACCTCAAGCCCAGCGGCAAGTACCTGGCCATCGACCTGCATCGCGCCGGTGGCATCCCGGCCGTGATGAAGGAACTGCTCAAGGCCGGCCTCCTGCACGGCGACTGCTTGACCATCACTGGCAAGACGGTGGCCGAGGTGCTGGCCGAGGTGCCCGACCTCTCACCCGACCAGGACGTGATCCGCCCGGTGAGCAAGCCCATCTACGCCCAGGGCCACCTGGCCATCCTGAAGGGCAACCTGGCCCCCGAGGGCTGCGTGGCCAAGATCACCGGCCTGAAAAACCCGCAGATCACCGGCCCGGCCCGCGTGTTCGACGACGAACAGTCGGCGCTGGCCGCCATCATGGCCAAGCAGATCCAGGCCGGCGACGTGATGGTGCTGCGCTACCTGGGCCCCAAGGGTGGCCCGGGCATGCCCGAGATGCTGGCCCCCACGGGCGCGCTGATCGGCCAGGGCCTGGGGGAGTCGGTGGGCCTGATCACCGACGGGCGCTTCTCGGGCGGCACCTGGGGCATGGTGGTGGGCCACGTGGCGCCGGAGGCCGCCGAGGGCGGCACCATCGCCCTGGTGAAGGAAGGCGACAGGATCACGATCGACGCCCACACGCTGACGCTGCAGCTGCACGTCAGCGACGAGGAACTGGCGAAGCGCCGTGCGGCCTGGACGCGGCCCGCCCCGCGCTATACCCGCGGCGTGCTGGCCAAGTTCGCGAAACTGGCCAGCAGCGCCAGCTCCGGCGCCGTCCTCGACAAGTTCGAGTGAGCGGGCGTCAGATCTTCCGTCAGATCTTCCGTTTGCGCGGTTCCTGACCCAGAGCGGCCAAGTTCTTCTTGCGCCGCTCTTTCTTCTTCTCTTCCAGCTTGTCCATCTCGCGACGCTTGGTGTAGCCCGAGGCGTCGGCCCAGGCCCACCACACCACCGCCAGCGCAAATGGCGACAGGATGATCCACCACGACCATTCGGCCACGGCGCCGAACTCGGCGAGCTTCAGCAGGATCAGAAGGACACCCAGGATGATGAAATACATGCAGGACTCCACGGGCTTTACGCCAGCCGCGCGGCTGACGCCCACCCCAACGCCTAGAATTCGTTGACACGACTGTAAATCAACCCCACGAACGCCGAAAGGACGACATGAAGTCTCTTCTCGCCCTCGCCGCGCTGGCCTGTCTGAGCGCTCCCGTGATGGCCAGCCAGCAACTGGCCCAGCAGAAGGCCTGCATGGCCTGCCACGCTGCTGACAAGAAGCTGGTTGGCCCGTCCTACAAGGACATCGCCGCCAAGTACGCCGGCCAGAAGGACGCCGTGGACAAGCTGGCCCAGAAGGTCATCAAGGGCGGCTCGGGCGTCTGGGGTCCGGTGCCGATGCCGGCCAATGCCTCGCTGAGCGAAGCCGATGCCAAGACGCTGGTGCAGTGGATCCTGACCCAGAAGTGATGCCGGCTCGCCTGGGTCACTGAGCACCCGACGTCCCGCACCCCGCTTCGGCGGGGTGTTGTCTTTTCAGTGCCGCAGTTCAGCGGCCAGCCAGCCCCGCAGGCTGTTGAGGAAGGCCAGCCCCTGCGCCCGCGGCAGCTCGTCGCGGTGCACCACCTGCTCGACCACGCGCCCCTCGCGCAGGGCCCGTGCTCGGCCGATGCCGTCCAGCAGACCGCATGACAGCGGTGGTGTCACCCATCGGCCATCGAGCTTCACCGCCACGTTGCCGCGGGTGAATTCGGTGAGCTCGCCCGATTCGTTCCAGAGCAGGGTGTCAAAGACCGCCGGATCGGCGGGCGCAAAGGCGTCGTAGTGGGCGCGCCGCGTGGTCTTGAAGCTCACGAATTCGCTGTGCGCGGACTCGAAAGGCCGGGAAGCCAGTTGCACCGTCACCGGCTGCTCCGTGGACCCCAGCGCAAAGGCCTCGGCCCGGCAGAACCCCTGTGCGTCGGCAAGCAGGCGCACGCGCCAGGCCCCTTGCGGATGCGCCGCCGCCACCTGTTCCAGGGCCCGGACGGCCGAGTGCTCCTGCCAGGGAAAGCCAAAGTGCCGGGCAGTCGCGGCCATGCGTGCCAGATGCTCCTCGGCATGAAGCAGTTGCGCCCCCTCCAGCCGCATCGTTTCCAGCAACTCGAAGGGTGACTGTGCGCGCACCAGGAAAGCCTGCTTGCTGCGCCATTCGGCCCATTCGCCCGCTGCGTCGGCGTCGGCCGTGATGCCGCTGCCGATGCCGCAGCGCGCCTGGCCGCTGTCCACGCTGACGGTGCGGATGGGGACGTTGAAGGTGGCTGAACCGTCAGGGCGCACCACGCCCACGGCCCCACAGTAGATGCCGCGCGGCCCCGCCTCGAGCTCGCGGATCCAGTGCATGGCCCGCAGCTTGGGTGCCCCCGTGACCGAGCCGCAGGGAAAGAGCGCCCGGAAGATGTCGACCAGGCCAACCCCGTGGCGCACCCGTGCGGTGACGTCGGAGGTCATTTGCCAGACGGTCGGCAGGGCCTGCGTGTGGAAGAGCCGGGGCACCTGGACGCCGTGGGGCTGCGCCACCCGCGAGAGATCGTTGCGGATCAGGTCCACGATCATCAGGTTTTCGGCGCGCTCCTTGTCGCTGGTGCGCAGGTGCTCGGCACGGCGCGCGTCAAGCTGCGGGTCCGCCTCCCGCGCCGCCGTGCCTTTCATCGGGCGCGACAGCAGCTGTCCGTCGCGCCAATCAAAGAAGAGTTCGGGCGACACCGACAGCACCTGCTGGGCGCCCGCGTCGAGGTAGGCGGCATACCCGTCCGGCTGGGCGCGGTGCAGCGCATGGAACAGCCCCCGCGGATCGCCCGCAAAGGCACTGCGCCACGGCGCGGTGAAGTTGATCTGGTAGACCTCGCCATCGGCGATGGCCGCGTGGATGCGGTCGATGGCCCGCTCGAATGCGGTCCGGTCGATCCCCCCGTTCCACGACAGCGGTTCATAGGGAAGGTCCGGCGGCATCGGCCAGGGATGGGCCTGGTCGAAGACGGCGAACCACACCAGAGGCCCGTCCGCCGGATGGACGGCCATCCCTGCATCGAAAGCCGGAGCCGCCTCGTAGGCAACAAAGCCCACGCACCACCGGCCCCGCCGCGCCTCGGCCTCGACCCGTTCCAGCACCGACGGCACCTCGTCCAGGCGGCGCGTCTGCAGCACCGTGAGCGGGTCGAAAAAGGCGAGGCGCTCCCGCGACGCCCCCTCGACGGGCGCGATGAAGTCGATCAGGGCGGTGGGGGCAGGCACGGGCGCAAGACGGGGACGGCGGATTCGGCCGCCAGTCTAGCGCCCGCGAAAGGCCTCAGTTGGCCTGCGACAACTGCTCCAGGATGGCCGGGTTCTCCAGCGTGCTGGTGTCCTGGGTGATGGCCTCTCCCTTGGCAATCGAGCGCAGCAGACGCCGCATGATCTTGCCGGAGCGGGTCTTGGGCAGGTTATCGCCGAAGCGGATGTCCTTGGGCTTGGCGATCGGGCCGATCTCCTTGCCCACCCAGTTGCGCAGTTCGGCAGCGATCTTCTTCGCCTCCTCGCCGGTGGGACGCGGACGCTTGAGCACCACGAAGGCGCAGATGGCTTCGCCAGTGGTGTCGTCCGGACGGCCCACCACCGCGGCTTCGGCGACCAGCTCGGTGCAGCTCACCAGGGCGGATTCGATTTCCATCGTGCCCATGCGGTGGCCCGAGACGTTGAGCACGTCGTCGATGCGGCCGGTGATGGTGAAGTAGCCCGTCCTGGCATCGCGAATGGCACCGTCGCCCGCCAGGTAGTAGCCCTTGAGTTCGGGCGGGTAGTAGCTCTTCTTGAAACGCTCGGGATCGCCCCAGATCGTGCGGATCATGCTCGGCCAGGGTTTCTTGACCACCAGGATGCCGCCCTGGCCGTTGGGCACGTCGTTGCCGGTTTCATCGACGATGGCCGCCGTGATGCCCGGGAAGGGCAGCGTGCACGAGCCCGGCACCAGGGTGGTGGCCCCCGGCAGCGGGGTGATCATGTGGCCACCGGTTTCGGTCTGCCAGAAGGTGTCGACGATGGGGCAGCGCCCACCGCCCACGTTGGCGTGGTACCACTCCCAGGCGGCCGGGTTGATGGGCTCGCCCACCGAACCGAGCAGCCGCAGGCTGGAGAGGTCGTAGCGCTTGGGATGGACCACCTCGTTGCTCTCGGCCGCCTTGATGAGCGAGCGGATGGCCGTGGGCGCGGTGTAGAAGATGGTGACCTTGTGGTCCTGGATCATGCGCCAGAAACGGCCGGCATCCGGGAAGGTGGGCACGCCCTCGAAGACGATCTCGGTGCCGCCCAGGGCCAGGGGACCGTAGGTGATGTAGGTGTGCCCGGTGACCCAGCCGATGTCGGCCGTGCACCAGAAGATGTCGCTGTCCTTGAGGTCGAAGGTCCACTTGGTGGTGAGCGCGGCATGCAGCAGGTAGCCGCCGGTGCTGTGCTGCACGCCCTTGGGCTTGCCGGTGGAGCCCGAGGTGTAGAGCAGGAAGAGCGGGTGCTCGGCCTCGACCCATTCGGGTTCGCAGACAGCCGGCTGGCTCTGCGTGGCCTCGTGCAGCCACACATCGCGGGTGGGGTCGAAGGCCACGTTGCCGCCGGTGCGGCGGTACACGATGACCTTGCGGATGGTCTCGCAGCCGCCCAGGCCCAGCGCCTCGTCGACGATGGCCTTGAGCGGCAACTCCTTGCCGCCGCGCACCTGCTCGTCGGCCGTGAGCACCATCACGGCGCCGGCATCCTGGATGCGGTCGCGCAGCGACTGCGCCGAGAACCCGCCGAAGACCACCGAATGCGTGGCACCGATGCGGGCGCAGGCCTGCATGGCCACCACCCCCTCGACCGACATGGGCATGTAGATCACCACACGGTCGCCCTTCTTCACCCCCTGGGCCTTCAGCGCATTGGCCAGGCGGCAGGTGCGCTCGAGCAGTTCGCGGTAGGTGACCCGCGTGACCTGGCCGTTGTCCGCCTCGAAGATGATCGCCACCTTGTCGCCCAGCCCGCGCTCGACGTTGCGGTCCAGGCAGTTGTAGGAGACGTTGAGCGTGCCGTCCTCGAACCACTTGAAGAACGGGGCGTTGCTGTCGTTCAGGACTTTCGTGAACGGCTGCTTCCAGCTCAGCATCTCACGCGCCAGGCGGGCCCAATAGGCCGGGTAGTCGGCCTCGGCCTCGGCGCAGAGCTTCTGATACGCCGCCATGCCGGACACATGGGCGCCGGCGACGAGCTGGGCAGGCGGGGGGTAGAGCTTGCTCTCCTGGTCGGACATGGGTGTCTCCTGTCGGTGGTCGGTCGAATCCGGATGATGCGAAACCTTAGGGGGAGGCTCTTACGAAGGCCTTACTCTGGCGCCCCCGGTTTTACCCCGACATGCGGTCGCCACAAAGGCCTGGAATACTCCGGCAAGCGCCAACCCGTCGGCCGTGTGGGTTTCCACGGTCTGCGCAGCGCCGGCCCGGCCACTAGTGTCGGCTGGCCCTAGAATCCGCGACATTCCGTAGTATCCCTAGGCCATCGATGAGCGCCATTCCCGACCCCCGGGCCACCCGCCTGCGCCCGCTGCCCAACCTGATCTTTGCCAGCCGCTGGCTGCAGCTGCCCCTTTACCTGGGGCTGATCGTTGCCCAGGGGGTGTACGTCTTCCATTTCTGGGTGGAGCTGGTCCACCTGCTGGAGGCCGTCTTCGGCAGCCAGGCTGCGCTGGACAAGCTGGTCACCAGCATCGGCTACAAGTCCGACGTCAAGATCACTGCGCTCAATGAGACCATCATCATGCTGGTGGTGCTGGCGCTGATCGACGTGGTGATGATCTCCAACCTGCTGATCATGGTGATCGTGGGCGGCTACGAAACCTTCGTTTCACGGCTGAAGCTGGAAGGCCACCCCGACCAGCCGGAGTGGCTGAGCCATGTGAACGCCTCGGTCCTGAAGGTCAAGCTGGCCACGGCCATCATCGGCATCTCGTCCATCCACCTCCTCAAGACCTTCATCAACGCCGGCAACTATGACGAGAAGGTGCTGATCTGGCAGACGCTGATCCACATCGCCTTCCTGTTCTCGGCCCTGGCCATTGCCCTGGCCGATCGATTGATGAGCCACACCATTCCATCCGACGCGCGCTGAGCCCTCCATGAAGCGCTGGGTGCCCACCCGTGAGCAGTTGCTGGCGTCCAAATGGCTGCGGCCTGTGGCGCACCGGCTGCAGGATGAACATCTGTGGCACCTGGACCGCGGCAGCGTGGCCCGTGCGGTCGGCATCGGTCTGTTCTTCGGGTTCATGCTGCCGTTCGCCCAGTTCCTCTTTGCCGTGGTCACGGCGGTCTTCCTGCGGGCCAACGTGGCGGTGGCGGCAGCCTCCACCCTGGTGACCAACCCCTTCACCTTCCCACCGGTGTACTGGCTTGCCTACCAGATCGGCAGCTGGATCCTGAGCGCCGAGCGCGGCGAGGTGGTGGCGCAGGCCCTGGAGGCGCATGTCGAGACGCTGGCGGCCCAGCAGGGCTGGTGGCAGGCGCTGTGGCATTCCATCCAGGCGACCGGCACGCCCCTGCTGCTGGGGCTGACCGTGCTTGCGGTCACCAGTTCGGTGCTGGGCTACCTGGCGGTCTGGCTGCTGTGGCGCCCTCGGGCCCGGCACGACGCGCCCTCGCACGAGACCGGATCCGGCAAGACCTGATCCGATTGCGGGAACTTCCGCGCGGCGACCGGCTCCATCGGGGGTCGGGCGTCGCGGCATCACCGCGACGCGTTTGTTTTTTGCTACGCTGTGCAGCCCCCTTGTCTGCGCAGCGCTGTTGCGCGCATCCGCCCCATGGCCACAATCACAACAAGCGCGCCAGCCCACCCGCACCCGGACGCCGGAGGCCTCGGCTTGGCCGGGAGGACGGCATTCACGGCCGTTCCCGTGGTGGCGCTGGCTTGGGTTCTCTGGCTGCTGACGACCCAATCCCTGCCTGTGCAGGGCCAGATCGCATGGATCCCCGACCTCGGGATCGACCTCGCCTGGCGCATCGACGGGCTGTCGGCGCTGATGTTGCTGATGATCACCGGCGTGGGCTGCGCCGTGTTCGTCTATGCCGGCGGCTACCTGGCCGGCCATCCGCAGCAGGCGCGGCTGTACGTGCTGCTTTCACTTTTCATGCTGGCGATGATCGGCTGCGTGACAGCCGACAACGTGGTCGTGCTCTTCGTGTTCTGGGAGCTCACCAGCCTCACCTCCTTCCTGCTGGTGGGCTTCAACCACACCGAGCTGTCCAGCCGCAAGTCTGCCCAGCAGGCCTTCCTGGTCACGGGCACCGGGGGGCTTGCCTTGCTGGCCGGCCTGCTGTTGCTCGGGCAACAGATGGGCACCTACTCGCTGTCCACCCTCATCGAGCAGATTCCTTATGAGGCGCCCACCCCGGCGCTCACCACCGCGCTCGTCCTGATCCTCGTTGGAGCCTTCACCAAGAGCGCCCAGTTCCCCTTCCATTTCTGGCTGCCCAACGCGATGTCGGCACCGACACCGGTGTCGGCCTACCTGCACTCGGCCACGATGGTGAAGCTGGGGGTGTATCTGCTGGCGCGGCTTGATCCGGCATTCGGGGAATGGGACCTCTGGGAAATCGCGCTCAAGACCGCGGGCTCGATCACGGCCGCCTGGGGCATGGTGCTGGCGCTGCGTGAGCGTGATCTGAAGCGCATCCTGGCCTGGTCCACCGTCGCCACGCTGGGCACCCTGGTGGTGCTCATCGGCCTGCGCGGTGAGGGCGCCACGGTGGCCGTGGGCGCCCTCCTGCTGGCCCATGCGCTGTACAAGGCGCCGCTGTTCTTCGTGGCCGGCAACATCGACCACGGAACGGGCACCCGGGTGATCGACCGCCTGGGCGGCCTGCGCAAGGCGATGCCCTTCACGGCGGCGGCCGCCCTCCTGGCCGGCGCCTCCATGGCCGGCATGCCGCTGTCCTTCGGCTACATCGTCAAGGACGTGATCCTCGAGGTGAAGAGCGCCGACGACGTCTTTGCCTTCGCGCGCGCGGCCAACACGGTCTTCGGCGCGATTGCGGTGGCCGTGGCGGGTGTGGCCGCGCTGCGGGTGTTCTGGCGCCATCCCGGCACCAACGAGACCCCGGACGCCCACGAGGGCGGCCCCGCCCTGGTGCTGCCGCCCCTGGTGCTGGCCAGCGTGGGCATCGGCCTGGGCCTCTTCCCCTTCTTCGTGGACGAGCTCCTGGCCGACGCCTCCCTGGCCATGACACCGGGCACCGAGGCCATCGTGATCGGCCTGGCCCTGGAAATCGGCCCATCGCTCGGATCCCTGGCCGTCACCCTGCTGATCGGTGGGTTGATCTATGTCTTCTGGGATCCGCTGCACCGGCTCTTCGAGGCCCTCGGGGCGAAGATCGGCCGCGTCGGCATGGCATCGCAGTACGAGCGCTCGCTGGTGTGGATTCCCAAGGCGGCTGCAGCGGTGACCCGGCGCCTCCAGCACGGGCGGCTGCCCGGGTACATGGCGCTGACGGTCGGCGCCGTCTCGGCAGGTCTGCTCGCGGCACTCGGCCCCGCGTTGCTGGCCTTGCCCGGCCCGAGGCCAGGGCCCTGGTCCTGGGGGGTGGTGGGTTCGGTGATCCTGATCGGCCTGGGGGCTGTGGCAGCGGCCCTGCTGCGCGACCGGCTCACCCTGCTGCTGGCCAGTGGCCTGGTGGGCTATGGCAGTGCGGCGCTGTTCCTGTTCGTCGGCGCGCCCGACCTCGCCTTCACCCAGTTCACCGTGGAAACGGTGTTCGTCGTGGTCGTGGCGGCGGTGCTGCTCAAGCTCAAGCGCCTGGGGCGCCCGGCATCGATCGAGGAGCCCGCATGGCGGCCCGGTGCCGCGCTCGTGTCGATGGCTTTCGCCACCCTCATCACGGCCTTGCTGCTGCTGACCGTGGCCACCCCGTTCGATGCCTCCCTCTCCGACTTCTTTGCCCAGCGCAGCGTGCCCGAGGCCTACGGGCGCAATGTGGTCAACGTGATCCTGGTCGACTTCCGTGCCCTGGACACCCTGGGCGAGATCGCCGTGGTGGCGCTTTCCTTCCTGGCGGCCTTGCCACTGTTGCGCAGTCTGCGCGGGGCTTCAGAGGCACAGCAGGAGGGCCGTCGATGAACCCGCGCATCGTGATCCTCGACGTGGTGGCCCGCGTGCTGTACTGGGTCATCCTGGCAGCATCGATCTGGGTGCTGCTGCGTGGCCACAACGAACCTGGCGGCGGCTTCATCGGCGCCCTGGTGGCCGTGAGCGCGTCCGTGCTCTGGGGCATCGCACGCTCGCCAGCCGAGGCCGCGCGGCGCCTGCCCACCGGGTCGGCCGTTAGCCTGGCCGCGCTGGGTGTGCTGCTGGCGGGACTGTCGGGCCTGCCCGCCGTCTGGCAGGGTCAGGCCTTCCTCACGCACTGGTGGGGCAGTCTCAACCTCGGGTTCACCGAGTTCAAGATTTCGACCGTGCTGCTCTTCGACATCGGCGTCTATCTGTGCGTGTGGGGCGCGCTGGCCGGCTACGCCCTCGCGCTCATCGACATCGATGAGCCTTTGTCCAAGGATTCCAAGGAGACCCGATCATGACCTGGGCGCTGGCCGCCGCTGTGTGGATTTCCGTGGCCCTGGGCCTGTACCTCGCGCTCTCGCGCGACGTGCTGCGCTGTGTGCTCGGCCTGGCCGTGCTGGGCGCCGGGGCCAACCTCGTGCTGTTTTCTGCCGGCCGCATCGGCTCGACGCAACCGCCTGTGGTGCCGCTGGGCGAGAGTGTGCTCGCCGGTGCGGCGAACCCCCTGCCCCAGGCGCTGGTTCTCACGGCGATCGTGATCGGCTTCGCCCTGGTGTGCTTCTCGCTGGTGCTGGTGCTTCGCCTGATCGAGCGGGCGCGCACGGATGATGCGCTGGCGCTTCGCGAGGCCGAACCCGAACCCACCGACCCCGTCAAGCCGCCGCTGCCCACGCGGGAGGCTGACGCCCGTGCAGGGGGCGCCGCATGAGCGTGAGCTTCCTGGCTGTCTCCCCCGTGCTGGTGCCGCTGGGCACCGCCATGCTGGCCACGGCGGCTTCCCGGCGACCGGGTCTGCAACAGGCCATCAGCTTTGCGGGCATCGCCGCGCTGGCCGTGTGCGCGCTGATGCTGGTCGCACAGGCCTCCTCCGGCGTTCCTGCGGTCGCTCAGTTCGGCGGTTGGGTGGCCCCCTTCGGCATCGAGTTCGTGGTGGACGGGACCGGCGCTTCGCTGGTGCTGATCACGGCGTTGATGGGGGTGGCCTCCCTGCTCTTCCTGGTGAGCGACGCCGATCCGGGGCCACGTCATCCGTTGTTGCTGCCCCTCGTGCATGGGGTGCTCGCCGGCGTGGGGGGCTCCTTCAGCACAGCCGACCTCTTCAACCTCTATGTGTGGTTCGAGGTGATGCTGATCTGCTCTGTCGGCCTTTTTGCGATCGGCGGCCGTGTGGACCAGCTCGACGGCACCTTCAAGTACTTGGCGCTCAACCTCTTCGGAACCATGCTGCTGCTGATGAGCGTGGGCCTGATCTACGGAGCCACCGGTCACCTCAACTTCACGGCATTGGGCGAAGCGTCTGCCCAGTGGCCACCGGCCCTGGGGCTGGCCCTGCTGGCCGCGTTGACGCTGTCCTTCCTGATCAAGGCGGGTGCCTTCCCGCTGTTTGCCTGGCTGCCGGCGTCCTACCACACGCTGCCCGCCCCGGTGCTCGCACTGTTTGCCGGCCTGCTCACCAAGGTGGGTGTCTATGCCGTGCTGCGCACGCTGGGCGACGTGTTCAGCCCGGCGCCTCAGATGCTCTACGAGGCCTTGGGCTGGATCGCCGCCGCCACGATGATCACCGGCGTGCTGGGCGCCGCCTACCACTGGGACATCCGCCGCATCCTGGCCTTCCACATCGTCAGCCAGATCGGCTACATCCTGCTCGGCATCGCACTGGCCACGCCGGAGGGGCACGCCGCCACGCTCTTCTACACCTTGCACCACATCGTGGTGAAGGCCAACCTCTTCCTCATCGGCGCGATCGTCTGGGCGCTGACCGGCAGCTACGACCTCCGCCGCATTGGCGGGCTGTATGCCCTCAAGCCGCTGCTGGCCGTGCTCTTCCTGATCCCGGCGCTGTCGCTGGTGGGCATTCCGCCGCTGTCGGGCTTCTGGGCCAAGCTGCTCATCCTTCGCGAGGCCATCGCCCAGGAACGCATCGTGTGGACAGTGGCTGCCCTGCTCGTGAGCGTGTTCACGCTGTACTCGATGATGAAGATCTGGATGGAAGCCTTCTGGAAGGCTCATCCCGATGAGACCTGGCAACCCGCCCGGGTGCGACTGGGCGCCGCCTATCTGGCCACGACAGGCCTGGCCGCCGTGACGCTGTGGATCAGCGTGTCGCCGCAGAGCCTGCTGGGCTACGCAACGGCCGCGGTGGCCGGGTTTGGTCGCTGAGGGCCGGGGAGCATCACCATGTCCATCCTGCGTCATCCCCTGGTCAGTCTGGTGCTGCTGCTGCGCTTCCTGCGCGCGGTGGTGGTCTCGGGCTGGCAGACCGTGCGTGTCATCCTGCGGGCAAGCGGGCCCGGTGGCGAACGTCCGCCGGTGGGTTTCGTGCGCATCCGCTTTGCGCCAATGAGCGAACAAGGGGCGGCCCTGCTGGGCTGCATGATCTCTCTCACTCCGGGCACCACCACCATCGACATCGACATGGAGCGCCACGAAATGCTGCTGCACATGCTCGACACCGCCGACGCCCCGGGCGCCGTGAACGGCATCCGGG
Organism: uncultured Caldimonas sp.; assembly: GCA_964552215.1. GTDB lineage: Bacteria > Pseudomonadota > Gammaproteobacteria > Burkholderiales > Burkholderiaceae_C > Caldimonas. The sequence continues at coordinate 23,566 of CAZKGD010000010.1, forward strand.
ACGACTTCGAGCGTTACCTTGTCATCCTTTTCGGAAAGGGCCAGGCATGATCGTCAGCCTGCTCGTCCTGTGCGCCCTGGCGGCCTCGGTGCTGGCCACTGCGCGCATCGTGAAGGGGCCGACCCACGCCGATCGCGTCGTCGCCCTGGACATCCTGCTGGCGGCCGGTGTGGCCCTGTGCGTGGCCGCCTCCCTGGCGACCTCGCGCACGGTGTTCCTGGATGTGGGTATCGGCCTGGCCCTGGTCGGTTTTGTGGCCACCATCGGCTGGGCCCGCCTGATCGACCGGGCGCCCCGCGAAAGCACCGGGGAGGTGTCACGATGAACGGCTTGCTGGAGATCGTCGGCTCGCTGCTCCTGCTTGCAGGCGCCGCCTTGATCCTGATTGCCGCCTGGGGTGTGATCCGACTGCCCGATGCCCTGGCCCGCCAGCACGCAGCCACGAAGGCCGGGACGCTGGCGCTGGCCTGCGTGTGCGTGGGTGCGATGCTGTGGGCGCAGGACACCGGCTGGACCCTGCGCCTGCTGGTCATCCTGGCCTTCCTGCTGGTCACCCTGCCCGTGGCGTCCCACCTGCTCGCACGCGCTGCCGTCCGCGAGAGCCAGGCCCAGGACGAGTTGGACGCGGCTCCCCTGGTCGATGCGCCGCCTCAGGGGCGTGGATGATCCTCGGGCACCGGTGCCTTGGAGCGGTTGCGCAGATGCATGGCCGCTTTCGCCAGGAGGTTGGCTGATACCGGGGCTGTCACGAACAGAAAGAGCGTGATCAGCAGTTCGTGCAGGCTGTAGCGCCCTTCCGCCCAGTTGGTGGCCATGCTGGCCAGTAGGACGCCACCCACCCCCAGTGTCGTGGCCTTCGTTGGGGCATGCAGGCGCATGAAGAAGTCGGAAAAGCGCAGCATGCCCACGGCGCCCACCAGGGCGAACACCCCGCCGATCACCAACATCAGCGCGATAAGGGCCTGAAACGCCCAGTGCAGTTCATTCCACATCATTCACCTCACTCCAGCACGTCGCCGCGGGTCAGGTAGCGCGCCAGGGCCACCGTGGAAGCGAAGCCGAGCAACGCGATGATCAGCGCCGCCTCGAAAAACAGCTCGGTACCGAAGCGCATGCCGAACAGGATCACCAGCGCCACCACATTGATGTACATCGTGTCCAGGGCCAGCACGCGATCCGTGACTTCCGGGCCCCGCAGCAGGCGCCAGGCACACAGCAGCAGGGCCAGGCCCACCGCCACGAAGGCGAAATTGAGCGCCCAGTCGATCAGGGGCCATCCGTTCATCCGAAGATCTCCATGAGCGGTTGTTCATAGCGCTGCTGGATCTGCTCAGCCAGCGCCTGCGGATCGCTGCAGTCCAGCGCGTGCACCAGGATCTCGTGTCGCTCGTCGTCGACGATGCACGACACCGTACCCGGCGTGGTGGTGATGATGGTGGCCAGCAGCGTGATCGCCCCGGGCTGCTGCAGCCGCAGCGGCACGCGGACCCAGGCCGGCTGAGGGTTGGACGTCGGCGAGAGCACGATGCGCGCCACCGTGAGGTTGGACACGACAATGTCCCACAGCACGACGCCCGTGAAGCGCACGGTCAGGCCCAGGCGTCGGGGCCCCATGGCCGGACCCAGGAACCCGTGGATGAGGCGAGGCACGAGCAGCCCCAGCAGGATAGCCGTGAGGATCTGGGCGGGCGCGAGGCTCTCCTGCAGGAGCAGCCACACGGCCGCGAGCAGAGCGGACAGGGCCGGATGCGCCCACCAGCGGCGCGGGCCCAGCTGCTCGCGCCGCGTACCAGGCCTTCCGGGTGATGTGGAGTGCGGGGGTTGGGTCATCGCGGAGCCTCCTTGCGCACGCGGTAGGGACGGGTCGTGTCGGCCTGGTCTCCGCCCACGTCGCGCAGCGCGGCGCGCGCATAGGCAGCGCGATCGGCCAGCTGCAATGCCGTGGCTTCGGTGTAGCGCTGGATGGGTGCCGCCAGCACGCTCAGCGCCACGCTGGCTGCCAGCAACGAGAACGTGGCCGCCACCAGCTTGGGGCTGGCTCCGGAGGTGCCGCAAGCCGGCAGGTCGTCACGCACATGCCAGAAGAGGATGCTGCCGGCACGTGCCAGGCCCACGAGGGTCAGGAAGCCCACCACGAGCACCACCGACCAGACGGCCGCATGCCACGCGTGGCCGCTTGCGGCCTCCAGGATCATCAGCTTGCCGATGAAGCCCGGCAGCGGTGGCAGGCCTGCCGTGGACGCCGCAGCCAGCAGCAGCATCAGCCCGAGCAGTGCCGGTTGCGCCACCGGTGAGGCCGGCACGAGCTGGGTCGATGCGTCGCCCCGCTGCGCCCCCACCAGTTCGGACAGCAGGAACAGGCCCGCGATCACCAGGGTGCTGTTGAGCATGTAGTAGAGCGCCGCAGACCAGGCCTCGGCCGAGAAGAGCCCGAGGCCGGCCAGCACGGTGCCCACGGAGGCCACCGTCAGCCAGGCCACCAGCCGCGGCAAGGCGCGCGACGCGAGGGCGCCACAGACACCCACGGCGCTGGTCAGCAGGGCCAGTGGGAGCAGCACGGGCTCCACCGTCAGCGCGGCATCCCCGGCCCCGGCGCCGAAGATCACCCCGTGCACCCGCACGATGGCATAGACGCCCACCTTGGTCATGATGGCGAAAAGAGCCGCCACCGGCGGACTGGCCGCCGAGTAAGTCGCCGGCAGCCACATGGCCAATGGCATCAGTGCCGCCTTGAAGCCGAACACCACCAGCAGCACCAGGGCGGCAGCCTGCAGCACCACCGATTCCGGTGCCGTGACCTTGGGCACCCGCAAGGCGAGGTCGGCGAGGTTGAGCGTGCCGGTCTTGGCGTAGATGAGCGCCACGCCGATCAGGAAGAGGGAGGAGGCTGCGAGGTTCAGCACCACGTAGTGCACGCCCACGCGGAAGCGCTCTTTCCCCTGCCCATGCACCATCAAGACGTAGGACGCAATGAGCAGCACCTCGAAGAAGACGAAGAGGTTGAACAGATCGCCAGTCACGAACGCACCGTTCAGCCCCATGAGCTGGAACTGGAAGATGGCGTGGAAGTAGCGGCCATGCGCATCCCAGCCCCCGGTGGCATACCACAGCACCGGCAGGGCCACGCAGGCGGTGAGCAGCAGCATCATCGCCCCGAGGCGATCGATGAGCACCATGATGCCGAAGGGAGCCGGCCAGTCGCCCACCTCGTAGGCCTTGAGTTCGCCCTGACCTGCCTCGATGGCGAGACGTGCCGCAATGACCAACCCCAGGATGACCGACGTCAGCGCGATGCGACGCGCCCACAGCAGCTTGCGGTGGCCATGGCTGCCATGGGCATCGCCCCCATGGTCGCCAATGAGCAGCAGCACGACTGCCGTGAGGGCCGGCAGGAGGACTGGCAGGATGGGCAGGTGTTCGCTGAACCAGTTCATGCCTGCTCCGCCTTGTCCGGATGCCCATCGACGTGGTCGCTGCCATTCTCATGGCGGCTGCGCAGCGCCATCTCGATCACGAAGCCGGTGGTGGCGAATCCGATCACGATGGCCGTGAGCACCAGGGCCTGGGGCAACGGGTCGGCCACGGCGCTGCCTTCGGTGAGGATGGGGGGTGCGGCACTCCACAGCCGCCCCATCGCGAAGATGAAGACGTTGACCGCATAGCCCAGCAGGGTCAAGCCGATCACGACCGGGAAGGTGCGCCCGCGCAGCAGTAGATAGATGCCGCACGCGGTCACCCAGCCGATGCCCGTGGCCACGAGAAATTCCATCGTCATGCCGTCACTCCCTTGTCCTTGGCCACTTCCTTGCTGGCCGCTCCCAGCACCGACAGCATCAGCATCGTTGCTCCCACCACCGTGATGTAGACCCCGAGGTCGAAGAGTGCCGCGGTGGCCAGCGGCAACTCACCCAGCACCGGCACGACAGGATGGCCGTGCGCACTGGTCAGGAAGGGTTTGCCGAAGAAGAAGGCACCCACGCCGGTGAGCCAGGCAACGCCCAGTCCCAGACCGATCCAGCGCACGAAGCGCCGCCCGGCCGCGCCGCGCAGCACGGCCTCGGCACGCGCCTGCCCCATGGCCATGTACTGCAGCACCAGGGCCACCGCCGTGATCAGGCCGGCGATGAAGCCACCACCGGGCAGGTTGTGCCCCCGCCAGAAGATGAAGGCGCTGACCACCAGGGCCAGCGGCAGCACCAGGCGGGCCACGACACGCAGCATGAGCGGCTCCTGGCTGTAGCTCCAGGCGCGGCCCTGCGGATCCACCGTCGGGCGGCGCACGCGCATGCCATCGAGCAGGGCCAGCACGCCCAGGGCTGCGATGCCAAGGACGGTGATCTCGCCGAAGGTGTCGTAGCCACGGAAGTCGACCAGGATGACGTTCACCGCGTTGGTGCCCCCGCCCTCGGGCAGCGACTTTTCCAGGAAGTACCAGGAGATCGAATCGTGATCGCGCGTGAGCATCAGCCAGCTCACCCAGGCCACGCCACCGCCGCCGGCCAGGGCGAGCAGGCCGTCGCGCAGCTTGCGGCCGGTGCTCGATTCCGCCGGGGTGGTCTGCGGCAGCAACGCCAGGCCCATCAGCAGCAGCACGGTGGACACCACATCCACCGACAGCTGGGTCATGGCGAGGTCCGGTGCCGACAGGGCGATGAAGGCCAGCGAGGTGACCAGCCCCACCGCACCCGCCAGGACAACCGCGATATAGCGCTGGCGGTGGGCCCGCAGCAGCGCAGCGCCTACGACCAGCAGGACGCCCCAGATGGCAATCGCCACGGGCGGCGCCGGCAACAGTTCGCGCCCCTGGGCACCGAGGTTGTCGGCTGCCGGGAGCCAGAAAGGCCAGGCGGCCAGACCAATGGCCAGTGCGATCATCCAGGCGAGGTAGCGCTGCAACGACCCGTTCTCCAGCGCACCACTGATGCGACCGGCGAGCCCGAACAGGCCGTCAATGAACGCCGTGAAGACGGCCTTGCCACTGAAAGCGCCAGGCAGGTAACGGTGCAGGCGGCCACCGGACTGCATGCCGAAGTAGTAGAGGGCCCCTCCGCCCACGGCGATCGCGCTCATCAGCAGCGGCAGGTTGAAACCATGCCACAGGGCCGGGTGGAATTCTGGCGGCGGCGCACCCAGCACCGCGGTGGCGGCGACCACCACCAGCGGCCCCGTGAGCAGTGCCGGCATCAGACCCACGGCAATGCAGATCACCACCAGGAGTGCCACAGGCGCCTTCATGCCCCAGGGGGGTTCATGCGGATGCCCCGGCAGTTCCTTGGCCGGGCCGTTGAAGAAGACGTCATGCACCAGTCGCAGCGAATACGCCATCGAGAAGAGGCCGCCCAGGGTCGCCAGCACCGGCACCAGCCAGCTCATCGAGCCCCAGAACTGCGCGTGCACCGCCTGGTCCAGCATCATCTCCTTGGACAGGAAGCCGTTGAAGGGCGGCAGCCCGGCCATCGACGCCGAGGCCAGCAGCGCAAAGCTGCCGATCCAGGGCATGGCCCTCATCAGTCCGCCCAGGCGGCGCATGTCGCGCGTGCCGGTTTCGTGGTCGACGATGCCCGCGGTCATGAACAGTGCGGCCTTGAAGCTGGCGTGATTGAGGATGTGGAAGATGGCCACCACGGCCGACATCGGCGAGGACAGGCCGATCAGGAAGGCGATGAAGCCAAGGTGGCTGATCGTTGAATAGGCCAGCAAACCCTTCAGGTCGTGCTTGAACAGGGCCACGAAGGCGGCGAACACCATGGTGACCAGACCCACGGTGGCCACGATGCTCTCGAAGAGCACGTTGCCGCCGATCACCGGGTACAGGCGCGCCAGCAGGAAGAGGCCAGCCTTGACCATGGTGGCCGAGTGCAGGTAGGCCGACACCGGCGTGGGCGCCGCCATGGCCTCCGGCAACCAGAAATGGAAGGGGAACTGGGCGCTCTTGGTGAAGCAGCCCAGGAGGATGAGGATCAGCGCCACCGGGAACATCGGGTGCGCCTGGATCTCGGCGCCGCGACCCAGCATCTGCGAAAGCTCATAGGTGCCGGCGATCTGCCCCAGCACCACGACGCCAGCCAGCAGGGCCAGGCCCCCGCCGCCGGTGACGGCCAGGGCCATGCGAGCGCCGGCGCGCGACTCTTCCTTGTGGCCCCAGTAGCCGATCAGCAGGAACGACGAGATGCTGGTGAGCTCCCAGAACACCACCAGCAGCAGCAGGTTGTCCGACAGCACGATGCCCAGCATCGCAGCCATGAACAGCATCAGGCTGCTGAAGAACTTGCCCGCCGGGTCGTCATGATGCAGGTAGAACGCGGCATACAGCACGATGAGGATGCCGATCCCGCTGATCAGCGCGGCGAACATCCAGGCCAGGCCATCGAGGCGGAAACCCAGGTTCAGGCCGATGGCCGGCACCCAGGGGGTCTGGTGCAACACGGTCTGGCCATCGAAGACTGCGCCGGCCTGGCTGGCGAGCACAGCCAATGCCGCCGCGGCCACCAGGCCCGCCGCCCAGGCGGTGGCACGGCGGCGAGTCGGGGTCTCCACCCGGCCGAGCCAGAAGCACAGGACGGTGCCCAGCACCAGGGGCAGCAAGACGACCGTGGCAAGGAGATTCATCGTGTCAGGCAGGTAGATGGCAGGACGCGACCGGGCGGGTCGAGCACGCAAAAAACGGCTGATTGTAGAAACATGAGACGCCGCCCAGTCTTGTGGCAACCACTCAGGTGGTTCCGCCGCGGCTGTCATGCCCATGCAAGGTGGATCGGCTCCACTCCAGATCATCAGGAGCCGGATCGCTAAAATCGAGGCTCCATTGGCCTTGGCCGCCCTGCCCCAACCCCACAAGCCTGCCTCATGACCACCACGATCCAGCACGACGACCTCGTCGAAAGCGTGGCTGCCGCCCTGCAGTACATCAGCTACTACCACCCGGCCGACTACATCGCCCATCTGGCGCGGGCCTACGAGCGCGAGGAGTCGGCGGCGGCTAAAGACGCGATTGCGCAGATCCTCACCAACTCGAAGATGAGTGCCGAGGGCCGTCGCCCGATCTGCCAGGACACCGGCATCGTGAACGTCTTCCTGAAGATCGGCATGGACGTGCGCTTCGTCAACTTCCCCGGCTCGATCGCCGATGCCGTCAACGAGGGCGTGCGCCGCGGCTATCTGAACCCGGACAACAAGCTGCGCGCCTCGGTGCTGGCCGACCCGCACTTCGAGCGCAAGAACACCAAGGACAACACGCCGGCCGTCATCCACATGGAGCTGGTGCCCGGCAACACCGTGGACGTGACGGTGGCCGCCAAGGGGGGCGGCTCCGAGAACAAGACCAAGTTCGTGATGATGAACCCCAGCGACTCGCTGGTGGACTGGGTGCTCAAGACCGTGCCCCTGATGGGTGCCGGCTGGTGCCCGCCGGGCATGCTGGGCATCGGCATCGGCGGCACGGCTGAGAAGGCAATGCTGCTGGCCAAGGAATCGCTGATGGAAGACATCGACATGTACGAGCTCCAGCAACGTGGCCCGCAGAACAAGCTCGAAGAGTTGCGCCTGGAGCTGTACGAGAAGGTCAATGCGCTGGGCATCGGCGCACAGGGCCTGGGGGGCCTGACCACGGTGCTCGACATCAAGATCAAGACCTACCCCACGCATGCAGCCTCCAAGCCGGTGGCGATGATCCCCAACTGTGCTGCCACGCGCCATGCGCACTTCGTGCTCGACGGCTCGGGCCCGGCCTACCTGGAACCACCCAGCCTGGACCTGTGGCCGGACGTGCACTGGGCGCCCGACTACAACAAGAGCAAGAAGGTGGACCTCAACGCGCTCACGCGCGAGCAGGTGGCCAGCTGGAAGCCGGGCGACACGCTGCTGCTGTCGGGCAGGATGCTCACCGGGCGCGACGCCGCGCACAAGCGCATCGCCGACATGCTGGCCAAGGGCGAGAAGCTGCCGGTGGACTTCACCAACCGCGTCATCTACTACGTCGGCCCGGTCGATCCGGTGCGTGACGAGGTGGTGGGCCCGGCCGGCCCCACCACCGCCACGCGCATGGACAAGTTCACCGAGATGATGCTGGCCCAGACGGGCCTGATCGCGATGATCGGCAAGGCCGAACGCGGCCCGGTGGCCATCGAGGCCATCCAGAAGCACAAGAGCGCCTACCTGATGGCCGTGGGGGGTGCCGCCTACCTGGTGAGCAAGGCCATCAAGGGTGCCAAGGTCGTCGGCTTCGAGGACCTGGGCATGGAAGCCATCTACGAATTTGACGTGGTGGACATGCCGGTGACGGTGGCGGTCGATGCGGGGGGCACGAGCGCCCACATCACCGGTCCGCGCGAGTGGCAGGCCCGGATCGGCAAGATCCCCGTGGCCGTCGCCTGAGCCAGAGCTCGGGCAGCGTTCGATGCGTCGACCCCCGCGTGGGGGTCGCGGGTGCTGCTGTTACGCTTCGGGGGTCACCGCCCGTTCGTGCATGGATTTCAACTTCATCAATGTCCCCCTGCTCATCGCGTCAGCTTTGCTGCTGGCCAGCGTTCTGGCGGGCATGTTCTCGGCCCGCGCCGGCTTCTCCTTCCTCCTGATCTTCCTGATCGCTGGCGGCCTCGCCGGCGAGGACGGCCCGGGCGGGCTGAAGTTTTCCGACTTCACCTTGAGCTTCTGGGTCGGCAACGTGGCGCTCGCCGTGATCCTGCTCGACGGCGGCTTGCGCACCTCGTTGTCCACCTTCCGCACCGGCCTGAAGCCATCGCTGCTGCTGGCCACCGTGGGCGTGCTGATCACGGCCCTGCTCACCGGGCTGGGTGCGATGCTCTTGCTGGACCTGTCGTGGCAGCAGGGCATGCTGCTGGGGGCCATCGTGGGTTCGACCGATGCTGCTGCGGTGTTTGCACTTCTGAAGACTTCAGGGGTTCAGCTCAATGAACGGGTGGCGGCCACGCTGGAGATCGAGTCCGGCATGAACGATCCGATGGCCGTGTTCCTGACGATGGCCTTCATCACGCTGATCACGGCTCTGCCGGACGCAGGTGCCGGTGTGACCATGGTGCTGTGGTCTTTCGCACAGCAGTTCGGCCTGGGCACCCTGATCGGCGTGGGCGCAGGATTCCTGATGAGCGAGGTGGTGCACCGCCTGCCGCGCCAGCATGCCGGTGGCGGGATCATGGGGCTGTTGCTGGCTGCCTCGGGCCTGATGGTCTTTGCCCTGACGGGCGTGGCCGGCGGCTCGGGCTTCCTGGCGATCTATCTGTTCGGCATGGTGCTGGGCAACCGCGGCGGTCGCCGGGTGCGGGCTGCCTTCTCGGCCATGGACGGCTATGCCTGGCTGTCCCAGGCTGTCATGTTCTTGCTGCTGGGCTTGCTGGTCACCCCATCTGGCCTGCTGGGCAGCGCCCTGCCGGCGCTGGGGGTGTCTGCGGTCCTGATGTTCCTGGCCCGGCCCATCGCGGTCTGGTTGTGCCTCGCACCGTTCCGCTTCGGTGCCAAGGAGGTGTGGTTCATCTCCTGGGTGGGTCTGCGCGGGGCAGTGCCCATCGTGCTGGCCATCTTCCCGCTGATGGCCGGCGTGCCCAACGCCACACTGCTCTTTCAAGTGGCCTTCGTCGTGGTGCTGGTCTCCCTGGTTTTTCAGGGCACGACAATCGGATGGGCCGGCCGACGTTTCGATGTCGCCCTGCCGGACAGGGACGACGAGGAAGGCACGCGGGCCGTTTTCGGTGACTTCGTTCTGGACGGCCACCAGCCCACGGGCCTGCTGTGCGAGTTCTACGGACTCCCCCCTGTTGCGGGTGCCGAGCTGCCCTTGTCGGACTGGGTGGCCAGCCGGCTCGGACGTCCGGCTGTCGTAGGAGATCACGTCAACCTGGGCGAAGCGATCCTGAGCGTGCGCGAGATGGACGGCTCCAGGATTCGCAAGCTGGGCTTGTCGATCCCGCTGAAGCCGTCGGACGACGACACCAACCCGGGCTAGGCGGACGAGTTCGGCGACGCGCCTGCCGGCGGGGGGCGCAGATGGACCACGCGCTGCGGGTAGGGAATCTCGATCCCCAGTTCCTCGAACAGTGCGAGCAGGGCCAGGTTGACGCCAGAGCGTACGTTTGCCTGGCCGTTTTCGGGGTCCGCAATCCAGAAGAACACGGTGAGCTCGAGCCCGTCGCTGGCAAAGGCGGTGAGGTGGGCCGAAGGCCCCGGCTCGGGCAACACCCGGGGCACCTGGCGCACACGCTCGACGATGCGCGCCCGGAGCCCGTCCACATGCGTGCCATAGGCGACCTGCACCACCGTGGAAAGGAGCATGTTGCGGTCAGCCAGCGAGAGATTCTCGACTCGGGTGGTGATGAGCGTCTCGTTGGGCACGATCGATTCGCGGCCATTGGGCGCGCGGATCACGGTGTAGCGGGTCGTGATGTCGGTGACATGTCCCTCGAAGTTGTCCACCCGCACGAAGTCGCCGATGCGCAGCGACCGTTCGGCCAGGATCACGAAGCCGCTGACGTAGTTGGCTGCCAGCTTCTGCAGGCCGAAGCCGATGCCCACCCCGATGGCCCCACCCAGCACAGACAATGCGGTGAGATCGATGCCCACCGAAGACAGCGCGACGAGCAGGCCCACGAACACCAGCGCTGCACGCACGGCATTGGACGCTGCCTTGCGCAGCGACAGGCGCTCCCCCACGGCTCCCTTGAGCAACTGCGACTCGATCGCGGCCGAGATCCACAGCGCCACCATCATCACGAAACCCGCTGACAGCGTGCCTTCGAGGAGTTGACGCAGCGACAGCGTGGTGCTGCCCAGTTTCCACTGGATACGCTCGAGCTCGTCCAGCAGCACCGGCAGCACGCCAGTGATCCACAGCACCACCGCGATCCAGGCCAGCCAGGAGATCGTGCGTTCGGCCGCCCGCATCACGGCGGAGTCGGGAAAGGCCGCCGACAGCACGCGCACGCTCATGCGGATGAGCACCAGCGACAGCAGCACCGGTACCGCCACCCGGAACACCGCCAGCGGCACCCAGCTTTCGGCCGCCAGGCGTGCGCCGTAGACGAGTGCCAGCGCCACCACGGGAAACAGCACCCCGTCGACGATGCGCCGGCCGAACCAGATCGAGCCCTCGGGCGCACGCGGCCCGCGCACCAGGCGCACCAACGCCCAGGCCAGTGCCAGGCAGCCAGCCACGACGGCCAGCTCGATCAGGGATGAAGGCTGTCCCAGAGCAGCCAGCAGGGCCTCGAAATCCTTGGGAGCGTCAGTGGAGGTATTCATGGGCATGCCAGCGGGAGTCAAGCGCGGCGCGAAGCATAGCGCCCTGCCGCGTCACCCCGCCCGTCCGGCTCTCAGATATCGGCCAGAACGCGAAGATGGGTGGCCACGCTGCGCGCCAGCGCCCCCAGGTGGTAGCCCCCTTCCAGGCAGGACACCACGCGCCCCTTGGCATGGCGTTGCGCCACGTCCATCACCCGCTGGGTGATCCATTCGTAGTCGGCCTCCACCAGGCCGAGCTGGCCGAGGTCGTCATCCCGGTGGGCGTCGAAGCCGGCCGAGACGAAGATCATCTGCGGCTTGAAACGCTCCAGGCGCGGCATCCAGATCATCTCGATCAGCTCGCGCACGTCCATGCCCTTGGTGTAGGCCGGCACCGGCAGGTTGCACATGTTGCCCGCCGAAGGCTGGTCACCGCTGTAGGGGTACAGGGGATGCTGGAAGAAGCTCACCATCAGCACGCGGTCATCACCGGCCAGGATGTCCTCGGTGCCGTTGCCGTGATGCACGTCGAAGTCCACCACCGCCACGCGCTTCAGGCCCCGCACGTCGAGCGCATGGCGTGCGGCCACGGCCACGTTGTTGAAGAAGCAGAAGCCCATGGCCTGACCGCGCATCGCATGATGGCCCGGCGGGCGCACGGCGCAGAAGGCGTTGTCCAGGCGCCCGTCGATCACGGCATCGGTGGCCGCCACGGCCGCGCCGGCGGCGCGCAGCGCGGCCGCCCAGGTGTGCTCGCACACCACCGTGTCCATGTCGATGGCCCGGCGCTCACCCGAGGCCGCCACCTGCTCCATGAAATCCTTGAGGTTGGCCACGTAGGCTGCGTGATGTGCGAGTTCGACGTCTCGCAGGTCCACAAGTGGCGCATCGTGCCGCTCGAGGGCCACATCCAGGCCCGTGGCGATGAGGTGATCGTCGATGGCCGCAAGGCGTTCGGGGCACTCGGGGTGGCCGGGTCCCATGTCATGACGCCTGCAGTCGGGGTGGCTGAAGTAGCCGGTCGCCATCGTGAACTTGTCCCCTTTGGGTCTTTCTGATTTCGGGTAAGGTCCGCGCCATGAACGCGCCCACTTTCCCCGACATGCACAGCCAGCTCCAGCGGCTGCGTGATCAGATTAACACGATCATCGTGGGCAAGCCGGCCCAGGTGGACGACGCCCTGGCCTGCCTGCTGGCCGGCGGCCACCTGCTCATCGAGGACGTGCCGGGCGTGGGCAAGACCACCCTGGCGCATGCCCTGGCAGTGTCGCTCGGCCTGCGGTTTTCGCGCGTGCAGTTCACCGCCGACCTGATGCCTACCGATCTGGTGGGGGTGAGCGTCTACGAGCGCGGCAAGGAGGCCTTCGTTTTCCATCCCGGCCCGGTGTTCTCGCAGGTGCTGCTGGCCGACGAGATCAACCGCGCCGGACCCAAGACGCAGAGCGCGCTGCTGGAAGCCATGGAAGAGCATCAGGTGAGCGTGGAGGGCGAGACCCGCCCGCTGCCGACCCCCTTCTTCGTCATCGCCACCCAGAATCCGAACGATCAGCTCGGCACCTATGCCTTGCCGGAATCCCAGCTGGATCGCTTCCTGATGTGCATCACGCTGGGCTACCCGGACCGGGCTGCCGAGCGCGAACTGCTGGCAGGCAGCGATCGCCGCAACGCCGTCTCGCGCCTGATGCCGGTGATGAGTCCGTCGGAGCTCCAGGCGGTGCAGCAGGCGGTGCTCGCGGTGCACGCTGCGGCCCCCTTGCTCGACTACCTGCAGGACCTGATCGCCGCCACCCGCAGCGGGCGGTGGTTCGTGGAGGGGCTCAGCCCGCGCGCGGGCCTGGCGGTGCTGCGGGCCGCACGCGCCCGGGCCCTGCTGGCGCGGCGCGACTACGTGGCCCCCGACGACATCCAGGCCATCCTGCCGCAAACCATTGCCCACCGGCTCCAGCCGGTGCCCGGAAGCGGGCGTGGACGCACCGAACAGGTGCGCGCCTTGCTCGAGGCCGTACCGCTGCCCTGAGCCCATGGCCGCCGTGCATTCCCGGCTCGGCCCGGCCGTCGGCCTTCGCCAGCGTTGGCAGCGATGGTGGGAGGGGCGCCTTGCGCGCAGCGACGCCCTGGTGCTGACCCAGCGCAATGTGTACATCCTCCCAACCCGGCCGGGCGCCATGTTCGCCCTCACGCTGCTGGTGCTGCTCGTGGCCTCCATCAACTACCAGCTCAACCTGGGCCACTTGCTCACCTTCTTGCTCGCCGGCGCCGCGGTGGTCGGCATGCACATCACCCACAACACCCTGCGCGGCCTGACCCTGTCGCTGCGGACGCCGTCGCCCTCGTTCGCCGGGCAGGCCGCAGCGCTCGAGGTTGTGCTGCAGCACGCCCGTCCGACCTGGCGCCATGGAATCGGACTGCGGGTGCGCGATGACGTCCTCGGACGGCTGCCCGCCTGGGTGTGGACCGACGTGCCCCCGGCTGGGCAGACCAGCGTCCACCTGAGCTTCACACTCCCCCGGCGCGGCTGGTGCGACGTCCCGACCCTCAGCGCCGAAACCCGCTTCCCACTGGGCATCTTCCGGGTCTGGTCCGTGTGGCGGCCCGCCGCCCGCGTGCTGGCCTACCCGCGCCCCGAAGAGCCCTGCCCACCGCTGCCCACTCCGCAGGCGCAACCGGGGGGTGCCGTAAAGGGGCAGGTCCGCGAAGGGCTGGAGACCGAGGGCATACGGGCTTATCGCCGTGGTGATGCCCCCAAGCGCGTGGTGTGGAAGAAGGTCGCCAAGACGGATCAGCTGGTCAGTCGCGACGGCAGCGCCAGCGCCCAACTCGAACTCTGGCTGGACTGGCACGACGCCGGCAGCCTGGACCCGGAACGGCGACTGTCGCGCCTGTGTGCCTGGGTGCTGGCCGCCGACCGGGCCCAGGTGCGCTACGGCCTGCGCCTGCCCGGCGTGGAACTGTCACCGGATGCAGGCGAAGCCCACCGGCGCGCCTGCCTCCAGCACCTCGCCTTGTGGGCATGAAGACACTGCACGCCCTGCGCTCCGCGCCGGCCCCGGGGGCCCGCTGGCGCACACTCCCTCGCGAGGCCCGGGACACCCTCTTCCTGCTGGCCGTGATCGCCTGGGTCGTCCTGCCGCACGGCGGGCATCTGCCCGCATGGTGCATCGGCCTGACCGCCCTCGTGCTGGCCTGGCGAGCCCAACTGGCCTTGAGCGGTGGCGCCCTGCCGGGCCGCTGGGCGCGCGCAGGCGTGCTCCTCCTGGCCCTTGCAGCCACCGTCTGGTCCCACGGCACCCTGCTGGGCAAGGAGGCGGGTGTGACCTTGCTCGTGGTGCTCGTGGCCCTGAAGACCCTGGAGTTGCGGGCGCGGCGGGACGCCTTCGTTGTGTTCTTCCTGGGCTTTTTCCTCGTCCTGACGAACTTCCTCTACTCGCAAGCCCTGCTGGTGGCCGTCGCCATGGTGGTGGCCGTATGGGGCCTGCTCAGCGCCCTGGTGCTGGCCCACATGCCCGTGGGCCAGCCCAGCCTGCGCCAGGCGGCCGCACTGTCGGCCCGCATGTGCCTGCTGGGCGCCCCCATCATGGTGGTGCTGTTCCTGCTGTTTCCGCGCATGGCGCCCTTGTGGGGGGTGCCGGGCGAGGACCTGGGGGGGCGCACCGGACTGTCGCAGCGCATGAGCCTGGGCACGGTGGCCGAGCTGGCGCTGGACGACAGCGTCGCCATGACCGTGCGGTTCTTCGGCGCGGCGCCGCCCGCCGAGAGCCTGTACTTCCGGGGGCCGGTGCTGGGCGAGTTCGACGGCCGCGAGTGGCGCCCCGTGACCCCGGGACGTTTCCTGCCCGGCCTCGTCCGGCCCGAGATGCGTGTGGCGCGGGCCTCCGGGGTGGACTACGAAGTCACTTTCGAACCGACCAAGGTGCCCGTGCTGCCGATGCTGGAGCTCACGCCCGAGTTGCCCCTGGACGGGATCCCAGCCACCCTGCGGCCGGACCTGCGCAACGACCTGCAGTGGCGCACGATCCGCCCGCTGGATGAGCGACTGCGGCTGCGCGCCACGGCCTATCCGGGCTTCGAGCATGGCCCGACCGAGGCGGTCTCCGGTCTGCGGCACTACGTCGAGCTGCCCGCCGACTACAACCCCCGCACCCTGGCCTGGGCCGCCGCGCTGCGCCGCGACCCGCAATACGCCGAGGCCGATGCCGACACCCTGGTCGCCGCGCTGCTGCGCCACATCCGCAGCGGCGAGTACACCTACACCCTCGCGCCGGGACTGTACGGAGACGCCCAGGGGCGGCATGCCATCGACGAGTTCTGGCTCGACCGGCGCGAGGGGTTCTGCGAACACTATGCGGCGGCGTTCACCGTGGTGCTGCGTGCCCTGGACGTTCCCGCGCGCATCGTGACCGGCTACCAGGGTGCAGAGCGCAACCCCGTCGACGGCTACTACCTGGTGCGCAACAGCTTTGCGCACGCCTGGGTGGAGTACTGGCAGGCCGGGCGCGGCTGGGTGCGGGTGGATCCCACGTCGGCCGTGGCGCCCGAGCGCATCGTGCAGCATCTCAACCTGCGTCCGGCCCCGGGGATGCTGGCCACGGCCCTGGGCACCCTCACGCCGAACCTGCTCGTGCAGCTGCGCAACCAGTGGCAGGCCCTGAACACGGCCTGGAACCAATGGGTGCTCAACTACTCGGCGGGCCGCCAGCTCGATCTGCTGCGCCAGCTCGGTGTGCGTTCACCCTCCTGGCAGGACCTCGTGCTGGCGCTGCTGGGCCTGCTGGTTGCTGCCAGCGCCCTGGGGGCCGTGTGGGCCTGGTGGGAACGCCGGCATGTGGACCCCTGGCTCGCCGGATACAGGCGCATGCGCCAGGCGATGGCACGCGCCGGCATCCCCAGTGACGAGGCCACGGCCCCTCGCGCACTGGCCGCGCAGGCCCGCGCACGGTGGGGGGAGGCCGCCCGGGAGGCCGAGGCCTCCCTGCTCGCCATGGAAACCCTGCGGTATGCCCCCCCTGGGTCGTCGTCATCGGCCAGCGGGGCTACACTGAGCCGCACGGAACTGCAGCGCCTCGTGCGCGAGTTTCGGCAACATGCCGCGCGACTGCCCCATGCCTGATCTTGATCTCCTCACCCCCTCTCGCTGGCATCGCGGCGTGCTGGCCCTCGCGGTGACCTTGGCACTGGGCAGCCTGCCGTCGACATGGGCGCAGGGGTCTCCACCATCCAAGCGCGCCGCGGCCGAAACGGCCGCCCCGACCTACGCCGGCCGTGCGGACGCGCTGGCGCTGGCGGATGAGATCGCGCAGCGTCACGGCCTCGATGCCGCCTGGGTGCGGGGTCATCTGGCCAGCGCCCGTCAGCTGGCGGCGGTGCAGCGGCTCATCATGCCGCCCGCCGCCGGCACCGCGAAGGACTGGGCGGCCTACCGCGCCCGCTTCGTGGAGCCGCGCCGCATCGGCTGGGGCGCCGACTTCTGGCGCGCCAACGAGCGTTCGCTGCGTCGCGCCGAGGAACTCTATGGCGTCCCGCCGGACATCGTCGTCGGCATCATCGGTGTCGAGACCCTCTACGGCCGCAACATGGGCAGCTTCCGCGTGATCGACGCGCTGGCCACGCTGAGCCTGGATTTCCCGCCCGGGCGGCGCGACCGCAGCGCCTTCTTCCGCGACGAACTGGGCCAGCTTTTCGTGCTGGCTCACAGCGAAGGCCTCGACCCGACCTCGCTGCGGGGCTCCTATGCCGGGGCGATGGGCATGCCGCAGTTCATGCCCAGCAGCTGGAACCGCTACGCCGTTGATTTCGACGGGGACGGCCGCGTGGACCTGCATGGCAGCGTGGCCGACGTGATCGGCAGCGTCGCCCACTACCTCGCTGAATTCGGGTGGACGCGGGGGCTGCCCACGCATTTTGACGTTCGCCCCCCGGTAGACACCTCCGAACGAGCGACCTTGCTCGGCCCCGACATCGTTCCCAGCTTCACGGCGCAGGAGTTCGTCACGCGACAGGCCTGGCTGCCCGACGCTGCACAGTCGCATGCGGGCCTGCTGGCACTGGTGGAACTGCAGAACGGCGCTTCGGCGCCCAGCTACGTGGCCGGCACCTCGAACTTCTACACGATCACTCGCTACAACTGGTCGAGCTACTACGCCATGGCGGTGATCGACCTGGGAGCTGCAGTGGCACGCGCCGTGGGTGCTCCCAGCACCGCCTCGCTCTCTGTCAGGAGCCCTTGAAGAGGTCCTCGGGCAGGTCGGTCATTTCAGTGACTTCCAGCCCCTGCTCCAGCTCATGCGCGGAATCCATCCACCAGACCTTCTCGGTGGCCTTCCCCGCGGTGTCGGGCGGACTGCTTTCCATCGGTGCGGCTGCGCGCACGACCTCAGGTTGGCGCGATCCCGGCTTGTGCGTCAACTTGCTTGCGAAGGAAAACATGGGCGACCTCGACTGCTGATCTGGGGTTCATGATGCGCTGGCGCCGGCCGGCCGGCCACCCCGCATTCACGTGGGAGATGTCCCCAGGTGTGAGGGAGTTCACGGCTGGGGGCACACGCTCACTTCCACGCTCAGTCGCTGTTCCCCCCCACCCAGGATGACGCCGCGCAGGG
This sequence comes from uncultured Caldimonas sp., assembly GCA_964552215.1. Classification (GTDB taxonomy): domain Bacteria; phylum Pseudomonadota; class Gammaproteobacteria; order Burkholderiales; family Burkholderiaceae_C; genus Caldimonas. The sequence continues at coordinate 41,391 of CAZKGD010000010.1, forward strand.
GAGCCACGTCACCGAAGTCACCACCCCAACCGAGCAGCACGAAGCGTTCGTCCGCCAGGGTGTTGTTGGTGGGGTCGAACTCCACCCAGCCCAGCCCGGGCGCCCAGGCCGCCACCCAGGCGTGACTGGCATCCACGCCCATCAGTCGCGGCTGGCCGGGCGGCGGCCGGGTCAGCAGGTAGCCGGACATGTACAAGGCCGGCAGGCCGAGGGCCCGCAGCCCGGCAATCATCAGGTGTGCGAAATCCTGGCAGACGCCCTCACGGCGCTCCAGCACCGTTTCCACGGGCGTGCTGACGGTGGTCACACCGTTCTCGAAGCGAAAGTCGGCATGGATGCGACCCATCAGGTCGTGCACGGCCTCGAACCAGTTGCGCCCCGGCGGGAAGCTGCTGCGCGCGTAGTCCAGGGCAGCCGCCGACCAGGGCAGCAGGGAGGAGGCCTCGCGCGCCTGGGCCGGCAGCAGACCGGGCGGCGGGTGCGGCGGCAGCAGGGCGTCGCGTACGGCCTCCCAGCCCGGCGCGCCAGAAGGGCCGGCCAAGGCGCGCGCCCCCAGTTCCACCTCGCAGACCATGTGCACCCTCAGCGCCGCATGGGGCCGGTGCAAGGCAAAGCGGGTCACCCCGTTGCCGAAACTGTCCTGGCGTGTCTCGACCTCGTCCGGCACCGGGTCCACCAGCAGCCGATGCCACACCAGGTGCTGCCACGCGAGCTCGCGGGGTGTCAGGTGCGCCATTTGCCAGGAATCCGACACCGGCGCGCCGTAGTCGTAGCGGGTCTCGTGTTCGATGCGGTAACGGGGCATGGGCGAGGATCAGGCCGGCTCACGCCGCCAGGTGCAGCAGGCTGCGCGGCTGCGCGTGAGTGAAGAAGCGGTGGGTGATGTCGTCGGACAGCCGGTAGGCGCTGTCTCGCAGGCCTTCCAGCAACTGACCCAGCACCGGGTTGTCAGGGTGCAGGTCGGCCGGCGCCAGGCGCGCGAGCTGATCGGCCTGGCGCACGAGCCCGTGATGGGCAAAGGCGCCGTGCTGCGTCTCCAGCCGCTGCACGAAGTCCACCAGCCCGCGCACCTGGAAACCGACCGAGCGTGGGTTGCTGTCGTCGCGCAACAGCAAGTCCAGCACAGGCAGCCATTCCGGGGCCACGAGAAAGCGCGAACGGTAGGTGACGCTGGAGTCGCACAGCTCCAGGAGCCAATCCAGGCCGCTGTCGGGCCCGGCGCTGAGAGCGGCCTCAAGAGCCCGCGTGAGAAAGCACAGGCGTTCGATGCGCCGCCCGATCGACAGGAAGCGCCAGTCGGTGCCGCGTGACATGCCGTCCAGCGCAAAGCCCGACAGCGTCATCAATCCGATCACGGCGCGGTCCAGCCAGTTCAGCGCCACGGGCAGCGTGGCCTGTTTCTGGAACACCTCGTCGTGGGCCAGCTGCTGCAGGATGCGCCAATGGTCCAGCGACAGCCGGTCCCGGAGGTGGAATCCCGTGCGGGCCAGTTGAGCCAGCACAGCACCAAGGCCCTGGTCCGGGCAGGTGGCGGCGCGCAGCAATGCCGGCACGGTGTCGGATTCACCGTCCAGCAGCCCCCACTCGTGCGCCAGCGCCCAGGCCGCAGCAGCCCCCTCCTCCTGTTCGGCCGCCTCGCTCACGCTGCGCGTCAGCGCCACACGCAGCAGTCGGGCGGAGCAGTCGCTGCGCTCGCCGTAGCGGCCGAACCAGAACAGGTTTTCCGCCGCGCGGGAGGAGAGGTGGCCCTTCGAGCGCCCGAGGTCGTCAGGCGTGACCGTGGTGCGCAGCAGGGAAAAGGCGGAATTCACGGGCTCCTTGCAGAGCACCCAGGCGTCCTTCGAGCCGCCACCCCGCTGCATGGAGATGGCTTCCGTGTCGCCAGGTCCGCCCGCGCGCACGAGCCCGCCGGGCATCACCGCATGGCCATCGGGGGTGGCCACCGCAAACGCGCGCAAGCCCACGGCACACGCTGCCAGATGGCGTGGGCGATGACGGTCCAGCACCGGGGCCTGCGACAGCCTCACCCACTCCTGGGCCATGTAGCGGTGGGGCTGCAACTCGATCTGCGCGCGCAGGGCGGCCCGTTCTGCTTCCCCGAGGTTGCGTCCATGCACGGGGTGCAAGGGCAGGCTGCGGTCGGCCGGCTTGATGACCAGCTCGTCAAGGCGTGCCCAGGCGTCGTCCAGGGCGGCGGGCTCGCCCAGCCACCAGGTGGCCACGGACGGGAGTCGCAGGGGTTCGCCCAGCAGGCGATCGCACAACACAGGGAGATAACCCATCAGGGCCCCGGATTCCAGCACGCCTGCACCGAGACCGTTGGCGAGAAGCACGCTGCCCCGGCGCGCGCATTCGACAAGACCGGGCACCCCCAGAGCGGAATCTGCGCGAAGCTCGAGCGGGTCGCAGTAGTCATCGTCCTGGCGCCGCACGATGGCGTGCACACGACGCAACCCTTCCACGGTCTTGAGCCAGACCTTGCCCTGGCGCACGGTCAGGTCGCTCCCCTCCACCAGCACGAAGCCAAGGTAGCGGGCCAGCAGGGCATGCTCGAAGTAGGTTTCGTTGTAGGGCCCCGGGGTCAGCAGCACGATGAGCTGGGGCCCATCGCCGCGCGGCGCGAGATGCGCGAGCGATTCGCGCCAGGTGGCGAAGAAGGCTGCGTGATGCTGCACCCGCAGCCGCGCAAAGGCCTCCGGGAACATGCGCGAGACCATGAGCCGGTTTTCCAGCGCATAGCCCATGCCCGAAGGTGCCTGGGTCCGGTCGGAGAAGACCCACCACTGCCCGTCCGGTGAGCGAGCCAGGTCGGCCGCATACTGAAAAAGGTGGATGCCCCCGGGCGGGCGGATGTCGCGCGCCGGGTGAAGGTAGCCGCGGTGGCCATACACCAGGGCCGGCGGGATCAGCCCTTCGCGCAGCAGCTGCTGCGGGCCGTACAGGTCCTGCAGGATGAGGTTGAACAGCCGGGCACGCTGGGCCAGACCGGCCTCGATGGTCTCCCACTCCGTTTCGTCAAGGAGCAAGGGGATCGGGTCCACCGCCCAGGGTCGATCGGCGCCCTGCGGGTCGGCATACACGTTGTAGGTGATGCCATGCTCCCGGATCTCCCGCTCGACCATGGCCATGCGTTCGGCCAGCTGCGCAGGCGCGCTCGCGCGAAGGTCCTCGAGAAAGGGCCGCCAGTGCGAGCGGACCGTACCGTCGGCTTCACGCAGTTCATCGAAGCGGTCGGGCAGGCTGCTGTAGCCCTCGAGAAGATCGTCAGACATGGGTGGAGTCTGCCATCGCCCCGGCAGGCGCCGCATCAGGCTCCACCCGGGCGCCGCAGGTCCAGCGTGAAGGGAAAGTCGGGGTTGCGCGAATCACGCTTCACGCAGACCGGCCCCGGGCTGTGGCCCATGCGGAAGAAGCGCGCAAGCCGCCGCGCCTCGGCCTCGTACGCGTTGATGGGGAAGGTGGCGTAGTTGCGACCACCGGGGTGGGCCACGTGGTACTGGCATCCGCCCATCGAGCGCTGCATCCAGGTGTCCACCAGATCGAAGACCAGGGGCGCATGCACACCGATCGTGGGATGCAGCGCCGATGGCGCTTGCCAGGCGCGGTAGCGCACGCCGGCAACGAACTCGCCCACCCGGCCTGTGGGCTGCAAGGGCACCACCCGCCCATTGCACGTGAGCACATGGCGGTCATCCACCAGGCCGGTGACATGCACCTGCAGTCGCTCGACCGAGGAATCGACGTACCGGACCGTCCCCCCGACAGCCCCCTCCTCGCCCATCACATGCCAGGGCTCAAGCGCCAGGCGCAGCTCCACAGCCACGCCTCGCGCCGCGAAGTCCCCCAGGTGGGGGAACCGGAACTCGAAGTGCGGCGCGAACCAGTCGAGCTGCAGCGGAAAGCCGAAGTCGCGCAACTCCTCGACGACATCGTGCAGATCCTCCCAGACGAAGTGCGGCAGCATGAAGCGGTCGTGCAATTCGGTCCCCCAGCGCTTGAGCCGCTCGGGCCGGTAGGGGTGTTGCCAGAAGCGGGCGATCAGCGCGCGCATCAGCAGTTGCTGCGTGAGGCTCATGCGCGCGTGCGGCGGCATCTCGAAGGCCCGCATTTCCAGCAGGCCCAGGCGGCCGGCCGGCCCGTCGGGCGAATACATCTTGTCGATGCAGAACTCGGCGCGGTGGGTGTTGCCGGTGACGTCGATGAGCAGGTTGCGCATCAGTCGGTCGATGAGCCACGGCGGGCAGTGGTTGCCCTGCGCCTGGCGCTGCAGTTCGGCCAACGCGATCTCGATCTCATAGACCGAATCATTGCGGGCCTCGTCCACCCGCGGAGCCTGGCTGGTGGGGCCGATGAACAGGCCCGAGAACAGATAGGACAGCGCCGGGTGGTTGTGCCAGTAGCCCACCATGCTGGCCAGCAGGTCGGGCCGCCTGAGGAAAGGTGAGTCGGCCGGCGTGGCGCCGCCCAGCACGAAGTGGTTGCCGCCACCCGTACCGGTGTGTCGGCCGTCGACCATGAACTTCTCGGTCGACAGGCGCGTCTGAAAGGCCGCGTCGTAGAGGAAGCTGGTCTGGTCCACCAGCTCGCCCCAGCTCGAGGCCGGATGGATGTTGACTTCGATCACGCCGGGGTCGGGCGTCACGCGCAGGGTCTGCAGGCGCGGGTCGCGCGGCGGCTCGTAACCTTCCAGCACCACCGGCAGGTGCAGCTCGGCGGCGGTGGCCTCGATGGCTGCCACCAGCTCCAGGTAGTCTTCCAGGTGGCTGAGCGGTGGCATGAAGAGATAGAGCCGCCCCTCGCGCGGTTGGGCGCACAAGGCCGTGCGGGTGATCGACACGGCCGACTCGAAGGCCCGCGGGCGCTGCTCGGCCACGGGAGCATCACCTTCACGCCCCAGCCCTTCGCAGACGGCCTCCGTGCGCTGTGCGGCAGCCTTCAGGCGCTGAGCCTGGGCCACACCGGCCATGCCGGGCAGCTGCGCCTGGATGCGCTGGTACGCCGGCAACGGGGCGAGCGCCTCGGTCAGGTCACGGTCGTGCTGGTAGGGGTGGTCGGCCTCGGCCACCCAGGGCTGCGAATCCAGGGGCAGCCGGTAGCCCATCGGGGAATCGCCCGGTATCAGGTAGCAGCGCTCGGCTCGCAGGAACCAGGGGCCACTGCCCCAGCGTTGCTGGCCGCGCGGCAGGCGCTGCAGCGGCAAGACATGCCCCACCACGGTCGACAGACCCTGCTCGAAGATGCGGCGCAGCCGGTCGCGTTCCAGCGGATCGTCCAGGCGGGCATCGAAGGGGTCGACATTGACCGGCAACCGCCGCTCGCGCCAGAGGTAGTACCAGGTGTCCTCATAGGCGGCGAAGATGTTGCCGCGGCCCACCACCAGACGCTCGGCCACCCCTTCGAGAAAGCGTCGTGCATGGGCTTCGGTCGCGCCGTGGTCGGCTGTCTCCTCGGCAAAGAGCGAAGGGTCGGACCAGACCGGCTCGCCGTCCTTGCGCCAGAAGAGGTTGAGCGACCAGCGCGGCAGTTGCTCGCCTGGATACCACTTGCCTTGCCCGTAGTGCAGCAGCCCACCCTCGCCGTAGCGGGCCTTCAGACGGGCGAGAAGGTCGGCGGCCAGCAAGCGCTTGGTGGGTCCCAGCGCATCGGTGTTCCATTCGGCACCGTCGCGGTCGTCCACCGAGACGAAGGTCGGCTCGCCGCCCTGGGTGAGGCGCACGTCGCCGCGCCGCAGCGTCTCGTCGACCTCGTGGCCCAAGGCCTCGATGCGCACCCATTGTTCGTCGGTGTAGGGCTGGGTCACGCGAGGGGCTTCCCACACCCGCTCGACCTTCATGCGGTGTTCGAACTCGACTTCGGCCTTGTCCATCACCCCGGTCACCGGCGCGGCTGACGAGGGCTCGGGGGAGCAGGCCAGCGGAATGTGTCCTTCGCCGGCCAGCAGCCCCGAGGTGGGGTCCAGCCCGATCCAGCCCGCCCCAGGCAGGTAGACCTCGCACCAGGCGTGCAGGTCGGTGAAGTCGGCCTCCGGGCCCGAGGGGCCGTCGAGCGCCTTCACGTCTGGCACCAACTGGATGAGGTAGCCCGATACGAACCGCGCCGCCAGGCCCAGGTGGCGCAGCAACTGCACCAGCAGCCAGCCGGAGTCGCGGCAGGAGCCCGAGCCCAGGGTGAGCGTCTCCTCCGGCGTCTGCACGCCGGGTTCGAGGCGGATGAGGTAGCTGACGTCGCGTTGGACGCGCTGATTCAGTGCCACCAGGAAGTCGATCGTGGCCTTCGGCTCGCGCGGGATGGTGGCCAGGTAGCGCTCGAAGGCAGGTGTGGCGGGCAGCTTGACGAGGTAGGGCGCCAGCTCGCGCTGCTGCGCCTCGTCATACGCAAAGGGGATCTTCTCGGCGTGCGGCTCCAGGAAGAAGTCGAAGGGGTTGAGCACCGCCATCTCGGCCACCAGGTCCACCTCGATGCGGAACTCGGTGGTCTTCTCGGGAAAGACCAGGCGGGCCAGGTAGTTCGACTGCGGGTCCTGCTGCCAGTTGACGAAGTGCGTGTCTGGCGTGACCCGCATCGAATAGCTCAGGATGCGCGTGCGTGCGTGCGGTGCCGGCCGCAGGCGCACGACCTGGGGCCCCAGTTGCACCGGCCGGTCGTAGCGGTAGTGGGTGACGTGGTTCAGTGCAACATGGATGGACATGGGAAGGGCTCAGTGCGTCACGGGAACGAGGAAGTCGCGGCTGATGCCCCGACCCAGATCGCCGATGCGGTCGAGGAACTGCGTCAGGTAGGCGTGCAATCCAGTGGACAGGATCTCATCGATGCGGGCGTATTGCAGGTCCGCCTGCAAGCGCCCTGCGCGCCGGCGGGTCTCGGCCGACTGCTCGTTGGCGACTTGCGAAAGGTTGGACACCACCTCGCCCACGCAGGCGGCCAGCGAACGCGGCATATCGGGCCGCAGGATCAGGAGCTCGGCCACTTTCTCGGGCCGGATCACGTTGCGGTAGACCTTGCGGTAGACCTCGAAACCCGAGACCGATCGCAGGATGGCCGACCAGTGGTAGAAGTCGTACTCCTGCTCCTTCGCGGCCTGGCTGCCGAAGAAGTCGCCGCCCATGCCCTGGAACTTCACGTCGAGCAATCGTGCGGTGTTGTCCGCGCGTTCGAGGAAGGTGCCCAGGCGCAGAAAGTGGAAGGCCTCGTCCTGCAGCATGGTGCCCAGCGTCACCCCGCGCGAGAGGTGCGAGCGGAACTTCACCCACTCGAAGAACTCGCCGGGGTCGCGCTGGAAAGCGCCATCGCCGATGAGCCGCTTGAACTCCAGCCAGGTCTGGTTCTGCGTTTCCCACACCTCGGTGGTGAGCGCCCCCCGCACCGCGCGCGCGTTCTCTCGCGCCGCACGCAGGCAGGAGTAGATGCTCGACGGGTTGTGCTCATCGCGCACCATGTAGTCCATCACCTTGCGCGAGGCGATCGCCCCATAGCGATCGGCATAGTCGCCGGCCAGCTCCGAGATGCTGAGCAGGCCGCGCCAGAGCTGCTCGGCAGAGGCCGCCGCGCGCGGCATCAGCAGGGTCTGGTAGTTCACGTCGAGCATGCGCGCGGTGTTCTCGGCCCGCTCCATGTAGCGGGCCATCCAGAAGAGGTGGTCTGCCGTTCTCGAAAGCATGATCAGGCCTCCAGTACCCAGGTATCTTTGGTGCCGCCGCCCTGCGACGAATTGACCACCAGCGAGCCTTCCTTCAGCGCCACCCTGGTGAGGCCGCCGGGCACCATCTGCACCGTCTTGCCGCTCAGCACGAAGGGGCGCAGGTCGATGTGGCGCGGGGCGATGCCGCTGTCCACGAAGGTCGGGCAGGTCGACAGGCTGAGCGTGGGTTGGGCGATGTAGCCAGCCGGGTCGGCCAGGAGCTGCGCGCGGAAGGCTTCGATCTCGGCCTTCGTCGCGGCCGGCCCCACCAGCATGCCGTAGCCGCCTGCGCCGTGCACCTCCTTCACCACCAGGTCGGCCAGATGGTCGAGCACGTACTTCAGGTCATCGGCCTCGCGACACTGGTAGGTGGGCACGTTGCTCAGCAGCGGCTTCTCGCCCAGGTAGAACTCCACCATCTTCGGCACGTAGGGGTAGATCGACTTGTCGTCGGCAATGCCGGTGCCAATCGCGTTGGCCAGCGTGACATTGCCGGCGCGGTACACGCCCAGCAGGCCGGCGCAGCCCAGGGTCGAATCCGGACGGAAGGCCAGCGGGTCGAGGAAGTCGTCGTCCACGCGGCGGTAGATCACGTCCACGCGCTTGGGGCCCCGGGTGGTGCGCATGTAGATGAAGCTGTCCTTCACGAACAGGTCCTTTCCCTCGACCAGTTCGACGCCCATCTGCTGCGCCAGGAAGGCGTGCTCGAAATAGGCCGAGTTGTACATGCCCGGTGTCAGAACCACCACCGTGGGTTCGTTCACGCCGGCCGGCGCCACGGCCCGCAGGGAGTCGAGCAGCAAGTCGGGGTAATGGGCCACGGGTGCCACCGCGTGCTCGCTGAAGAGGTCCGGGAACAGCCGCATCATCATCTTGCGGTTTTCCAGCATGTAGCTCACGCCGCTGGGCACCCGCAGGTTGTCCTCCAGCACGTAGTAGCTGCCGCTGCCGTCGGGGTTGGCCGCGCGCACGATGTCCACGCCGGCGATGTGTGCGTACACGCCCGAGGGCACGTCCACGCCCAGCATCTCGGGGCGGAACTGGGCGTTCTGGAAGATCTGCTCGGCCGGCACGATGCCCGCCTTGATGATTTCCTGGTCGTGATAGACGTCGTGGATGAAGCGGTTGAGCGCCGTGACACGCTGGGCGAGGCCCTTTTCCATCTCGCGCCATTCCTGGGCGGGGATGATGCGCGGGATCAGGTCGAAGGGAATGAGGCGCTCGGTGCCGGCACCGTCCTCGTCCTTGGCACCATAGACGGCAAAGGTGATGCCCACGCGGCGGAAGATCATTTCCGCCTCCTCGCGCCGCGACCGCATCAGGTCGCGCGGCTGGCGGGCGAGCCAGCGATCGTAGGTCCGGTAGTGGTCACGCACCGTGGTGCTGGTGGCCTGCATCTCGTCGAAGCTGGGTCTCATGGGCTGCTCGTCTCCAACCACGGTCAAGCAAGAAGCGGGCCCAGCACTGGACGATCGCGTCAAGTCAGGAAGCCCTGCGCCCATGGTGCCAGTAACGCGGCCGCAGGTCACGCTCGCAGCGGCCTTGCCCCTGCGACCAGCGGTAGGCGCCGCAGCTTGGCGTCGCGATGCGCTCGATGCCCCGCTCGCCATAGCGCTCCCATACCTCTCGCGCCGGATGGCCGAATCGGCTGCGGTAGGCCGCCTGGAAGACCGCCACGCGGGGTTGGACGGCCTCCAGAAAGGCCGGGGTGCTGGAAGTCCTGCTGCCGTGATGGGGGACGATCAGGAGATCGGACGCCAGAGCCTCACCCCCTTGGGCGACCAGCCGGGCCTCCTCCCCATGCTCGATGTCGCCGGTCAACAAGGCGCTGTGGCCGCCACCGCTCACCCGCAACACGCAGGACACCTGATTGGGCTTGAGCGGCGGCGCCTGGTCGTCAGCCCCTGGGTGCAAGACCTCGAAAAGCACCCCATCCCACTGCCAGGCCTGGCCGGCCCGGCAGGGCTCGTGCCGGGCCATGTGCTGCAGCAGTTCATGTCCTTCCTCGAGCGAACTCGACACGGCGATGCCGGGGTGGCGCGCCAGCATGGCCCGGGCGCCTCCCACGTGGTCGATGTCGCGGTGGGACAGCATCAACAGGTCGATCCGGCGTTCCCCGAGCGCCTGCAACACGGGGATCAGCACGCGCTGGCCGGCATCGCTGTCGGCCGAATACACGGGGCCGGTGTCATACACCAGCGTATGACGGGCGGTGCGAACGAGCACGGCCGTGCCCTGCCCCACGTCCAGTGCGATCACCTCGAAGGCTCCAGCGGCCGGCCGCGGCACGGGCGGCCACAGCAGGGGCAGCACCAGCAGCAGGGCCAAGGCCCGCGGCCCGCGGGGGCCAGGGAGCACCGCCAGCACGGCACCCACGACCCCGGCGCCCATCGCCCAGCCTGGTGCGGCCGCCGTCAGCCACTCGGCCAGCGGCCATTGCGCGAGCCAGCCCAGCCAGGCGCTGAGCCCGCTCACGGCCATCGCAGCCAGGTCCCAGCACGGTGCCGCCACCACACCCAGCATGGCCAGGGGCGTGACGACCAGTGTGACCACCGGAATGGCCACCAGATTGGACACGAACCCCACCACCGAGACCTGCTGAAAGAAGATCAGCGTAAGCGGTGCCAGGCCCACCGTGGCGATCGCCTGGGTGCGCAAGCCTGCACCCACGGACTGCCGCAGCCATGCGGTCCAGCGGCTCCAGCGGCCCGGATCGGTCGAGACCGTGGCCTGAACCCAGGCCCCGTCGCCGGACGCCATCAGCAAGGCCACAGCGACGAAGGAGAGCCAGAACCCTGGGGCCAGCAACGCCCAGGGATCGACGGCCGCCACGACGGTGGCCGTGCACAACAGCATCAGCCCCCAGGGCCAGCGTCGGCCGGTCTGGGCCAGTACCGCCACGGTGGCCAGCATCCAGACCGTGCGCTGGGCCGGCACCCCCCACCCCGAGAACACGGCATAGCCCAGCGCCAGCACCAGACCACCCCAGCGCGCGGCCACTGGGGCGGGCAGGGCGAGCATCCAGCCGTGACGGCTGCGCCACAGGCGGCGCAACACGCCGGCAGCCAGCCACGCGAACATCGTCACGTGCAACCCGCTGATGGCCATCAGGTGCGAGACGCCGGTGACGCGGAACAGGTCCCAGTCGGCCCGGTCGATCGCCGACTGCTCGCCCACCACCAGGGCCGCCAGCACCCCAGCGCTGCGGCCATCGGGCACGCGCGCGTGAATGGCATCGGTCACGGCCTGGCGGGCACGCTGCACCGGGTAGCCCGGCGCCACGCCCAGCCATTCATGGCGTTGGCTGCGCAGGGAGCGCACCGTGCCCGTGGCCCCCAGGCCGTTCTCGAACAGCCACAACTCCACGTCGAAGCCGTGCGGGTTGAAGCTGCCATGCGGCTGGCGCAGCCTCACCACGAATCGCCAGCGCTGGCCGGCCTGCAGGTCCTCGGGAGGGCGGCGCTGCAAGGCGCCATCGGCAAAGCCCCCGCCCCAGGTGAGCAGCACGCGTGTGGGCACCCCGGCCAGCGCCGGCGGCTGCGCTCGCGCGTCTTCGCCCGCAAAGGCCAGGCGGGCGGATTCAACGTCGAAGCGAAAGCGTGCGCTGCCTTCACGCCACTGGGGCAGGCTGGCGATCACACCGACGAGTTCCAGGTCCTGGCCTTCGAGCGCGGGGGCCAGGCGGTCGCCCAGACGTCCGTGCGCCCGAAGATCGGCAACCGAGGCGGCCAGGCATGCGGCGAGCAAGGCCCACACCAGCCGGCTGATCCAGCTCGAAGCCTCTGCACGCCCCCGCTGCCAGGCCCAGGCCGCCAGCCCGGCCCCGGACAGCACGGCCAGCCCCAGGCTCCACGTCTGGGGCCACACGGCCGCCTGCTGCAACTGCCACAGCGTGCCCGCCAGATACCCTCCCAAGGCCCAGCCCAGGCCCTGGCCTTCCACCTTGCGCATGCGGCTCCCTTCCCTGAACAGCCGTCGTCTTGTGCACGAAGTGTAGGATTGGCGATTCGCTTCCTGGAGCCCCTGACATGTCTGTTTACAACCAGCTCAAAGCCCTTCACATCGAACTGCCGCCCGTGGCCACACCAGCGGCCGCCTATGTGCCCTTCGTGCGCACCGGCAACCTCGTGTTCGTCTCCGGGCATATCGCCCGCAAGGACGGCAAGCCCTGGGTGGGCCAGCTCGGCAAGGAGATCGGCACCGAAGAAGGCAAGGCCGCCGCCCGCGCGATCGCCATCGACCTGATGGGCACCCTGCAGGCCGCCGTGGGCGACCTGAACAAGGTCAAGCGCATCGTCAAGCTGATGAGCCTGGTCAACAGCGCCCCGACCTTCACCGAGCAACACCTGGTGACCAACGGCGCCTCCGAGCTCTTCAGCCAGGTCTTTGGTGACAAGGGCGCCCATGCGCGCAGTGCCTTCGGCGTGGCCCAGATCCCCATGGGTTCCTGCGTCGAGATCGAGCTGATCGCCGAAGTGGAATGAGGACACGGTCTTGAATCGACTGAGCCTGAACGGCGCCCTCGTCGGCGTCGTCGTGCTGTGCCTGGGCGGCGTGGCCGCCGCCCTGGTCTCGCAGTACGTCTTCGACATGCTGCCTTGCCCCTGGTGCATCCTGCAGCGGGTGATCTTCCTGGTCATTGCACTCGTGGCACTGTTGGCGCTGTTGCTGCCGGGCCGGCCCCTCAAGCTGGGGCTGGGCGCCCTCGGCCTGGCGCTGGCTGCCTCGGGCATCGCGGCGGCGATCTACCAGAACCGCGTGGCCGCGCAGGAGTTCTCCTGCAATCTGACCCTGGCCGACCGCATCATCAGCGCCCTCGGCCTGGAAAGTGCCGTGCCCTTCCTCTTCCGCATCTCGGCCTCGTGCATGGAAGCCGCGGTCGACCTGCTGGGCCTGCCCTACGAGGCGTGGAGCGGCATGCTTTTCGTCATCGTGGGTGGCGTGCTGATTCTGGGGCTGCGCGCGCGCTGAGTTGAGGGACAGGAGATGGCGAGCCTCTTCGACCTCCTGTCCACCCAGCTGGGCGAGGCCTGGAGGCCCCGCCGTCGCCCCACGGCCCATCGCGCGTACCGTTGCCTGTGCGAGCGACCGGTCTTCTTCCGCAACAGCGAGTGTCTGGCCTGTCACACCCCGCTGGGCTACGAACCTCAACGGGCCCTGGTCGTGCCGCTGCGTGCGGTCCCGGGTGACGACACCCTCTGGGAGACTGCCACCGGCGCCCCCGGACACTTTCGCCGTTGTGCGAATTTCCATCTCGCCGCCGGCTGCAACTGGCTGGTCGCGGCAGAGGACCCGGCGCCACTGTGCGTGGCCTGCCGGCTGAACCGCACCATCCCCGACCTGGACCGCGAAGACAACGCCCAGCTCTGGCAACGCATCGAGGTGGCCAAGCGGCGGCTGGTGTCCTCGCTGGTGGCCCTGCGGCTGCCGGTGCGCTCTCGAGTGAGCGAAGACCCGGATCGTGGCCTGGCGTTCGACTTCCTGCGTGCGGCACCCGACGGCCCAGCGGTGCTGACCGGCCATGCCCAGGGCATCATCACGCTGAACGTTGAAGAGGCCGACGACGCCTACCGAGAGCGCGTGCGCACGGCCATGCGCGAACCCTACCGCACGCTGCTGGGCCATTTCCGGCACGAGGTGGGCCACTACTACTGGGACCGTCTGGTCGCCGGCACGGCCTGGCTGGAGGACTTCCGCGAGCTGTTCGGCGACGAGCGATCAGACTACGCCGCTGCCCTTCAGCGCCACTACGACGAGGGCCCCGCGCCCGACTGGGCCCGCCACCACGTGAGCGCCTATGCGAGCACCCATCCCTGGGAAGACTGGGCCGAGACCTGGGCCCACTACCTGCACATGGTGGACACGCTGGACACGGCCCTGAGTTTCGGGCTGGAAGCCGACGACCTAGAGATCAGCTACGAGCCCTTCGGTCCGGACAGCCTCTTCCGGCCAGACGACTCCGGGGCTGCACGCTTCCTGTCCTTCGTGAACGCCTGGACCGAACTCACCGGCGTGCTGAACGAACTTTCCCGCAGCATGGGCCAACACGACTTCTACCCCTTCGTGCTGCCCCGTGAAGCCGTGGGCAAGCTGCAGTTCGTGCACCTCGTCGTCAGCGACACGGCCTCTTCCGCGACGGCCCCCACATCCGTGTCATCAGCCCGGTAGCACCCGGGTGGCCTTGAAGCCCACCGCCTTGCCCTTGCGGGCACGCTTGCCCACATGCTCGGCCAGAGCCGCGCCGCGATAGTCCTCGTCCTTGGCCTTGCCGCCGCGGCCGGTGCCCAACACCTTCAGTGTGCCCGCAAAGGCAGCCACCGACACCAGCGGGTCCTTCGCGTCCACATCCATCAGCGTCAGGCCGCGGCCGCCCTTGGGTTGCAGCTTCAGCTCGTCCAGCGGGAAGACCAGCAGCCGCGCGCTCATGGCCAGGCAGGCGACCTGGCCGGCCCCCGCGGCCACCGGGGCGGGGGGCAGCAGGCGCGCGCCCTCATCCAGGTCGAGGAAACTCTTGCCGCCCTTCTGGCGTGACACCATGTCGCCGATGCGCGCGAGCAGGCCGTAGCCGGCCGTGCTGGCCAGCAGCAGCGTGGTCTCGAGCGGGCCCGCCACATAGTGGGCGAGTTGGGTGCCGGCCTCCAGTTCTATCATCGTCGTCACCGGCTGGCCGTCGCCGCGTGCGCCCGGCAGCGTGCTCACCGCCACGGTGTAGACCCGACCGTTGGTGCCGAACACCAACAGCGTGTCGACCGTGCGGCATTCGAAGGTGCCGTACAGACCATCGCCGGCCTTGAAGGCGAAGCTCGCCGGGTCATGGCCATGCCCCTGGCGGGCGCGCACCCAGCCCTTCTGGCTCACCACCACGGTGACCGGCTCGTCGATCACCTTGACCTCGGCCACCGCCTTCTTCTCTTCCTGGATCAGGGTGCGACGTTCGTCACCGTACTGCTTGGCATCGGCCTCGATCTCCTTGACCACCGTGCGCCTGAGCGCGGCCGGGCTGCCGAGGATGTCTTCGAGCTTCGCCTGCTCGCCGCGCAGTTCCTTCAGTTCCTGTTCGATCTTGATCGCTTCCAGGCGCGCCAGCTGGCGCAACCGGATCTCGAGGATGTCCTCGGCCTGGCGATCGCTGAGCCTGAAGCGCTCGATCAGCGCCGGCTTGGGCTCGTCGGCGTTGCGGATGATGCGGATCACCTCGTCGATGTTCAGCAGCACCAGTTGCCGGCCTTCGAGCACGTGGATGCGATCGAGCACCTTGTTGAGGCGATGGCGGGTGCGGCGCTCCACCGTGGCCAGCCGGAAGGCGATCCATTCGCCCAGCACCTGTCGCAGCGACTTCTGGGTGGGCCGACCGTCGCCGCCCACCATCGTGAGGTTGATCGAGGCCGAGCTTTCCAGGCTGGTGTGCGCCAGCAGCGTGGTGATCAGCTCCTGCTGCTCGATGCGGCTGGTCTTGGGCTCGAACACCAGGCGCACCGGGGCGTCCTTGCTGGAT
>CAZKGD010000011.1:0-53189 GCA_964552215.1 uncultured Caldimonas sp.
GGATAACGCACGATTGCGCTATCGGTTGTCATGACTTTAGTAATTCTCAATAGGCGGCCACGGCCAGCTCGGGCAACAGCGCCCAGTAGGCCTGCTCGGGCGTGCGATCCTCAATGCGCGAATGCACACGCTCGCGCTTGTACCAGTCGATGTAGGTGTTCCGATTCGGTCGCCACGATTGAGCAAGATCGTCGTCCGCACCGCGCTCAATCATGCGCGGTACGGTAGCGGGCGAAACGATGGCGGCAACCCTATGCGGGACTCAAGGCGTGAATGCCTCGACGGTGAGGCTGGCGATGGCCGAGAAGTGCTTGAGATTGGCGGTGAGCACGGGAAGCTGGTGCTCGATGGCGGTGTCGGCGATGAGGGCATCGCCCATCTGTAGCCCGTGGCTGAGGGTCAGTGCTTCCATCAGTTCGGTGGCACGCAGCGTGATGGCTTCGGTGACAGATAGCAGACGGGCCGAGCGCCGCTCAAGCATCTTCTTGACGGCCAGCAGTTCGGCCTTGTTGCGCATGCCTTGCAGCACTTCCAGATAGCTCACGGTCGACAGCGTGAGCACACCCAGTTCATCGAGCCGGCGCGTGGCCTGCGGGTAGCCGCGCAGGTGCCAGATCAGCACATCCGTGTCGACCAGCATCGGTGTGCTGCTTCAGGGCTCGTTGCGCGAGCCGTCGCGGTTGTAGCGCGGCTGGCGGATCTTGCGCACATAGGCTGTCACGTTGGTCATGTCCTCGCGGTCACGCCAGATGCCGAAGGCCGGATCGTCGGTAACGAATTCCTCCTCAGGCGAGGCTTGCGCCTCTTCTTCGATGCACACGGTGACCAGCGCGCTGTCGGCCTTGGCCAGTCTGGCGCGCCACTTCTCAGGCAACTCGGCCACCGGTACATGCTCGATCACGATAGCGTTCATGGGAACTCTCCTTCTCTGCGGCCTGGCTGCGCGAGCATGGCCTCTATCGCCAGCATGGAACCTCCGCTTCCTGGTAGTCCTGCTGCGCAGACCACCTTACACCCCGGCCGCCGGGGCAATGTGCCCAACATCACCGATCCACGGTAGGAATGCCAGGTCGACATCCGCTACTACGACGGCGCGGGCCGCGTCGTGCAGTCCGGCCCCGGCGCGGGCCTGCCCTCGGGCTACATCGCACGGCTCAACGAAGGCGTGCCCCTGGGCGAGTCAGTGGGCACCGAAACCCGCATCAACCGCTTCGACGCCAACGGGCAGATGCTGTACCAGCGTGTGCTCAAGAACCGCAGCGACGGCCAGCTCACCGCCAAGCACAACATCGACTACCGCAAGGCCGACGGCACCGGCAACTACGACCTGGCCGGCAACCTGCTGGGCTACAAGCACCAGAACATCGACGGGGGCAGCTACACCAACACCTACACCCACACCTGGGCGCGCTACGAGGGCTACAAACAAGGCACCACCGCGGGCACCAGCACCCAGTTCAACCCGGGCAGCGTGGCCTACCAGTACGACGCCAACGGCCACCTGGTGGGCATCACCGACAGCCGCATGGCGGCCAACAACCGCACCTACGTGAACGACGCGCAGGGGCGCATCCTCACCTCCACCTACACACAAAGCGCCAACGTGCAGCGCCAGCTCATCGCCAACGGCGAAGTGCTGGGCCGCCACGGGGTGGGCATCGACCCGCTCAAGCCGCGCAACAGCAACGGCACGCCACGCTTCCTGGCGATGGCCGACTTCAACTTCGGCTACCAGCCCATCAACGGCAACCAGATCGCCGCCAGCGGCGGCCAGCACACCGTGGCCGCGGGCGACACGCTGGAGATGATCGCGCGCGGGGCCTACGGGGATGGGCAGCTGTGGTACCGCATTGCCGAGGCCAACGGCCTGACCGGCAACACCGACCTGGTGGTGGGCCAGACGCTGATGATCCCCAACAACGTCAGTA
Organism: uncultured Caldimonas sp.; assembly: GCA_964552215.1. Taxonomy (GTDB): domain Bacteria; phylum Pseudomonadota; class Gammaproteobacteria; order Burkholderiales; family Burkholderiaceae_C; genus Caldimonas. Next base: position 1,929 of record CAZKGD010000011.1, read on the forward strand.
CCAACGCCAACAACAGCGACACCTGGCGCCCCTACAACGCCGCCGAGATGATCGGCGACACCACGCCGCACCTGCCGGTGCCCAAGGACTCCTGCGGCCCCATGGGCCAGGTGCTCATGATCGTGGTGGCGGTGGTGGTGACCATCTACACCGCAGGGGCGGCGGCCGCGGCGATGGGAGCGGTCGCGACGGGGACCACAACGGCTGCGGCCGGCGCGGCTGCGCTGGCTGGCAGCTACGGCGCCGCAGTAGGCGTGGTGGCCGGTGCCGTGGGTGGTGCCATGGGCTCCATCGCCAGCCAGTTGGTGGGTAACGCTATCGGGGCTGTCGATGGCTTCAGCTGGAAGAGCGTGGCCATGGCTGCCGTCAGCGGGGGAGCCGGCGCGGGCATCGGCAGCGCCATCGGCAACGTCAGCAACAGTGTCTACATCAATGCGGCGGTGCGTTCTGCCGTGGGCAACGCCGCCACCCAAGGCATCGCAGTGGCCACCGGCCTGCAAAGCCAGTTCAGCTGGCGCAGCGTGGCCGCCTCGGCCACCGCGGCCATGGTGGGCCAGGCCCTGGGCGGCACGGCCATGCGCGATGACAACGGCAACCTGATGCCCGCCATCAACGGCCAGCAGCCCACCTGGGCCAACACCGGCCCCCTGGCCGGCCTGGCCAACTCGGGCGCGGCCGGCAGCTTTGCTGCAGCCTCGCTGCGCGGCCTGGCCACAGGCCTGACGGCGGCTGCAGCACGCGGCGGGCGCATCGTGGTGACGCAAGTGGCCACCGACGCGTTTGGCAATGCCTTGGGCGAAAGCCTGGTCGACGGCATGCGGCCCAAGCCGGCCGCACCGATCCCCGAAGACAACGATGCGGGCTACCGGCTGCCGGGGCAGTACGTGACGCGCGACAACCCGGACGTGGCGTACAGCGGGGGAGGTGCGCTGCCGCCCCGCGATTACAGCCTGAGCGGTGCAGACGTGCGCTTCAGCACGGGGGGCGCCGGCGACGCTGCAAGTTCATGGAGCGACAAGCACACCGTCTCCAGCGGCGACACCTTGGAGAAGATCGCCCGCGCACGCTATGGCGATCAGTGGCGAGAAGGCCTGGCCATGATGATGGGGCGCAACGGCATTCGCACCAATGCCAACGGCAGCCCGCTCATCCACAAGGGCCAGCAGCTTGAGACGCCGCCGCTTGACGGCTACTCGGACGACACCCTGTCTGCCCTGCGCAGGGGTGGCGGCAACGTCGTGGCCCAGAACACCCAGGTCATGGCCGCCCGCGCCGAAGCCCAGGAGCGAGCCCGCATCGATCAGCTTCGAGCGTCGGCCGGGCCTCGCGGAGGCACCGGCGTGCTGTACCGGGAGGCATCGGTGGCTGCACCTGCGATCAGCGCCAGCACACCTCAGGTCTACGCGGACTATGGCGACCTGGTGAGCCCGGAGTTCGGTGGGAGTACGGGCCTTGGGGCAGTACTGGATCCCGACGGCGGGCGCCGCTTCGTGGGCACCGTGCTTCCCAACGCGGTCAAGGGTATGGCCCAAGGCACCATCGGCCTGGCAGGTGAGGCGGTAAAGGGCTGGATGATGATCGGTGACGGGCTCATCACTGGCGGCCGCAACATCGGCCGCATCAGCGATTTGAACGTCAAGCCGTTTGACTACGACCCTGGCCTAGGCGAATTCGCAGGCGCCGCAGGCGAAATGCTCAGCCCAGCGGCCCTGGTCAAGGGCGTCCAACTTGGGGCCCAGACTCTCAAGACCCTGGGGCCCACGCTAGATGCGGCTGTCTACAATTTCATGAGTCGGCAGGGGTTGGTGCTCCATGCGGTGCCGCCGGGTGGGGGCGGCGCCACCCAGATTACTGAGGGAGCGTTCTCTCTATTAGGGGCAAACCGCGCGATCATTGATCCGCGCAAGCTTACGGGCTACGCCCTGAACCCGATCCATCCGGTCGGAGGCCACAAAGCCAAAGTGTTCGAATCAGCTTTGGGATTTACCACAAACAATGCCGATGATCTGCTCGTGCAGTTGAGGCAAGGTGTGATGAGCAATACAGCCCAAGTTGGCAAAGTGGATCGTTTTGGCACCCGGTACACCGTCGATATCCCTGTCACAGGACCATCCGGTAGTGGAGTGGTTCGTACCGGATGGATCTACAAAGGATCGTCCGACACGCCTGAGTTGGCAACTCTTTTTGTGAGGAAGTGAAGCATCAATGAAGCCGAATATCAATGACGTTGTGGAGTTGACGGTACCGCTGCCTGATGAGGCATTCGAGCCGGGCGCCGTTGGGGTGGTTGTTTCAGTTTTCTCGGATCCTGAGGAAGCCTACGAAGTCGAGTTCGCCAACGATGACGGAGAGACCATCGCACAGTTGACTCTCTTGCCCTCACAGTTCAAGGTCATTCCCCAAGTGTAGGTGTCGAGTCCCGGGTGATCAGTCGTTCCACGATCACCGCGCCAGATCGCCTTGACACATAGCCCCGCCAGCTCACGCGCCAGACCAACAGCTGCGGGCAGGACCTGCGCTACTCCTACGACGCAGCCGGCCAGTTGGTGCGCGTGCAGGACATCCTGCTGGGCAAGGACAGCACCTACGTGTACGACCTGTCGGGCAACCGCATCCGCGAGAAGACCGTGCAGGGCGGCTTGGCCCACCAGGCCAACCAGTTCACCTACGACGCGCTGGGCCGGCCACCTCGATCTGAGCTGACGGGTTCCTAAACATCCCCCCATCCCCCGGGACCTACTGCACGCAAGCCGGACCCAGCCACCACCCAGGCCGCTCCGCCCGTCCGGCTTCGCAATCGTCGGGTTCGTCACCCTGCAGGGATGAGCCTGCACGGCTGAGCGAGCCCTTGGGCGCGGCCGGTGGGCCGCAGCAGCAGGAAGAGAAGAAGCATGTTCCGTTCGATGATGAGACCCCGCCTGTGGGCGGCGGCTTGCGTGATGGCGTTGTTGCAGGCTTGTGGCGGCGGCGGAGGCGGGTCCGACGGGCCGAGCCGGCCGACGTGGGAGGTGGCGTCCATTGGCCCCGGGGGCGGCTATTCGCTGCACCACGTGGCGTATGGCAATGGGCGGTTCGTGGCCCTGGGCAACAACGGCATTGGGCCCAATGCCAACGTGAACGGCAGTTCCTCGGCCGTTTCCACCAGCACCAACGATGGCGCCACCTGGACGGCGCAGCTGCTGGCCCTGACCCTGAATCCCCACGACTTTCCGCCGAGTCTGAATGCGATCGAGTTCGGCGCCGACCGCTTCGTGGCGGTGTCCAGCCAGGGCGACATCGTCACCAGCGTGGACGGCCAGGCCTGGACCACGGCCGTGTGGAAGGCCCAGTACGAGGGCGTGCAGATCCAGTTCAACAGCGTTGTGTACGGCAACGGCCGCTTCCTTGCCGCAGGCGGCAACCCTGGGGGGCGTGGCGCGTTCATGACCAGCACTGACGGGCTGGTGTGGAGCGATCCGCAGCCCTTGCCTGAGCCGTTGAACCTCGACGTGAACCTGGCGTTCCTGAATGGCCACTTCGTGGCCTACCGCGGCAACGCGATCCATCTGTCGAGCGACAACGGCGCCACCTGGAACCCGGTGGTGCTGATGTCGGGTGGCCAGGCACTGGACGTGAGCTACGAGGGCGGGCCCTTCCAGGCCGTCGGCTGGCCGGGCTTGAGACTGCGCAAACCGCCTGCAACCTGGTTGAACCGAACCGCCTGACTGCTGCCAAGGGTGAAGGCCCCGAAACAAACCGAAAACTTCCGATACCGCCCCGAGATGCTCCTGCAGGCCGCCTTGCGCACCATGGCGGCATGTTCAACGCCTTGTGCAAAAGGAGCTTCTCATGAAAACCTGGATTCGACGCACCTTCTTCGGCCTGCTGGGTGCGGCCGCCCTCGTGGGTGGCTTGTCCGCCTGTGGCACCCGCGGCCATGAGCGGCATGGTGGGTGGAGCGACGAGCGCGTGACCGAGATGCGCGGCAAGGCCATCGAGCGCATCGGTAGCAAGCTCGACCTGAACGACGCGCAGAAGCAGAAGCTGGGCGTGCTGGCCGATGAGCTGATCGCGCAGCGCAAGGCGCTGCGCGGTGAGGGCGCCAACCCGCGGGCTCAGATGCAGGGGCTGATCGCCGGCACCACCTTCGACCGCGCCGGCGCCCAGCGGCTGGTGGACCAGAAGACGCAGACCGTGCAGGCCGGGGCGCCGCGGGTGATTGCGGCGATGGCCGACTTCTATGACAGCCTCACGCCCGAGCAGCAGGCGAAGGTGCGCGAGCGCATGGCCGAAGGGCGCCGCTGGGGCCGGGGCTGGGGTCGCGGTTGAGCTGAGCCACAATGCCGGCCATGGCGCGCATCCTGCTGATCGACGACGATGAACAGCTCGGTGCGCCCCTGGCCCAGTACTTCGCGCGCTTCGAGCTGGAACTGGTGCAGGCCACCCGCCCCAGCGAAGGCCTGGCCCTGCTGCGCGGCGGCGGCTTCGACGCCGCCCTGCTCGACGTGATGCTGCCCGAGATGGATGGCTTTGCGCTGTGCCGCGCCATCCGCCAGGACAGCGACCTCCCCCTCCTGATGCTCACCGCCCGCGGTGAACTCACCGACCGCGTGGTGGGCCTGGAGCTGGGCGCCGATGACTACCTGCCCAAGCCCTTCGAGCCGCGCGAACTGGTGGCCCGCGTGCAGGCCATCCTGCGGCGGCGTCCCGCAACCCACACCAACCCGGACGACGGCCTGCTGCGCTTCGACGGCCTGGTGATCGACCCGGTGCGCCGCAGCGTGGTGCGCGACGGCGCCGAGGTGGACCTCACCGCCAGCGAGTTCGAACTGCTGCTGATGCTGGCGCGCGAGCCGGGCCGCGTGTTCAGCCGTGACGACATCCTCAACCAGCTGCGCGGCCACGAGGCCGAGCTCTACACGCGCGCGGTGGACATCGTGGTGAGCCGCCTGCGCAAGAAGCTTGAACCGCTGGAATGCATCAAGACCCTGCGCAACGCGGGCTACACGCTGGCGCTGCGGCGCACCCCCTCATGAACACCGAGCGCTGGCACCAGCGCGCCGGGCGGCGGCTGCGCCACTCCATCCAGCTGCGCATGGTGGTGGTCTTCCTGCTGCTGGCCGCGGCCATGACCTTCGTGCTGGTGAGCGGTGCGCAGCGCGCGTTTTCGGTGGGCTGGCGCGATGCTGCACGCCCGCTGCTGATGGACTATGTCGACCGGCTGACGGCCGAGGTCACCGAGGGCGGCGACACCCCCAGCGTGGCCCGTGCGCAGGCCCTGGTGGCGCGGCTGCCCATCACCGTGCGCATCGAGGGCCCCCAGGTGCAATGGGCCTCGCACCCAGAAGATGATGACGACGACTGGAGCGATCGCCGGCGCGACCCCGAGTGGGCGCGGGAAGCCCCCCGTCTTCTGCAGCGTACGACGGCCGACGGGCACACGCTGCGCTTTGGCATCGATGGTGCTGCGTTCGAGCGCCGTCCACGGCTCATCGGTTATGCGCTGGCGGCCGTGCTGCTGATCACCGGGCTGGCCTGGCTGTACGTGCGCCGCCTCCTGCGTCCGCTGAACGACATCGGCGCCGGTGCGCGGCGCTTTGGCGCGGGCGACTTCGATGAGCCGATTCCCGTGCGCCACCCGCGCCGGCCGGATGAGCTGGGCCAGCTCGCGTTGACCATCAACACCATGGGCCACGACATCCACCAGATGCTCGAGGCCAAGCGCGCCCTGCTGCTGGCCATCAGCCACGAGCTGCGCAGCCCGATCACGCGCGCGCGACTGAATGCCGAACTGCTGCCCGAAGACGGCGAGGTGCGCGCGCCGCGCGAGGCCCTGCTGCGCGACCTGCAGGAGATGGCCACGCTGGTGTCCGACCTGCTGGAAAGCGAACGCCTGGCCACGCGCCATGCCGCCTTGCAGCGCGAGCCCACCGACCTCGGCGCGCTGGCGGCCGAGGTGCTGCGCGAGCTGGGCGCCCGGCACCCGGGGGCCCCGCAGGTGACGGTGCATGCGCAGGGTGATCTGCCAGCGCTGCCGTTGGATGCCGCCCGCATCCGCCTGCTGCTGCGCAACCTGCTCGACAACGCCTTGCGCCATGGCGCCGGCGCGGCCCGTGCGCCTGAGCTGCACCTGCGCCGAACGGCCACCGGTGTGGAAATCGAGGTGCGCGACCACGGCCCCGGCGTGCCCGAGGCCCAGTTGCAGCAACTGGCCCAGGCCTTCTACCGCCCCGACAGCGCCCGCACGCGCACGGCAGGTGGCGTGGGCCTGGGGCTCTACCTGTGCCGCCTGGTCGCCCAGGCGCACGGCGGCACACTCACGCTGCGCAACGCCGGGCCGGGCTTGTCAGTGGCGGTGTCACTGCCGCTGGCCTGATGCGCGAGGCGCTCAGGGCGTGGCGGGCCCCTGGCAGTTCAGCGGCAGGAAGCGGCGCTCGATGTCGGTGCGGTCGGCCCCGCGCGCCACCATGGGCTCGGGCGGCGCGGCGTGGCCGCACACCCAGGCCACCGGCACCACCGGGGAGTCCTCCACCACGCCGGGGCGCAGCGTGAGCGTCTTGCCACGCAGCGCGCCATTGGCCTGGTTCCCGAAGACGATGTGCAAGGCGCCGTCTTCCACCGTGAGGCTGGCCACGTGGTTGCTGACGATGCGGTGGGGCTCAGGCAGGCCGGCGGCGGCGTTGTCGGCCGGCAGGCTGGCGGTGGTCCGCCAGGCCTGGGCGACGGGCGCCTTGGCGAAGTCGGCAAAGCGGGCCGCTTCCACGATCTGTTCGCGCACGAGCCGGCCCTGCATGGAGGGCATGGCCATCAGCGCGAGGATGGCAATCACGGCGAGCACGACCATCACTTCGATGAGGGTGAAGCCGCGGCGAAAAGGCATCATGGTGGCAGGTGCTTTCACGAGAAGACAGGGGCGATCTTAGAGCCTGCCCCGCGGCATCGAGCCGCGGCTTATGATCCCTGGCATGAACGCCAAGGTCATCCCCTTGCAGCCGGCGGGTGCCCCCAGCCGCGAGCGCAAGCGCCAGGCCCCGCGCGGGCGCCAGGTGGGTCCTGACGCCCTGCGCGAGGTGCAGGCCACGCTGAACCAGGTGCTGCCGCGGCGCGACCAGCTCATCGAAGCCCTGCACGCCCTGCAGGACCGCTTCCACCAGCTGCGCACCGACCACCTCGCCGCCCTGGCGCAGTGGATGCGCCTGTCGCAGGCCGAGGTCTACGAAGTGGCGACCTTCTATCACCACTTCGACGTGGTGCGCGAGAACGCCGATGGCGGCTTTGACGCGCCGGCGCGCCTGACGGTACGGGTGTGCGACAGCCTCTCGTGCGAGATGGCGGGCGCACGCGACGTGTTGGCGCGGCTGCCGGCGCTGCTGGGCGCGGACGTGCGCGTGATTCCCGCCCCGTGCGTGGGCCGCTGCCACGAGGCCCCGGTGGCCGTGGTGCACCAGCGGCAGATCGCCCACGCCACAGCACAGGCGGTGCAGGCGGCTGTCGCGCAAGGCTTGCTCCACGATGAGATCCCGCAAGCCCCCGGCCTGGACACCTACCGCGCCCAGGGTGGCTATGCGCTGTTGCAGGCCTGTGTGAACGGCACCCGGCCCGTGGAAGACGTGCTGAAAGCCATGGAAGACTCGGGCCTGCGCGGCCTGGGTGGGGCGGGTTTTCCGGCCGGGCGCAAATGGCGCATCGTGCGCGAGCAGCCCGCACCACGGTTGATGGCGGTGAACATCGACGAAGGCGAGCCCGGCACCTTCAAGGACCGGCACTATCTGGAACGTGACCCGCACCGCTTCCTGGAAGGTGTGCTGATCGCTGCCTGGGCCGTGGGGGTGGAGGCCATCTACCTCTACCTGCGCGACGAATACCACGGCTGCCGCGCGATGCTGGCGCGCGAGCTCGCCGCCCTGCAGGCGAACCCGCCGGTGCCGTTGCCGCACATCGAGCTGCGCCGCGGTGCGGGCGCCTACATCTGCGGCGAAGAGTCGGCGATGATCGAATCCATCGAAGGCAGGCGGGGCCTGCCGCGGCTGCGTCCGCCCTACGTGGCCCAGGTGGGCCTGTTCGGCCGGCCGACGCTGGAGCACAACTTCGAGACGCTCTACTGGGTGCGCGACATCCTGGAGCGCGGGCCGCAATGGTTCACCTCGCACGGCCGCCACGGCCGGCAGGGCTTGCGTTCGTTTTCCGTCTCGGGCCGCGTGAAGCAGCCGGGCGTCAAGCTCGCCCCCGCCGGCATCACGCTGCGCGAACTGATCGACGAACACTGCGGCGGCATGCTCGACGGCCACACGCTCTACGCCTACCTGCCCGGCGGCGCCTCGGGTGGCATCCTGCCCGCACGCCTGGCCGATGTGCCGCTGGACTTCGACACCCTGCAGCCCCACGGCTGCTTCATCGGCTCGGCCGCCATCATCGTGCTCTCGCAACACGACCGCGCGGTGGACGCGGCGCGCAACCTGATGCGCTTCTTCGAGGCCGAATCCTGCGGCCAGTGCACGCCCTGCCGCGTGGGCACCTCGAAAGCACGGGCCCTCATCGAAGCACCCCGCTGGGACACCGCCTTGCTGGCCGAGCTGTCGCAGGTGATGCGCGACGCCTCGATCTGCGGCCTGGGCCAGGCGGCGCCGAATCCGGTCGATGGCGTGATCCGGTACTTCCCCGAGGAATTCGCATGAGCGCCGTGATGCAGCCCGAGGTCGTCATCGACTTCACCCTCAACGGCCAGCCCGTGCAGGCCCGCGCCGGTGAGACCGTCTGGTCCGTCGCGCAACGCCATGGCATCGAGATCCCCCACCTGTGCCACAAGGAGGGCCTCGCCCCGGCGGGAAACTGCCGCGCCTGCGTCGTGGAAGTGGACGGCGAGCGGGTGCTGGCGCCCTCGTGCTGCCGCGCGCCCACGCCCGGCATGGTGGTGCGCAGCGACAGTGAACGTGCAGTGGCGGCGCAGAAGATGGTGGTGGAGCTGCTGCAGTCCGACCTGCCCGAGGCGCGCTACACGCGCCTCAACGAAGTGGACGACTGGGCGACGAAGCTCGGCGTGGGCCGCCCGCGCTTCCCCTCGCGCGAGCAGCCGCCCCCCGATACCTCGCACCCCGCGATTGCCGTGAACCTGGACGCCTGCATCCAGTGCACGCGCTGCCTGCGCGCCTGCCGCGACGAGCAGGTGAACGACGTGATCGGCCTGGCCGGGCGCGGCGTACACGCGAGGATCGTCTTCGACATGGACGACGCCATGGGCGCCTCCACCTGCGTGGGTTGCGGTGAATGCGTGCAGGCCTGCCCCACCGGGGCGCTCAGCCCGACCCAGGGCGTGGCCCTGGCGCAGGCCGATCGCACGGTGGATTCCGTCTGCCCCTATTGCGGCGTCGGGTGTGCGCTCACCTACCACGTCAAGGACAACCGCATCCTGCACGTCGAAGGCCGCGACGGCCCGGCCAACCAGGGGCGCCTGTGCGTGAAGGGGCGCTATGGCTTCGACTACGCGCATCATCCACACCGGCTGACGGTGCCCCTCGTCCGGCGCGAGGATGCGCCCAAGCAGGCCCACGCCACGCTCCACCCGGCGCGCTGGCAGGAGGTCTTCCGTGAAGCGAGCTGGGACGAGGCCCTGGCGCGGGCCAGCGGTGGCCTGCGACGCATCCGCGACACCCAGGGCCCCCGCGCGCTGGCGGGCTTCGGCTCGGCCAAGGGCAGCAACGAAGAGGCCTATCTCTTCCAGAAGCTGGTGCGCACCGGCTTTCGCAGCCACAACGTCGACCATTGCACGCGGCTGTGCCACGCCTCGTCGGTGGCGGCGTTGCTTGAAGGCATCGGCTCGGGCGCGGTGTCGAACCCCGTGCGCGATGTGGCGCTGGCCGAGTTCGTGCTGGTGATCGGCGCCAACCCCACGGTCAACCACCCGGTGGCCGCCTCGTGGATCAAGAACGCGGTGCGCCAGGGCACGAAACTCGTGGTGGCCGACCCGCGGCGCACGGAACTGTCCCGCCATGCCTGGCGCACCCTGCAGTTCCGCGCCGACACCGACGTGGCCCTGCTCAACGCGATGATGCATGTGATCGTGCACGAAGGCCTGGTGGACCCGGCCTTCATCGCGGCGCGCACGGTCGGCTACGAGGATCTGAAAGCCAACGTGGCCGGCTACAGCCCCGAAGCGATGGCGCCGGTGTGCGGCATCGATGCCGACACCATCCGTGAGGTGGCGCGCGCCTATGCCACGGCCCGGGCCTCGATGATCCTGTGGGGCATGGGCATCAGCCAGCACGTGCACGGCACCGACAACGCCCGCTGCCTGATCGCGCTGGCCCTGATGACCGGCCAGATCGGCCGGCCCGGCACCGGGCTGCACCCCTTGCGCGGCCAGAACAATGTGCAGGGCGCGTCGGATGCGGGGCTGATCCCGATGATGTTCCCCGACTACCAGCGCGTGACCGACGCGCTGGCCCGTGAGAAGTTCGAGCAGCTGTGGGGCGTGCCGCTGGACGACCGGCCCGGCCTCACCGTGGTGGAGGTGATGGACGCGGCCCTGCGCGGCGAGGTGCGCGGCATGTACATCCTGGGCGAAAACCCGGCGATGAGCGACCCCGACGCCAACCACGCGCGCGAAGCCCTGGCCTCGCTCGACCACCTCGTGGTGCAGGACATCTTCCTCACCGAAACCGCGGCCCTGGCCGATGTGGTGCTGCCGGCCTCGGCCTTCCCCGAAAAGACCGGCAGCTTCACCAACACCGACCGCCTGGTGCAACTCGGCCGCCAGGCGCTGCAGCCCCCCGGCCAGGCGCGCCAGGACTGGCTCATCCTCCAAGCGATGGCGCAGGGCCTGGGGCTGGACTGGCACTACACCGACATCGGCGAGGTGTATGAAGAAATGCGCCAGTGCATGCCCAGCCTCGCGGGCCTGAGCTGGGCGCGGTTGCAGCGCGAAGGCGCCGTCGTGCACCCTTGCCCCGACGAGGACGCACCCGGCGAGGCCGTGGTCTTCACCGATCACTTCCCCACCCCCACCGGCCGCGGCCGCTTCGTGCCCGCCGACATCGTGCCGGCCGACGAGCGGCCCGATGCCGACTATCCCTTCGTGCTCATCACCGGGCGGCAGCTCGAACACTGGCACACCGGCAGCATGACGCGGCGCAGCGAGGTGCTCGACCAGCTCGAGCCCGACCCGGTCGCCTCGCTGCACCCGCTCGACCTCGAACGCCTGGGGGTGGCGCCGGGCAGCGTGCTCACGCTGCGCTCGCGCCGCGGCGAAGTGGCGCTCTATGCCCGCGCCGACGATGGGACGCCGCCAGGCGCCGTCTTCGTGCCCTTCTGTTTTGCCGAGGCGGCCATCAACAAGCTCACCAACCCCGCGCTCGACCCCTACGGCAAGATCCCGGAGTTCAAGTACTGTGCGGTGAGCGTGCGCGCCGGCGGCACCCTGGCCGCGCTCCACTCGACGCTCGACACGAATGTGTGAGCACGCGTAACGCAGGCGCCTTTCAGGCGCCGAACTTGCACCTCTGACGACACAGGCGCAAAGGCCCACCTGCCGCATGGCAGAGCCGTCGCGCCGTGACGTTTTCTGACAGACCTTGTCGATCCCCGGGTGACACTGCCGCGCCCGACGGAGGAGAGCTTGCAAGTGGAAATAAGAAAAGTGGACGACCTTCCCATTCGTGCGCATCGTCTCGCGCTGTGTGCCGCCCTGTCGGCGGCCGTCGTGGGCCTGGCCGCCTGTGGTGGCGGTGGAGGCGGTAGCGACAGCCCCAGCCCGGCCCCACCCGCGTCCGGTTCTCCCAGTCCGGCCCCCGCCCCAAGCCCTGGCCCAGGGCCAGCACCGGGGCCCACCCCCCCGGCCTCGCCATCGCCACCCGCCTCCCCGCCGACGTCCGGCCTGCCCAACACTCCCACGACCCAACGCGATGCGGTGCGTCTGGCCGACCAGGCCACCTTCGGCCCCACAGAGGCCCTGATCGCCACGATCCGCACGCAGGGCCCTACCAAGTGGATCAGCGAGCAGATGACCGCGCCGATGTCGCGCTACACCAGCGGCGGCAACGGGGCCGTGCACCAGTACACCGGCAGCGGCGACTTCTGCGATGGGCGCGGCGCCAACTGCTGGCGCGACTGGTCGTCCACCACGCCGCTGGTCTGGGACTTCTACCGCAACGCGGTCAACAACCCCGACCAGCTGCGCCAGCGCGTGGCCCTGGCGCTGCAGCAGATCGTCGTGGTGTCCAACCTCGAGGTGAGCGGCACCTATGGCTTCCGCAACTACCACAACATGCTGCTGGACCAGTCCTTCGGCAACTACCGCGAGGTGCTGCGCAAGGTGAGCCTGTCGCCAGTGATGGGTGACTTTCTCAACAACGCCAACAACGACCGGGCGGCCCCGAACGAGAACTTCGCGCGCGAGCTGCTGCAGCTCTTTTCCATCGGCACCTGCGAACTCAACGCGAACGGCACGCTCAAGGGCGGCAGCTGCACGCCCACCTACAACAACGAGACGGTGCGTGCCTATGCCTATGCCCTCACCGGCTGGACCTACCCTGCCGGCGGCGCCACCCCCTGGGGCTGCTGGCCGCAGGGCACCAACTGCCGCTACTACGGCGGCGACATGGTGCCGGTGGCGCAATACCACGACACCGGCGCGCGCACCCTGCTGTCGGGCGTGAGCCTGCCGTCCGGCCACACGGCGCCGCAGGCCCTGGAGGCCGTGCTCGACAGCCTGATGAACCACCCCAACATCGGGCCCTTCATCGGCAAACAGCTCATCCAGCACCTCGTCACCAGCAACCCCTCGCCCGCCTACGTGCAGCGCGTGGCCACGGCCTTCAACGCCGGCCGCTTCGACAGCTTCGGCACCGGCCAGCGTGGTGACATGCGCGCCACGGTGGCGGCCATCCTGCTCGACCCGGAAGCCCGCAGCACCAGCCCCGGCACGAACTTCGGCCGCCTGCGCGAGCCGGTGCAGCTCTTCACCGGCGTGCTGCGCGCGCTGAACGGCCGCACCGATGGCGAGGCGCTGGGTTGGTGGTGGGGCGAGCAGCTGCGCCAGCACATGTTCCGTCCGCCCTCGGTCTTCAACTTCTACCCGCCCGACTACCCCGTGGCCGGTACCGCGCTGGTGGGCCCGGCCTTTGGCATCCACAACGCCAATGCCGCCCTGCAGCGCATCAACTACGTGAACTACCTGCTCTTCTGGGGAGGCTCTGGTCCCGTGTCCGGCGTACCCAATGCCGTGGGCACGCGCGTGGAGCTGGCCGACTTCCTGGACGATGCCGACAACCCGGCCGTGCTCGTCGATCGCCTCTCGATGCTGGCGCTGGGCGAGACGCTGCCAACGGGGCCGCGCACCCAGGTGATCAATGCCGTCTCGGCCTACACACCGATCAGCAACGACACCGCACGCCTGAACCGCGTGCGTCAGGCGGCCTACCTCGTCTTCGCCTCGCCGCAGTACCAGGTCATCCGTTGAGGTCCCCGATGAAAACACGCACTTCCCTCGATGCCGTGGCGATGCAGCGCCGCCAGTGGCTGAAGTTCACCGGCGGCACCCTCGCCGGTGCCCTGGGCCTGGGTGGCCTGGGCTCGCTGCTGCACACCCCCGTGCAGGCGCAGGCCGGCTACAAGGCGCTGGTCTGTGTCTTCCTCTATGGCGGCAACGATGGCCTGAACACCATCGTGCCCACCGACACCACGCGCTACAACCAGTACGCCAACGTGCGCGGCTCGCTGGCGCTGCCGCGCACCAGCCTGGTGGGCCTGGGCAGCAGCAGCTACGGCCTGCACCCGGCCATGGCGGCCCTGGAGTCGGTATGGAACCAGGGCCACCTCGCCCCGGTGTTCAACGTGGGCCCCCTCTATGCCCCGATGACCAAGACCGAGTACCGCAACGCGCCGGCCAATTCGTCGCTCATCCCCGATGCGCTGTTCTCGCATTCCGACCAGCAACTGCTGTGGGAAGCCGCCAGTACCAGCGCCATGGCGCGCACCGGCTGGGGCGGACGCGCTGCCGAGACGCTGGCCACGGCGAACCCGGTGATCTCGGTGGGCGGCAACGGCCGCTTCGGCCTGTCCACGCTGGCCGCCCCGCTGGTGCTGCCCGGCCCCGGGGCCACCTTCGGGCTGGAAGGCCTCAGCAACACCGACTGGGCCCCGGTGGGCACGCGCAAGGCGGCCATCGATGCGCTGTACGCCGGCAGCCATCCCAATGCCCTGCTCGACGCCTACGTGAGCCAGCAGCGCGATGCCTTTGCCATGTCCGACCGGCTGGGGGCGCTGGTGAAGACCACGCCGTCGGACGCCAATGCCTCGGCCGCCATCAACCTGGCCTTCGCGCCGCTCATCAGCAACGGCAGCATCTCCTCGGGTCTCGGCCAGCAGCTCTACCAGGTGGCCAAGCTCATCGAAGGCCGCGCCACGGTGCAGGGGGAACGCCAGATCTTCTTTGCCTCGCTGGGCGGCTTCGACACCCACGGCAACCAGATCGGCAGCAGCAGCACCGTGGGCGAGCACGCCCGCCTGCTGGGCATCCTCGCCCAGGCCATGGCCTGCTTCAACCAGGCCATGCTCAATTTGGGGCTGGGCCAGAACGTCACGCTCTTCACGCAGAGCGACTTCGGCCGCACCTTCAAGCCCAACAACAGCGCCGGCACCGACCACGCCTGGGGCAACCATCATCTGGTGATGGGGGGTGCGGTGGCCGGCGGCACCACCTACGGCAGCTACCCCGAGCTGGTCCTGGGGGGGCCCGACGACGTGGGCGTGCAGTCGTGGGAGTTGCACGGCCGCTGGATCCCGCGCATCGGCGTGGACCAGTACGCGGCCACCTTGCTGCGCTGGTTCGGCGCCAGTGACACACAGCTCGACACCATCCTGCCCAACCTGCGCAACTTCAGCCAACGTCAACTGGGTTTCGTCTGACCCGCCGGCTGACGAGGCGCAAGGACTTCGCGGGAGCCGTTTGACCGTTCCTGCGGTCCTTGCCCACAATCGGCCGGATGAGCGCCCCTGTGCCGACCCCAGACCGCCTGGGCCCCTTGATCACCGGGCTCGAAGCCGGTCTGCTCGAGCGCAGCGCCGCCGTGCGCCTGGCCTTGCTGGCCGCATTGGCCGGCGAGCACGTGCTGCTGATCGGCCCGCCCGGCACGGCCAAGAGTGAGCTGGCGCGCCGGCTGCACCTCGCCTTTGCCGATGCGCGCTATTTCGAGCGCCTGCTCACGCGCTTCTCCGTGCCCGAGGAGCTCTTCGGTCCGCTCTCGCTGGCCGCGCTGGAGGACGACCGTTACGAACGCCTCACCGACGGCTACCTGCCCACCGCCGGCGTCGCCTTCCTCGACGAAGTCTTCAAGGCCAACTCCGCCATCCTCAACGCCCTGCTCACCCTGCTCAACGAACGCGAGTTCGACAACGGCGTGCAGCGCCTGGCCGTGCCGCTGATCTGTGTGGTGGGGGCCACCAACGAGGTGCCGCAGGAAGAAGGCCTGCGCGCCTTCCACGACCGCTTCCTGGTGCGGGTGCCCGTGGCCCCGGTGAGCGACGCGCAGTTCGCCGCGCTGCTCACGCTGACGCCGCCGGCCCCGGTGACCACCCAGCCGCTGCACCGCGACGAGATCGAGACCCTGCGCCAGGCCGCCGCCGCAGTGGATCTTCCCGAGCCCGTGTTGCAGGCCCTGCAGGCTGCGCGGGGCTTTGCGATGGAGCACGCCTTGACCGTCTCTGACCGCCGCTGGCGCCAGACCGTGGCCCTGCTGCGTGTGCAGGCAGCCAGCGAGGGCCGCAGCGCCGTTGACAAAGCCGATCTCTGGCTGCTGCCTTATGTGCTGCCCGAGCGCCCCGAGCAGGTGGGCGTGTGGCAGACCTGGGTGATCGACACGCTGATGGCCTGCCCCACCACGGAGCGCCCGGGCCTGCAACGTGCCATCGAGGCCTTCGAACGCCAGCTCGACATCGAAACCAGCACGCGCCAGGACGATGGCGAGGCCGGCAAGCTGGTGCTGGCCCGCTCCATCGCCCGAGGCGATGACGACGGCGCACGCGAAGGCGGCATCACGCGACTGGTGGCCGAACGGCTGGAAGAGCGCTTGCGCCAGCACTACAGCCCCGTGCACATCGCGGCGCGCGTGGCCCAGGTGGACGAACTGCTGCAGCGCCTCACCGAGGAACACCAGCGTCTGCAGCAGGCCCGCACGCAGGCGCAGATCCTGCTGCAGCACCGCCTTTGGTGGCCGCCGGAGTTGCGGCAGACGGTGCTCCAGCGCCACGACGACACCTGCGCCCGGATGGCGGCGTGGCGTGCACGCGCCCAGTCCGCGCGCGAAGGCTTTGCGCAGCTGCCGCTGGACGAGACCCTGGCCGGCACACCACCGGCCCCCATCGCCCTGGAAGCCTGAGCGAGGCCGCGGCGTGGACGCGCCCTACCACCACCTCGACGCGTTGCCCCGCAGCCTGTGGCTGCCCGGGCTGGTCGCGGCCGCCGGCAGCACCGCATCGCGCCTGGCGCAGCTGCCGGCCTGGCGCACGGCATTGCTGCGCGGCGAACTGCCCGACACCTCGCTCGACTTCGGTGACGCCGCTGTCGTGCATCGCTTTCGCGCGGCCATCGGTGAACTGGGCCTGCCCGCGCTGTGCCGTGAGGCGCCTGCCATGGCCGACCAAGTGCTGCGCACGATGCTCTGGCACCTCGACCACCTGATCGATCTGCAGCCCCGGCTGAGCCGCGAGGCCGCCATCGCACAGGGCGTGGAGGAGTTCGTCGCCGCCTGGTCGGTCGAGAAAGGCGACTGGGACGAGGTGGTGGCGCTGCTGCGGGGCCTGGGCGACCTCGCCCTGCTGCGCTGGGACGCCTTGCGAGGCCGGCTGCAGTCGCGCGAATGGCAGGAGGCCCGGCGCATCGCCGAACTGCTGCAACGGCTGCCCGCGCTCACCGAGCTGATCGACCGCCTGGGCCGGCGCGAACCCTTGCCGGTCTCGCCCACACCGTCCCCCGGGGGCTTGGGCCCCCAGCCCACCACCCTGGTACCTCGCGTAACCCGCCTGATGGACGCGCCCAGCGAGGTGCGCGGGGTGCGGCGCTCGGGCGATCTGTCTCGCCTCTTGGCCAGCGAAGCCGTGCAGATGCACCACCCGGTGCTGCGCCGCCTGTGGCGTGCGCGTCTGGTCGAACGCCAGTTGCTCACCCTCGAAGACGAGGCCGAACTCATCGAGTGGGTGCCCGACCCCCACCCGGCACCCCGCCCGGCTGCCCACTCACCCACCCCTCAGGGCCGCGGCCCTTTCATCGTCTGCCTCGACACCTCGGGATCGATGCGCGGCGCCCCGGAAGCCGTCGCCAAGGCGGTGGTGCTGCAGGCGCTGCGCACGGCGCACGCGACGCAACGCGCCTGCCGGCTCATCGCCTTCGGCGGCGAAGGCGAGATCGTGGAGCACGAGCTGTCACTCACCCCGCAGGGGCTCGACGCGCTGCTCACCGTGATGGGCCAGGCCTTCGACGGCGGCACCGACCTGCAACAGCCGCTGGCCCGAGCGATCGAGACGGTGCACGAGGCCGGCTACACCCAGGCCGACCTGCTGATCGCCAGCGACGGCGAGTTTGGCGTCACACCGACCACCCTCGCCCAGCTCGACACAGCGCGGGACCGTCTGGGCCTGCGCGTCCAGGGTGTGCTCATCGGCGACCGCGAAACCATGGGCCTGCTGGAAGTGTGCGACGACATCCACTGGGTGCGCGACTGGCGCCGCTACGCCGGCGACGGCCGCCACACGGACGGCTTCACGCCGGTGCACAGCAAAAGCCTCACCGCGTTGTACTTCCCGAATGCCTTGAGCGAGCGAGCGGCTCGGCATCGGGGAGATGCGGGCCGCTGAAGGAGCGCTCAAGCTACCGTTCGGTCAGACGCAGCACGTGCCCCGCACGGCTGCGGATCCACAGCTGATCCTCGTGCTGACGTACGGGCGAGCACACATCGCCCGTACTGCGCCAGGCCACGCAAACCAGGGAATCGGTTTCCGTGCGCCAGCGTCCCGAATCTCGAAATCCAGTGCTCACGTCCATGTACGCCCAGCCGTTGCGCCGGAACTCCAGTCGGCTTGTCGACCCGTTCGGGTTGTCGGTCCCGAAGACCTTGCCCTCCAGACGGCTCTTCAAGGCCTCGGCCGAGAGGGGGCGAGCCTGCTCGGGGAAAGGCGGGGCCTCCGGGGTCGTCGGCTGCTGCTGTGCCCAAGCCGCAGCGGCAGCCCCCAGCAACAGCCCCCAAGTCAACGTGCGAGAAAGAGTCGGCATGGCGCGCTCCCCAGGGTGTCAAAGCGGGAATCAGCCTACTTCTCACACGCGGGCAAAGCATCGTCCAAATCGATGAAGCCCAGGTCAGCGCATCGCCAGCGTCTCGATCACCGCGGTGACCACCACCATGCACACGAGGTTCAGCGCCAGGCCGCAGCGCATCATCGCGCTCTGCGGCACCAGGCCCGTGCCGAAGACGATGGCATTGGGCGGCGTGGCCACGGGCAGCATGAAGGCACACGACGCCGCCACCGCAATGGCCGCCGACAGCGTGATCGGCGGCAGCCCCAGTTCGGCCCCCACGCCCAGGAACAGCGGCACCAGCAGGGCGGCACTGGCCGTGTTGCTCACCAGCTCGGTCAGCAGCACCACAAAGGCGATCACACCGAAGATCAGCAGATAGACCGACGCCCCCTGCACCCACAGCACCAGCTGCTCGGCCAGGAAGCGGCTTGCACCGGTGCCGCCCATCACGGCGCTCAGCGTGAGGCCGCCGCCAAACAGCAGCAGCACGCCCCAGTGAGCCTTGCCCTCGATGTCGTCCCAGCCCAGGCTGCCCGTGATGCACAGCGCGGCAATGGCGGCCAGCGCCACCACCGTGTCGAAGTCGGCGGTGACGCCCAGGGCTCGCGCCAGCGGAGCCCCGGCCACCCAGCCCAGCACCGTGAGCGCAAAGATCGCCACCACCGTGAGACGCTCCCGGGTCCAGGCCATCGCCAGCTTGGGCACCTCGATACGCCCCGCAAGGCGCGGGCGCAGCATCAGGTAGAGCGTGAGCCCCATCAGCGGCAGCAGCAGGCCCACGATGGGCAGGCCGATGGCCATCCAGCGCGCGAAGCTGATGTCGGCCTGCGCGGCTGCAATCGCATTGGGCGGGCTGCCCACCAGGGTGCCGATACCACCGATGCTGGCGCTGTAGGCCAGGCCCAGCAGCACAAACATCTTCTCTGCTGTGGGTGTTGCTGCGCCCTCCTCCTGGACCTCGTCCGCGCCGAGCAGCCCGAGCGCCAGCGGCAGCATCATCGCCGCGGTGGCGGTGTTGCTGATCCACATCGACAGGAAGGCCGTGAGCGCAAACAGCAGCAGCACCGCCACCGCCCGGCGCCCGCCGGCCCAGCGCAGCACCGTCACCGCCAGCCAGCGATCCAGCCCATGACGGGCCAGCGCGGCCGCCAGCGCAAAGCCACCCAGGAAGAGGAAGATGATCGGGTTGGCAAACTGCGCCAGCGCCTCGCGCGGCGCCAGCACCCCCATCAGGATGGCCAGCAAGGGCACCAGCAGCGCGGTGACCGTGACATGCAGCGCCTGCGTCATCCACAGCGCGCCGATGAGGGTGAAGAGGGTCAGGCCGGTGCGCAGCGCAGGCTCGGACGGACCGAGAGACCACACCAGGGCCGCGAGAACCAGGCTGGCGAGCAGTCGCCCGCCTGGGGACAGGATCATCGACATGGGCAAGGGGCCGCAAGCGGACGGCGCGGCGTCATCGCACTCGCGCAAGGATACGCGCCGAGACCTGCGCGCAGGCCGAATCCCCGGCGGCTTGCTGCGTCAGTTCGAAGACGGCCTGCGCTTCAGCGAGGTCGCGATGCACCACTGGGCCGCCCAGTAGGTGGACAGCACCCACAGCGACGCCTCCGGCAGCGGATCGAGGAACTTGTTGATCGCCAGCAGGGCGTCGGAGCTGATGAAGAGCAAGCCGCCCAGTGCCGCGTAACCGGCCTCGCGCGACAGCGGGGCCGTGCCTTCGCGCAGCCACCAGGTGGCCGCCTGCGCCGCCATGGCGGCCAGGCAGACCACATAGGCCACCACCGGGATCTGCAGCGCCCCGGGCACGCCCGGCCACAACTGGGCCAGCAGCGCCGCGCTCACCGCGGCATAGAAGACCCAGGGCTGCCACACAGACGCCAGGCGCGTGGTGGACGTGAAGGCCACCAGGTAGGCCAGGTGGGCCAGCAGGAAGGCCACCAGCCCGGCCACGAAGCCGCCCGGCCACATGAGCGCGATGTCGCCAGCCAGCGAGAACACCAGCCCCACCAGCACCCAGGTGCGACGCCGCGGCACATCGCCGGTGCGCGACCAGGCATAGGCAATGATCAGGACGGTGGTGAGCGGCTTGAAGACGAAGCGCAAGATCTCGGCATCGAGCGCATTCGGCCCGCTGAAGATGGCCAGCAGGGCACTGGCCACCAGCACCCACGGCAGGGTGTAGCGCCAGGCGGTGGCCCAGGGGATGGCGGTGTGTGTCATGGGTGCCGATTGTGGGGCGCTCATCCGTGAGATGCCACTGGGAGTCGCCCGATGGCGACGGACCCTGCGTCAGGTCAGTAGTGATACCGCAACTGCGCCACCAGCAAGGCATCACCCTCCACCTTGTAGACCATGCGGTGCTCCTCGGTGAGGCGGCGCGACCAGAAACCCGCCAGGGCGTGCTTCAAGGGCTCGGGCTTGCCCAGGCCATCGAAAGGCTCACGCTGGGTTTCGCGGATGAGCTTGTTGATGCGCTCCACCATGCGGCGGTCCTGCTTTTGCCAGTAGAGGTAGTCCTCCCAGGCGGCCTCGGCAAAGACCAGCTTCACTCGACCAGCCCGCGTTCCTGGCCACCCCCGGATGACAACTCCATCACCGCATTCAACAGCCGCCGCGCATTGGCCGGGCTGCGCAACAGATAGGCCGTCTCTTCGAGCGACTGGTAGTCCTCCAACGACAGCATCACCACCGACTGCTGCCCGCTGCGGGTGATGATCACAGGTTCGTGGTCGTTGCACACCCGGTCCATCGTGCTGGCCAAGTGGGCGCGAGCGGCAGAATAGGTGATGGCATCCATGCGAACTCCTTTGTACAGGATATTGTACAGATGAAGCGCAACGCATGCTGACCCCGCATTCCAACAACCACATCAGGCCATGGCATTCTCAGAACTCGAACTCAAGCGCTGCGAACGCGATCTGAACGCCTTCCTGGCCAGGCGGCGCCCGCCACCCAGCATCCGGAACGAGCTCGATGTTGGCTATCGCATTGACAAGCAGAACATCGAGATCGTCGAGATCCGCCCCGACTGGCGCGACCCCGGCACGATGCACGAGCGTCCGTTCGCCAGGATCACCTATGTGCGTTCAGGGTCCTACTGGAAGCTGTACTGGATGCGCGCGAGTTTGAAGTGGCACAGCTATGAGCCACAGGCCACCACACGGCATCTGAGCGAAGCGCTGGATGTCATCGATCGCGACGACTACTGCTGCTTCTTCGGCTGAGCGCTTTCCTCTCCTCGAACCACAACCCAAGCAGGCTCAGATCTGCTGGGTGCCCCGCTCGGCCGCCCGCTTCGCAAACTCCGCCCGCAGGGCCTTGAGCTTCTCGCGCGGGTCTTCCTTCATGGTCTTCTCGTCCAGCTTCATCTCGCCGATGAAGCGGCTGGGGATGCCGGCCACGAACTCGCGGCCCTTCTTGCGGCGCTTGAGGGTGCTCACCACCAGCGTGGTGCGCGCGCGCGTGATGCCCACGTACATCAGCCGGCGCTCCTCTTCCAGGCGCTGCGGCGTCATGTCCTCGTCTTCGCTCTTGAAGGGCAGCAGGCCTTCGTTGATGCCGGCCAGCACCACGTGCGGCCACTCCAGGCCCTTGGAGGCGTGCAGCGTGGACAGCGTCACCACGTTGGTGTCGCCGCCACGCTCGGCCAGGCTCAGGATGGCCGAGATGGTCTGCGCCACGTCGAGCACGCTCTGGCGTTCGGTTTCGGTGGTCGCCCCACCCTCGGTCTGCAGTTCACCGCCACAGCGCCGCGCGATCCAGTCGATGAAGTCGAGCACGTTCTGCCAGCGGCTGGCGGCCAGCTTCTCGTTGTCTTCGCCGTCGTACAGGTGCTGCTCGTAGCCGATGTCCTTGAGCCACTCCATCAGCGCCGGCTTGGCCGCCTCGGCGCCGGTGGTGTGGCGGAAGCGGTGCTCCAGGTCGTTCACGTAGCGGCCGAACTCGTGCAGCGCCCCGATCGCGCGCGAGCTCACCGCGCTGGACAGCGAATCGGCAAACAGCGCCTCGAACAGGCTCACGCGCCACTTGCCGGAGAACTCGCCCAGCTGCGCCAGCGTCTGGTGGCCGATGCCACGCTTGGGCGTGGTCACCGCGCGCAGGAAGGCCGGGTCGTCGTCGTTGTTCACCAGCAGGCGCAGCCAGGCGCACAGGTCCTTGATCTCGGCGCGGTCGAAGAAGCTCTGCCCGCCCGACACCTTGTAGGGGATGCTCGCGCGGCGCAGCGCCTGCTCCAGCACGCGCGCCTGGTGGTTGGCGCGGTAGAGGATGGCGAAGTCGCTCCACTGGACCTCGCCGCCCTGCGCACGCAGGCCCTGGATGCGCGCCACCGCGCGCTCGGCCTCGTGCTCCTCGTTGTCGCACTCCAGCACGCGCACCGGCTCGCCCTCGCCGAACTCGCTCCAGAGCTTCTTCTCGAAAATCTTGGGGTTGGCCGCGATCACGTGGTTGGCCGCGCGCAGGATGGCGCCCGTGGAGCGGTAGTTCTGCTCCAGCGGGATCACCTTGAGCTGCGGGTAGTCCTGCGGCAGGCGCTTGAGGTTCTCGATGGTGGCGCCGCGCCAGCCGTAGATCGACTGGTCGTCGTCGCCCACCGCGGTGAACATGCCGCGCTCGCCCACCAGGGCCTTGAGCAGTTCGTACTGCACGGCGTTGGTGTCCTGGTATTCGTCCACCAGCACGTAGCGCAGGGTGTCCTGCCACTTGGCGCGGGCCTCGGCGTCGCGTTGCAGCAGCTTGAGCGGCAGGCTGATCAGGTCGTCGAAGTCCACCGCCTGGTAGGCCACGAGGCGTTCTTCATAAAGCTTCATCACGCGCGCGGCCACGCGCTCGTTCTCGTCCTTGGCCACCTGGGCAGCGCCGTCGCCGTCGAGCCCCTGGTTCTTCCACAGGCTGATGGTCCACTGCCAGCGCCGCGCCGTGGCCGCGTCGGTGGTGCCGCCGGCATCGCGCAGGATGGACAGCACGTCGTCGCTGTCGAGGATGGAGAACTTCTCCTTCAGTCCCAGGCGCGGGCCGTCGGTGCGCAGCAGGCGCACGCCCAGGCTGTGGAAGGTGCTGATCACCAGATGCTGCGCCGCCTTGGCGCCCACCAGGCCACGGGCGCGCTCGCGCATCTCCTCGGCCGCCTTGTTGGTGAAGGTGATGGCCGCGATCTGGCCCGGCGCGTAGCCGGCCTGCAGCAGCCGCGCGATCTTGTGGGTGATCACCCGCGTCTTGCCCGAGCCGGCCCCGGCCAGCACGAGGCAAGGCCCCTGCAGGTGGTGGACGGCTTCGAGCTGGGCGGGATTGAGGGAGGGCGGGGCAGACGACACGGGGCGCCATGATACCGGCCGGACTTTTTCAGGCGGGCGTCAGGCAGACCCCGCGCCGGCTTGCGATACTGCGCGCCGCATGCAAGCGATCTTCGAAGTCACCTTCCCCTTCTTCGCCCTGGTGCTGTGCGGCTACCTCGCCGCGCGCCGGGGCGTGCTGCCCGAGGCGGCGATCCCCGGGCTGAACATCTTCGTGCTCTTCTTTGCGCTGCCGTGCATGCTGTTCCGCTTTGGCGCGAGCACCCCCTTTGCCGAGCTGGTCAACCCGGTGTGGCTGGGCCTGTACATCGCCTGCGCGCTGCTCATCGTCTTCGTCACCGTGGCCCAGTCGCTGGCCAGCGGCGTGAACCTCAAGGACTCGGCCTTCGGCGCCCTGGTGGCGGCCTTCCCGAACACCGGCTTCATGGGCGTGCCGCTGATCGTGGCGCTGATGGGCGAGCGTGCGGCCGGCCCCGTCATCGTCACCATCCTGGCCGACCTTTTCGTCACCAGCTCGATCTGCCTGGCCCTGGCCCAGAGTGGCGGCGGCCACTGGCGCGAAAGCCTGGGCAAGGCCCTGCGCGGCGCCCTGAGCAACCCGCTGCCCTGGTCGATCGCCGCGGGCGCGGCGGTGTCACTGACCCAGATCAGCCTGCCCGGCCCGGTGGACCGCATGATCGGCATGCTGGGCAACGCCGCGTCGCCCGTGGCGCTGTTCACCATCGGCGCGGTGCTGTGGCGTTCGCAGAAGGCCCTGAGCCGGCCCACGCCGGTGTCCGACTACGCGCCCATCGTCTTCATCAAGCTGGTGGTGCACCCGCTGCTGGTGCTGGCCGCCGGCCTGGTGGCGCTGCGCCTGGGGCTGCCGCTCGACACCTTTGCCCTCACCGCCCTGGTGCTGGCCGCGGCCTTGCCCTCGGCCAGCAACGTCTCCCTGCTGGCCGAGCGGTTTCACGCCGACAACGGCCGCATCGCCCGCATCATCCTGTGGTCCACGGCCCTGGCCTTCCTCAGCTTTTCGCTGGCCGTGCGGCTGTTCGGTGTGACGCCAGGCGCCTGAGAATAGCTTCACGCTATTTTCCACATGAGGAAGATTGATTTCCTCTAAGCTCGCTTGGCGCCTATCCTTTTATTGTTGTAGTTTATTGATGCAACAAAGCCGATAGCCATCAGAAAGGAGACCGCCATGTTCGACGCCATCCTTGAAGTCCTGGCCGCCCTGGCGGAAGCTGTCTGACGGTCTGACGGACATATCGCGCGGCCCGCCGGCACCGGCCCGGGCCGCCCGTCTCCCACCCCCACCCAAGGAGAGAACGCATGACGACTGAAAGCAAATGCCCGTTCCATGGTGCCGCCGGCAGCGGCACGACGAACCAGCACTGGTGGCCCAACCAGCTGCGCCTGGATCTCCTGAACCAGCATTCCGAGAAGTCCAACCCGCTGGGCAAGGGCTTCAACTACCGCGAGGAGTTCAAGAAGCTCGACTACGCGGCGCTCAAGGCCGATCTCAAGAAGCTGATGACCGATTCGCAGGAGTGGTGGCCTGCCGACTTCGGCAGCTACGCCGGCCTGATGATCCGCATGGCCTGGCACAGCGCCGGCACCTACCGCCAGGGCGACGGCCGCGGCGGCGCGGGGCGCGGCCAGCAGCGCTTTGCGCCGCTCAATTCCTGGCCCGACAACGGCAACCTCGACAAGGCCCGCCGCCTGCTGTGGCCCATCAAGCAGAAGTACGGCCAGAAGATCTCCTGGGCCGACCTGATGATCCTGGCCGGCAACGTGGCGCTGGAGCACGCCGGCTTCCGTACCTTCGGCTTCGCCGGCGGCCGCGAGGACGTCTGGGAACCGGACAACGATGTCTACTGGGGCCGCGAAACCACCTGGCTGGGTGACGACAAGCGCTACAGCGGCAAGCGCGACCTGGAGAACCCGCTGGCGGCCGTGCAGATGGGCCTGATCTACGTGAACCCCGAAGGCCCCAATGCCAGCGGCGACCCGATCGCCGCCGCGCACGACATCCGCGAGACCTTCGCGCGCATGGCGATGGACGATGAAGAGACCGTGGCGCTGATCGCCGGTGGGCACACGCTGGGCAAGACCCACGGCGCCGGCCCGGCCGACAACGTGGGCGCCGACCCGGAAGCCGCCCCGCTGGAAGCCCAGGGCTTCGGCTGGGCCAACAAGTTCGGCAGCGGCAAGGGCAAGGACGCCATCACCTCCGGCCTGGAAGTGACCTGGACCACCACGCCTGCGCGCTGGAGCAACGACTACTTCGAGATCCTGTTCAAGTACGAGTGGGAGAAGACCAAGTCGCCGGCCGGCGCCATCCAGTGGGTGGCCAAGGGCGCGGACGACATCATCCCCGGTCCCACGCCGGATTCGCCCAAGCGCAAGCCGACCATGCTCACGACCGACCTGTCGCTGCGCTTCGACCCGGCCTACGAGAAGATCTCGCGCAAGTTCCTGAACGACCCGCAGGCCTTTGCCGAAGCCTATGCGCGCGCCTGGTTCAAGCTGACCCACCGCGACATGGGCCCGAAGGCCCGCTACCTGGGCCCCGAGGTGCCGAAGGAAGACCTGATCTGGCAGGACCCTCTGCCCGCGCCGGTGCACAAGCCCACCGCGGCCGACATCGCCGACATGAAGGCGAAGATCGCGGCGTCCGGCATTTCGGTGTCGGAGCTGGTGACCACGGCCTGGGCCTCGGCCTCCACCTTCCGCGGCGGCGACAAGCGTGGCGGCGCCAACGGGGCGCGCATCCGCCTGGCCCCGCAGAACGACTGGGTGGTGAACCAGATCGCCGTGAAGGTGCTGCCCAAGCTGGAAGCCCTGCAGAAGGCCTCGGGCAAGCTGTCGCTGGCCGACGTGATCGTGCTGGCCGGCGGTGTGGGCATCGAGATGGCGGCCAAGGCCGCCGGCATGAGCGTCGAAGTGCCGTTCGCGCCGGGCCGGGTCGATGCGTCGGCCGAGCAGACGGACGCCGACTCCTTCAAGCACCTGGAACCCTTTGCCGACGGCTTCCGCAACTACGTCAACGCCAGCATGGCCAAGTCGGGCGTGCCCGCCGAGCACCTGCTGGTGGACAAGGCGCAGTTGCTCACGCTGACCGCGCCCGAGATGACCGCCCTGGTCGGTGGCCTGCGCGTGCTCGGGGCCAACTACGACGGCAGCAAGCATGGCGTGTTCACCACCAGGCCGGGCCAGCTCACGAACGACTTCTTCGTCAACCTGCTCGACATGGCGGTGGAGTGGAAGCCGGCCGGTGACAACTTCGAGGGCCGTGACCGCAAGACCGGCGCCGTGAAGTGGACCGGCACCCGGGCGGACCTGGTGTTCGGCTCCAACTCGGTGCTGCGCGCGCTGGCCGAGGTCTACGCCCAGGCCGACGGCAAGGAGAAGTTCGTTCGCGACTTCGTGGCCGCCTGGACCAAGGTGATGAACCTCGACCGCTTCGACCTGGCGTGAGATTTTGCCCACTGCAGCGCGGGGCCTTTGCGGCCCTGCGTTGACAGCGGGCCCCCGAATCGCCAACACTGGGCTCATATGTTCACCGCCACGACTTCCCTGCTGCTTCTAGCGCTACTAGCCGCCACCGTGCTGGCTGGTATGGGTCGTGCCCGGTCCCTCAAGCCGCGTCGAGTCCGCATCAAGGACACCCCGCGTCGCTGAACATCCCGGTTCCTCCCACACAAAGGCCAGCTTCCCAGCTGGCCTTTTTTGTTTTCCGTCGATCTTTCTGCCATCCGAGGCCCACCATGCTCCAGCACCCTGAACGCAAGTACCGCCCCTTCGCCCCGGTGAACCTGCCCGACCGCACCTGGCCGAACCGGGTCATCACGAAGCCGCCCGTCTGGATGAGCACCGACCTGCGCGACGGCAACCAGGCCCTGTTCGAGCCCATGGACGGCCCCACCAAGCTGCGGCTCTTCCAGCTGCTGGTGCGCATCGGCTTCAAGGAGATCGAGGTGGGCTTCCCCTCGGCTTCCCAGACCGACTTCGACTTCGTGCGCCAGCTCATCGAGGAGGACCTCATCCCCGAGGACGTGACCATCGAGGTGCTGACCCAGGCCCGTGAAGACCTGATCGCACGCACCTTCGAGTCGCTGCGCGGCGCGCCTCGCGCCATCGTGCACCTGTACAACGCCACCGCGCCGGCCTTCCGCCGCATCGTCTTCCACATGAGCCCGGTCGAAGTGCGCGAACTGGCCGTGCACAACGCCACACTCGTGAAGCAGTACGCCGCGCGCCAGCCCGAGACGCAATGGACCTTCCAGTACAGCCCCGAGGTGTTCAGCGGCACCGAGCTGGAGGTGGCCAAGGACGTAGTCGATGCCGTGATGGACGTGTGGCAGCCCACGCCGCAGCACAAGGCCATCGTCAACCTGCCGGCCACGGTGGAGATGAGCACGCCCAATATCTACGCCGACCAGATCGAGTGGATGCACCGGCACCTGAAGCGCCGCGACAGCCTCGTGCTGAGCGTGCACCCGCACAACGACCGCGGCACCGCCGTGGCCGCCGCTGAACTGGCGGTGATGGCCGGCGCCGACCGCGTCGAGGGCTGTCTCTTCGGCAACGGCGAACGCACCGGCAACGTCGACCTCGTCACGCTCGCACTCAACCTCTACAGCCAGGGCGTGCACCCGGGGCTCGACTTCTCGCAGATCAACGAAGTCGCCCGCACCGTGGAGGACTGCACCCAGCTGCCCATCCACCCGCGTCACCCCTATGTGGGCGACCTGGTCTTCACCGCCTTCTCGGGCTCGCACCAGGACGCCATCAAGAAAGGCTTCGCCGCGCAGCAAGCGGATGCGATCTGGGAAGTGCCCTACCTGCCCATCGACCCGGCCGACGTGGGCCGCAGCTACGACTCGGTCGTGCGCGTGAACAGCCAGTCGGGCAAGGGCGGCATCGCCTTCCTGCTGGAAACCGCCCACGGCCTGGTGATGCCGCGCCGCGCCCAGGTGGAGTTCAGCGCCGTGGTGCAGCAGGTGGCCGACGAGACGGGCGGTGAGCTCACCGCCGCACAGCTCTGGGACCTGTTCCAGCAGGAGTACCTGCAGCGCGCCACCCCGGTGAAGCTCGTGGCCCATCACAGCGTGGAGGACGGCGCGCGCGTGCGCGTGCAGCTCGACCTCGACGTGAACGGCCGCCGCGTGCGCCGCGAAGGCCTGGGCAACGGCCCGCTCGACGCGGCCGTGCACGCCCTGGGCCTGCCGCTGCGCCTGGACAGCTACGAGGAGCGCGCCATTGGCTCCGGCTCCGACGCCCGCGCCATCGCCTTTGTGGAACTGGCCCATCCCGACATCGCCGGCGCCCGCTTCGGCGTGGGGCAGGACACCAACATCGTCACCGCCTCCATCCAGGCCGTGATCTGCGGGGTGAACCGGCTGGCCGAACGCCACCCGGCGGTGATCGACACGCTGGCCGTCGAGCCTGCCGACGCGCGGCGGGTGGCCTGAGCGCATCGTGGCGCAATCCGCGCTCGTGGTCCTGGTGCCTGAAGTGCAGACTCTTGTTGGAGACCTGCGCGAGCGCCACGACCCGAGCGCCGCCGAAGGCGTGCCGCCGCACATTACTGTGCTCTATCCCTTCGTGCCGCCAGAAGACATCAACGATGCCGTGCTCGACGGGCTTCGGTGCGTACTGCGCGACGTGCCGGCTTTCAGCTTCCGGCTCTCGCGCATCGGGCGGTTCCCAGACACCCTGTACCTGGCACCCGACCCGGCCGATCCGTTCATCCGCCTCACCCAATGCATCGCGCGGCGCTTTCCGGAGCATCCCCCGTATGAAGGCCTGCACGACACGATTTGCCCGCACTTGACCATCGCACGCGGCAGCGAGGCGCTGGATGCCATCGAAACGGTGCTGGCGCACCGACTTCACCACCACGGTTCTCCGGATCTTCTGTGCAGCAGCCTGGCCCTCATCGATAACCGCAGCGGCCGTTGGAAGCCGTCTGCGCGCTGGACCTTCGACGCGCTCGGCACAGGTCGAATACACTAAAACGATGCGCGCGAACACCTTCTGCCATCGAGTTCACCCGGCCGTCGTGCCGGTGCTCCTGGCCGCGCGCAAACAGAAAAAACAGCAGCTCGTCTGACCGGAGCGGCTGTGCCGTTCGCAGACGAGCGACGGCACCCGCCGCCACCGGCATCGGCCCCCCGGCCGCCACGCCCCTCCGCAGCTTCGCCTTCCTCGCCTCGACGGACTTCCTCGGTCGGTTTGTCTGATGAAGGAGTGTGTTCATGCGAAGTTTTGACGGACTGTGGATCCCGCTGGTGACCCCGTTCGATGAGCAGGGTGCGGTGGACCTGGCCGCATTGCAGCGGCTGGTGCGCCATCTGGTGCAGGCCGGCGTGCACGGCTTCGTGGTGTGCGGCACCACCGGCGAGGCCGCAGCGCTGAGCGATGCGGAAAGCGAGCAGGTGCTGCGCACCGTGCTCGAGCACGCCAGCGGCCGACCGGTGGTGATGGGGGTGGGTGGCATCACGCCGGACGAGGTGGCGGGGCAATGCCGGCGCTGGTCGGCCTTCGACATCGTTGGCTTCCTGGTGCCCCCGCCACACTACGTGCGCCCCACGGCGCGAGGCGTGATCGACTTCTACGAGCGGGTGGCTGCGGCCGCAGCCCCGCTGCCGATCGTCGTCTACGACATTCCCTACCGCACCGGCGTGACGCTCTCTCTGGAGACGTTGCGCGCGCTCGCGGCGATCCCCGGCGTCGTGGCCCTCAAGGACTGCGGCGGCGATGCGCGCAAGACCCAGGCGCTGATCGCCGACGGGCGGCTGGCGGTGCTGGCCGGCGAGGATGCCCAGGTGTTCACGACCCTGTGCCAGGGCGGTGCGGGCGCGATCACGGCGAGCGCTCACCTGCAGCCGCGCCACTTCGTGACGATGGTGGAGGCCGTGAAGGCGGGCCGCCTGGCCGAGGCCCGCGCTTGGCACCATCATCTGGCGCCCCTGGTGGCGGCACTGTTCGCCGAACCCAATCCGGCGCCGCTCAAGGCGGTGCTGGCCACGCGGGGCTTTGGCAGCGCCACCGTGCGTGCACCGCTGACCCGCGCCTCGGCCGACGTGGCGACCCACGCCCGCGCCGTGCACGAATTGGCATCCGGCCCACCTCTGGCGGGGGAGCTTGTGCGCTGACCGTCCAGCAAGGGCCGACCCGGCTTGCCCGCCGGGTTGTCGTATGGACAATACGCGCGGTCCATGCCGCGGCCGGTTGTCGGGGTCGCGATGCTTCCTCGACACCCGTCCAACGAGTCCGCCATGCACGCCTTGCTCGCCCGCCTGCCCCTGCTCGGGGCCCTCCTGCTCGCCGGCGCCCTGGTGGCCCAGGCCGCCCGCACCCACAGCCCCACCACCTTCGCCCTGGTGGCCAGTTCGGTGCTGATGTTCGGCTTCTGCTGGGCCAATGCCACGCAGTTGCTGGGGCCGCGCCTGGCCGGCCGCTTTGTGCTGCTGGCCCTCGTCGTGGGCTGGGTGGCCGAACAGCTCGGCGCCACGATGGGCTGGATCTTCGGCGCCTACCACTACACCGAGGTGCTGGGCCCGCGCCTGGGCGCTGTGCCCGTGGTCATTCCGATGATGTGGTTCACGCTGGGCTACACGGCCTACGTGCTGAGCAACTTCATCGTCTGGCGCACGCCGGCCCATGGCCGCGAGAGCTTCACCGACGCGGCCCTCGTGACCTTTCTGGCCGCGCTCATCCTCACGGCCTTCGACCTGGGCGCCGACCCCTACCTCGTCTTCACGCTCAAGGCCTGGATCATGGTGAAGACCGACGGGGCCTGGTTCGGAGAGACCGTCCAGGGCTTCTTCGGCTGGGTCTTCGTGTCATGCGTGATCATCGGCGGCTTCCGCTGGCTGGCGCGCAGCGGGGTCCCGGCGCCGTCGGTGGCCTACACGCACCGGCATGCGGCGCTGCCGCTGCTGCTGTATGCCAGCGCCCTGGTCTTCCAGGTGGCCCTCGGCAACCCCGTCGAGATCCGCAGCATCGCCGTGTTCGCGATGGGCATCCCGCTGCTGGCCGCGGTGGCCGGCTGGCGGCTGTGGCAGCCGGTGGCAGGGGGCCGCGCATGACGCAGCCGCTGCCCACCCACGACCCGCGCTGGCGGGCCGACCCCCTGGCCGACAACACCATCACCCGCGTGCTGAAAGCGCTGGGCAGCGAGGCCCGCCCCTGGGAAGGGCTGGACACGCTGAGCCGGCAGATCGAGGCCTGGCAACGCAATGGTGACCTTGCCACCTGGCAGCCCGACCCGCAGGCGCTGCCCGGCGGTGCCGGACGGGCGGTGCGCGAGTACCTCGACCAGGCGGCACGACTGCCCGAGTGGGCCGATGCCCGCCGCATCGACCGCGCCGAAGCCCTCTTCACGGGCCAGGGCCCGCTGTCGTGCCTGCTGCTGTTCTGCGCCAGCCTGCCGGAGTGCTACGTGCGCCCCGACCTGGCCGCCGTGCTGCATGCCGCGGGCCAGCTGGAACAGCACACCGACTTCCGCATCCGCATGACCGCGGCGATGATCTTCCCGGCCATGATGGAAGGCGGCCTGACCGACCCGGCCGGCGGTGGTGTGGCGCAGATCCTCAAGGTGCGGCTCATCCACGCCAGCATCCGGCATCTGGTGCTGCGCGGCAGTCCCGAGGCCACCCTGGCCTCGCCCGAGCGCCACCGGCCCCGGCTCGATCACGCTCCGGCCCCTGGCACCCGCGCCATGCACCATGCGATGTGGCGGCACGGCTGGGACGTGGACCGCGCCGGCCTGCCCTGCAACCAGGAGGAGCTGGCCTACACCCTGCTGACCTTCCACTACGTCTTCCTGCGGGGCATGCGCACGCTGCGCCTGGGCCTGCCGCCGGCCGACGAAGCCGCCTACCTGCACACCTGGAACGTGGTGGGCGCACTGCTGGGCATCGAACCCGGCCTGATGCCCCAGGACATGGACCGTGCCAGCGCGCAGTTCCAGGCCCTGCAGGCCCGAGGTGAAGCGCCGCGGCACAGCGAAGACCCCCGCCCGGCGCTGGCCCGTGCCCTGATGGGCGCGATGACCGACACCCTGCCGCTGCGAGCGCTGCGCGACGTGCCCACGCTGCTCACACGCCATCTCTGCGGCCGCGACGTGGCGAAGCGGCTGGGCCTGGACGGACGCACCGCCTGGGCCCCGCGCCTGATCTTCTGGACGGGCCTGGGCCTGACCCGGCTGATCGACGGCCTCGCACGCTGGCTGTGGCCCGGCTTTTCACTGTCGCGGCTCTTCTGCCGCATCCTGGGCTATCACACCATCACCGGCCTGCTGATGGACCAGACCCGGCCGCTGAGGCTGCCCGACCACTTGTTGTTACAAATCCACACAACCGCGCATCACTGGAGTGAAGACGCACACGCCCCCGGATGGGCCCAGGCGTTGGAGAACAGGCTCACGACCCGCGGATCGTGGTCGGCATCGCCCGTGTCGCCGGACCCGGCGTGAGCCCGCAAGCCTGCACAGCCGCCCAGGGCACTTGGATAATGCCCGACTGACTCCTCACCGCGCTGGCCCATGCCTTCCTTGCCGCTTTGCAGTCCTAACCACGCCGGCGCGTCGCGCCGGGCGCGCCCCTGGGCCGCGCGGGCGCTTGGGCTGCTGCTCTGGTGGTGCCTGTTGGGCCCGGCCACAGCGGCGCCGCTGGTGGTCGACGGACGCGAGGAGATGCTCGCCGTCTGGCCATCCGTCAGCGTGAGCGTCGAAGAGGGTACGCCGTGGCGAGTGGACGAGGCCGTGCGGCAGCGGCAGGCGTTCGGCGCGCCGCCCTCAGGCCACGCCACGCTGGGGGTACGCCCTGAAGGCGTCTGGTTGCGGGTGCCGCTGTCGGTCGCCCCGGAAGCCGCTGGCAACTGGGTGCTGGACATCGATCACCCTCCGCTGCGTTCGGTCGATGTCTACCTGCTGCGCGACGGCCAAGTCCTTCAGCACTGGGCGCTGGGCAACCGACTGTCCGTGGCCGATCGGCCGCTGCGCACGCGGGGGCATGCGGCCGTCCTGCCGCTGGTACCGGGCGCCGAACAGGAACTGCTTGTGCGGGTGCAGACCAGCGGCGCGCTGATCCTGCCCATCACCCTCAACCGGCCGGCCGCCTTCAGCGAGCGCGAGCAGAACGAGCAGATGCTGCAAGGCCTGCTGGCAGGCCTGGGCCTGTGCCTGATCATCTACAGCCTGGCCCAGTGGGCAGCCACGCGCGAGACGCTGTTCCTGAAGTACTCGCTGATGACTTTCGGCAGCCTGATGTTCTCGGTGTACTTCTTTGGTGTCGGGGCACAGTACCTCTGGCCGGGCGGCCAGTGGCTGGAGGTGCGCGCCGGCGGGCTGGCCGCGTTGATGGCCACCACGGGGTCCTTCCTGTTCATCGCCGAGGCGCTGTCCGGGCCTGACACCTCGCGGCGCTTCGTGCAGGCCATGCATGCGGGGGCCTGGTTCACGGCCGGCGTGGCCATCGTTTATGCACTTGGCCTGGTGGACACTCGCACGATCAGCGGGGTGGTCAGCGTGCTGGGCCTGGTACCCGCGCTGATGGGCATGCGCGGCGCGATCCGGCGCACGCGCCAGGGCGACCCGATCGGTTTCACTTTCCTGCTCGCCTGGACGGTGTACTTCGTCGCGACCGCCATCGTCATCCTGGTGATCAACGGCCGGCTCCCGGTCAACTTCTGGACCCTGCACTCCTTCCAGTTCGGCGCCACGCTGGACATGCTGCTCTTCATGCGCGTGCTGGGCCTGCGCCTGAAGGCCGTGCACAGCGCCGCCCTGAACATGGCTCACGAGCGCGACACCCTGCGCTCGCTGGCCTACACCGATCCCCTGACGGGGCTCGCCAACCGCCGAGGTATCGATACGACGCTGGGCGCGACCCTCCCTCACTGCCGAAGCGACCAGCTCGTGGCGGTCTACCTCATTGACCTGGACGGCTTCAAGCCCATCAACGACCAGCACGGCCATGAGGTCGGCGACAAACTGCTCATCGCCGTGGCCCGGCGCCTGCGGGAGTGCATGCGCTCCAGCGACGTGGTCGGGCGCCTGGGCGGTGACGAGTTCATCGTGCTGGCCAGCGGGCTGCGCAACGAACTGCAGGCCCTGACCATCGGCGAGCACCTGCTGGCCTCGTTCCAGGCCCCCTTCGACCTGCCGGGCCTGCACTGCCACGTGGGCCTGACCATCGGCTACGCCCTGGCCCCGCTGGACGGGGCCGAGGGCAGCAACCTGCTGCGCGCGGCCGATGCCGCCATGTACGCCGGCAAGCAGGCCGGCAAGGGCAGGCTGGTGCGCGCCCAACCCACAGGGCCCGCCCGCCTGGACCCCGCGAACGCCTGACACATGCCCCAGCACCCGTCGGATCCGCTGTCCATCCAGCTCTACGACCAACCCGGCCACCTGATCCGCCGGGCCCACCAGATCGCCGTGGCCCATTTCCACGAGGCCCTGGGGCGCGACGTGACGCCCGTGCAGTACGCGGTGCTGCGCATGCTGCACGAGCATCCGGGCATCGACCAGGTCACCGCGGCCCAGATGGTGGCCCTGGACACCTCCACCACCGCCGACATCGCCGCCCGGCTGGAAGCCAAGGGCTGGATCGTGCGCGAACTGCTGCCGCGCCGCCAGCGCCGCCTGGTGCTCACGCAGGCCGGCGAGGCGCTGCTGGCCGAGCTCACGCCCAAGATGCACCGGATGCAGCAACGGCTGATGGGACGGCTCGCCCCGGCCGAACAGGCCGAGTTCATGCGCCTGCTGCGCAAGTTCGTCCACCTCGACGACCCCACGAGCTCGGGTCAACCCTAGTCCTTCAACGCCCCGGGGAGCCGTCGGATCACGGTAAACTGGCGCCACATTCAGCATACTGAATGACTGCCCCTCCCCAGCCTGCGAGGTCGCCCCATGTTCCCGAAAAACACCTGGTACGTCGCCTGCACCCCGGATGAGATTGCCGACAAGCCGCTGGGCCGCACCATCGCGGGCGAAGCGCTGGTGATCTACCGCGCCGCCGGGGGCGTGGCCGCGCTGGAAGACTTCTGCCCGCATCGCGGCGCGCCGCTGTCGCTGGGCCGCGTGTGCGAAGGCAAGCTGGTGTGCGGCTACCACGGCCTGGAGATGGGCTGCGACGGCAAGACCATTGCCATGCCCAACCAGCGCGTGCGCGGCTTCCCGGCCATCCGTGCCTACCCGGTGGTGGAGCGCCATGGCTTCATCTGGGTGTGGCCAGGCGACGCGGCCCAGGCCGATGCCGCGCTGATCCCCGAGCTGCACTGGGCCCACCACCCCGACTGGGCCTATGGCGGCGGCCTGTACCACATCCGCTGCGACTACCGGCTCATGATCGACAACCTGATGGACCTCACGCACGAGACCTACGTGCATGCCAGCAGCATCGGCCAGAAGGAGATCGACGAGGCGGCCCCTGTCACCAAGGTGGAGGGCGAGCACGTCATCACCAGCCGCCACATGGAAGGCATCATGGCCCCGCCCTTCTGGCAGATGGCGCTGCGCGGCAACGGCCTGCCCGACGACCAGCCGGTGGACCGCTGGCAGATCTGCCACTTCAACCCGCCCAGCCACGTGATGATCGAGGTGGGCGTGGCCCTGGCGGGTCGCGGCGGCTACCACGCCGACCCCAAGGACAAGGCCTCCAGCATCGTGGTGGACTTCATCACGCCCGAGACCGAGACCTCGATCTGGTACTTCTGGGGCATGGCACGCAACTTCCAGCCGCATGACGAGGCGCTCACCGCCAAGATCCGCGAAGGCCAGGGCAAGATCTTCTCGGAAGACCTGGCCATGCTGGAAGGCCAGCAGGCCAACCTCTCGCGCCACCCCGGGCGCAAGCTGCTGGGCCTGAACACCGACGCCGGCGGCGTGCAGGCGCGCCGCATCCTCGATCGCCTGATTGCCGCAGAACGCGGCGAGTCGGTGGCGGCGGCCGCGTGAGCACGCGATGAGCACCGCTCCCGCGTCGCTGCGCGTCAAGGTCGCGCGCAAGGCCGTCGAGGCCGAAGGCATCTGCAGCTTCGAACTGGTGTCAGCCGGCGGCCGCCCGCTGCCGGCGTTTTCGGCCGGCTCGCACATCGACGTGCACCTGCCCGATGGCCTGGTGCGCCAGTACTCGCTGTGCAACGACGCGGCCGAAACGCATCGCTACCTGATCGGGGTGCTGAAGGACCCGGCCACCCGCGGCGGCTCGCGCGCCATGCACGAGCAGGTGGCCGAAGGGGACGAGCTCACCATCAGCCCGCCACGCAACCACTTTGCGCTCGCACATGACGCGAAACGCCACCTGCTGCTGGCCGGCGGCATCGGCGTCACGCCCATCCTGTGCATGGCCGAGCGCCTGGCCGCCACCGGGGGCGTGTTCCACATGCACTACTGCACCCGTTCGCGCGCGCGCACGGCCTTCGCCTCGCGCATCGAGGCCTCGGCCTTCGCCGCGCAGGTGCAGTTCCATCATGACGATGGTCCACCCGAACAGCAGTTCCAGCTCCACGCGGTGCTGGCAGGGGCCGACGCCCACACCCACCTCTACGTGTGCGGCCCCAAGGGCTTCATGGACGCCGTGCTGGGCGCGGCGCGTGCGCGCGGCTGGCCCGAATCGCGGCTGCACTACGAGTTCTTCTCGGCCGAGCCGGTGTCCACCGAAGGCGACCGCGCCTTCGAGGTGGTGCTGGCCAGCTCCGGCCGCGTGGTGCCGGTGGCCGCCGACCAGAGCGTCGTGAAGGCCCTCGCAGCCTGCGGCGTGGACGTGATGGTCTCGTGCGAACAGGGCGTGTGCGGCACCTGCCTCACGCGCGTGCTCGAAGGCGAGATCGATCACCGCGACGTCTATCTCACCCCCGAGGAGCAGGCTGCAGGCGACCAGTTCACGCCCTGCTGTTCCCGCGCGAAGTCGCCGCGGCTGCTGCTGGACCTCTGACCGCGTCCTGCGGCCTGGCGCCGGCAATCTGCATTGCTGGCCATATACTGGCTGGATGTGCCACAACGACCCCGAGCCTGAGCCTTCGCGTACGGCACGTACCCGCTCCAGTGCTTGGCCACGCGGCCGGCCGCCCTGGCCGCCGCTTGACGCTTCCCCCCACCTTCAGCGCACGGCAACCGCCGTGACGCGTCGCACCCTGCTTTCCACACGCATCGGAGGCTGCCGTCGGGCCGCGTCCGGTGCCGTTTTGCGTGTTCAACTCCCGCGCGAACCTGGCCGCGCTTTTCCATGGAAATCGCCCTCCTCCTGGGCCTGATCGTCCTCAATGGCGTCTTCGCAATGTCGGAGATTGCCCTCGTCACCGCCCGCCGCACCCGCCTGCAGCGCATGGTCGAAGACGGTGACCGCGCCGCAGCCTCGGCGCTGGAACTGGGAGAGAACCCCACCCGCTTCCTGTCCACCATCCAGATCGGCATCACCTCGATCGGCATCCTGAACGGCATCGTCGGCGAGGCCGTGCTGGCCGGGCCCTTCGCGCTGTGGATGCAGGCCCAGTGGAGCGTCGAGAAGGAAGCGAGCGAGGTGCTGGCCACCGTGGCTGTGGTGATCGTCATCACCTACCTGTCCATCGTGATCGGCGAACTGCTGCCCAAGCGGCTGGGGCAGATCAACCCCGAGCCCATCGCCCGGCTGGTGGCCCGCCCCATGCTGTGGCTGGCCGTGCTCACCCGGCCCTTCGTGAAGCTGCTCACCTTCTCGACCGAACTGCTGTTGCGCCTGTTCGGCGTGCGCAATCAGGGGGCCTCGGCGGTGACGGAAGAAGACATCCAGGCCATGCTGGCCGAGGGATCGAGCGCGGGCGTGATCGAGCAGCAGGAACACGAGATGGTGCGCAACGTGTTCCGGCTGGACGACCGCCAGATCACCTCGCTCATGGTGCCGCGCAGCGACATCGATTTCCTCGACGTCGACCGGCCGCTGGAGGAAAACCTGCACAAGCTGCAGGTGGCCCAGCACAGCCGCTTTCCGGTCTGCCGCGGGAGCCTGGACGAGGTGATCGGAACCGTCAACGCGAGCCAGTTGCTGTCCCAGGCCCTCAAGGGCGAGCAGCCCTCGCTCACCGAGCACCTGCAGCCCGCGGTCTTCCTGCCTGAAACCCTCACGGGCATGGAGCTGCTCGAGAACTTCCGCTCGAGCAACGTCCACATGGCCTTCGTGATCGACGAATACGGCGTGGTGCAGGGCCTGGTCACGCTGCATGACGTGATGGAAGCCATCACCGGCGAATTCAAGCCCACGTCGCAGGACGACGCCTGGGCCGTACGCCGGGAGGACGGCTCCTGGCTGCTCGACGGGCTCATTCCCGTGCACGAATTCAAGGACCGGCTGGGCCTGCGCGAACTGCCCGAGGAAGACAAGGGCCGCTACCACACGCTCAGCGGCATGCTCATGCTCGAACTGGGGCGCGTGCCGCGCACCGGCGACGCCATCGACTGGGACGGCTGGCGCTTCGAGATCGTCGACATGGACAACAAGCGCATCGACAAGGTGCTGGTCACATCGGTGCCCGATGCCGCGCAAGCGCTGCAGGAGGCGCGCAGCGATGGCTAGAGCCGCCGCGGCGCCATGGCTGTCGTGAGGAGATGGCCGTGAACGCCGCCCAGGGGTATTGGTCCTCCAGGTGGCGCGGAGCCTATCCCGCGGGTCGCCTGCTGTGGTGGGACATGGTCTGTGTCGGCACCCTGCTGAACCTCGCTGTCAGCGTTGTCGCCTTGATCAGCGTGGCGCTCGGGGCGCCCCTGGGTCTGGGGGTGGTCATCCATTTCCTTCCGCTGCCCTACAACGTGTTCCTGTGTCTTTCGCTGTGGCGACATCCGGATGCAGGGACCGGGAAGCAGGGGCTGGCCCTGGCATGGCTTGCACTGGTCACGCTGGTCTGAACGCGCGAGAATCAGCGAGGCTTCACCCACCCCCCACCCAGCGCCTTGAAGAGGTCCAGCGCCGCCCCCAGCCGCGCCAGCCGCGTTTGCGCGAGGTTGTCCTGGGCCGAAAACAAGGTACGCTGGGCATCCAGCAGGGTGGCCAGGTCATCCACCCCTTCGCGGTAGCGGCGTTCGGCCAGTTGCAGCGCCCGCTGGGCTTCCTCGCGGATGGTCTGCTGGGCCTGCTCCTGTTCCCGGTAGCGGGCTGCCTGGGCCAGCGCCACGTCCACGTCCTGCAGGGCCGACAACACGGCTGCCCGGTAGCCCTCGACGAGCTGGCGACGCTGGGACTCGTTGAGTTCGACCTGCACCTGGCGGCGCCCGCCGTCGAAGAGGGTCTGGGCGATCGAGGCGGCCAAGCTGGCAGTGCTGACCGGGTTGCTGAAGGACAGCAAGGCCGCGGAGGCCAGGCCCGCCGAGCCGGAGAGTTCGAAGGACGGGAGCAGCGCGGCCCGCGCGGCATCCACGTTGGCATCGGCTGCGGCCAGGCGCGCTTCGGCGGCGGCCAGGTCGGGGCGGCGCACCAGCAGCTCGGAGGGCAGGCCCGGCGCCACCTCGGGAATGGCCAGGGCCGCGAAGTCCGCCTCGGGAACGGCATAGCCCTGAGGCGCACGGCCCAGCAGCAAGGCCAGCGCCCCCTCGGTCTGGCGCAGCTGCTCCTGCAGAGGCAGCAGCGCGGCGCGCTGGCTCAGCACGGTGGTGCGCTGGCGGCTCAGGTCCAGCGCCGAGGCGGCGCCGTTGCGATAGCGCGCCTCGACGATGTTGAACAGGCGCTCGGCCAGCGCCAGGTTCTCGCGGGCAATGTCCAGGCGCACGCGCAGCGCCAGGGTCTGGAACCAGGCCTGGGCCACCCCCGCGGCCAGGCTGAGGCGGGCGCTCTCCAGGTCGAACCGGCTGGCCTGGACACCCGCCTGAGCACTTCGGCGGCCGGCCGCCAGGCGGCCCCACAGGTCCACCTCGTAGCCCACCGACAGCGAGGCGCTGGTCGATTCGCTGCGGCTCGACGGCCCCTCCCCGCCGTCACTGCGGCGCGCCGAGGTGCCGGCGCCCGCACTGACGGTGGGAAACAGCGAGGCCCCGGCGCTGCGCAACTGGAGCTCGGCCTGCACCACACGCTCGGCCGTCTGCGCCAGGTCGGGGTTGGCCGCCAGGGCTTCGTCGATGAGGTCGAGCAGCGGGGCGGCGCCGAAGCTGCGCCACCAAGACCCTTCGGGCACCGCCTTCGCGGCGACGGGGGTGTTCCAGGCGGGGGGCATCGCCAGCTCGGGCCGAGTGACCGGACCCTGGAGGGCACAGCCCGCCAGGCTCAGGAACAGCGGCAAGGCCGCGATGCGCAGTCGAAACGGGGACACGGCACTCATGTCATTGGGCCGCCAGGGCCACCACGGGATCGAGGCGCGCTGCCTTGCGCGCCGGCAGGAAACCAAAGACCAGACCGGTGGCAAAGGCGCAGCCGAAGGCCAGCAGCACCGGCATCGTGGAGACCTGCACGGCCGGGCCGAAGGCCCCGACCAGCGCGGCCACGCCCAGGCCGACGCCCACGCCCACCGCGCCACCCAGGGCCGTGACGACCAGGGCTTCGATCAGGAACTGCTGCATGATGTTGCGCTCGCGCGCCCCCGTGGCCATGCGGATGCCGATCTCGCGCGTGCGCTCGGTCACCGACACGAGCATGATGTTCATCACCCCGATGCCGCCCACCAGCAGGGAGATGGCCGCGATCGAGCCGAGCAGGATGGTCATGGTGTTGGCTGTCTGCTCCGTGGTCTCGATGATCGAAGCCATGTTGCGGATCTGGTAATCCACCACGCCATGGCGTTCGAGCAGCAGCAGCTCCACGTCCTGCTGGGTCTGGTCGATGCGGCTCACGTCCTGCACCGCCACCGTCACGTTGCGCAGATGACGCTGCCCCGACACGCGCAGGCTGCTGGTCTCGAAGGGGATGAGGATGACGTCGTCCAGGTCCCAGCCCGACGGCGAGGCACCGCGCTCGGCCATCACGCCGATCACCTGGAAGACGAGGTTGTTGACCAGCACGTGCTGGCCCAGCGGGTCCTCGCCGCCGGGGAAGAGTGCCCGCGCCACCGTCTGCCCAAGAACAGCCACGGCGGCGTAGTCGCGCGCATCGGCTTCGCTGAAGAAGATGCCGCGCTCCACCGGCCACTGGCGCGCCAGCGGGAACAAGTGCGAGGTGCCGTTGGCATAGGTCTGGAAGTCCTGGTGGCCAAAGCGCACCGTCACCGAGGTGTTCTGTTCGGGGATGGCCGCCAGCACGTTGGGCACCTCGGCGTTGATGGCCACCACGTCGTCGTTCACCAGGGTCGTGATGCCGCCGCTGCCGCGCTGATTGGGCGCCCCGGGTCGCACCAGCAGCAGGTTCGATCCCATCGCGCTGACGCGCTCGAGCACCTGCTGCTTGGCGCCGTCGCCGATGGCCATCATCGCGATCACGGACGCCACGCCGATCACGATGCCCAGCAGCGTGAGCACCGAGCGGAAGACATTGCTGCGCAGCGAGCGCCAGGCCATCTTCGCGGCCTCGACGATCTCGGCCGCCAGACTGCCTTCGTGGCCCGGCGGCATCGGCGGGGCCAGGGTCATGGCCTCGGCCGGGCCGATGGCCAGCGCCGCAACGTGCCCGTGCTGCGCCCGGTCGGCGACGATGCGGCCGTCCTTGATCTCGATGATGCGCCGGGCATGGTCGGCCACCTCCCGCTCGTGGGTGATCAGGATCACGGTGTGCCCGCGCTGCCACAGCTCGGTGAGCAGCCGCATCACCTCCTCGCCGGTCTTGCTGTCCAGCGCGCCGGTGGGTTCGTCGGCCAGCAGGATGCGCCCGCCGTTCATCAGCGCGCGGGCGATCGACACGCGCTGCTGCTGTCCGCCCGAAAGCTGGCTGGGCCGGTGGTGCGACCGGTCGGCCAGACCCAGTCCGGCCAGCAGCGCGCGCGCGCGGGCATGACGGCGCGCCGGCGGGCTGCCCGAATAGATCGCCGGCACCTCGACGTTCTCGGCCGCGGTGGCGCCCGCGATGAGGTGATAGCCCTGGAAGACGAAGCCGAATTCCTCGCGGCGCAGGCGGGCCAGCTCGTCGCTGTCGAGCGAGCCCACCTCGCGCCCCTGGAAGCGGTAGCGGCCCGCGGTGGGCCGGTCCAGGCAGCCCAGGATGTTCATCAGCGTAGACTTGCCCGAGCCCGAGGCCCCCATGATCGCGACGAACTCGCCCTCTTGGATCTCGAGGTCGATGCCGTGCAGCACCTGCACCGCCGCCTCGCCGGCGTTGTACACCCGCGTGACGCCAGACAGCGCGATCAGCGGCGCCGCCCCGGACGCACGCGCGGCGGGCGACAGGGGAGCCTCGGGCTCGCGCTTCATCGCCGCGGCATCCCCAGGCCGAGCGGGCCGGACGTCGGCCCCGACGGGCGCTCCGTGCCACGCGCGCGGGCCGGGCGTTCACCGGCGATGACCTCCTCGCCCACGCTCAGGCCGGACAGCACCTGCACCTGCACCCGGTTGCTCACCCCCAGCTCGACGCTGCGCTCCTCGATGCGACCTTGCGCATCGATCACGCGCACAAGGCCGAGGCGCGGCGAGCCCCGCTCACCGGCCATCGTCCGGTGGCGCTCGCGCAGAGCCTGGCGCTGCTCGGGGCTGAGCCGCTCCAGGGCCTGGCGGCGCTCGTCGGGCGTCATCGCCGCCAGAGCCTCCCGGCTGGGCAGGCCATCGGCCACCGGGGTCAGCGCCGGACCATTGGACACACCCGCTGCGGCCGGCGCTGCCTCGCCCAGCGCGCGCCGGGCGGGGGCCGTCACGGCCGCAGCCGGCACCCACACCGCATCTCGGGCAGCCGCCGCCACGAAGAAGACCTGCGCAGTCATCTGCGTCATCAGCGTCTGGTTGGGGTTGGGCACGTCGAAAAGGGCGTTGTAGAGCACCACGTTGTTCGTCACCGTAGGTGTGGGCTCGATCTTGCGCAGCTCGCCGTGCCAGCGCCGGCCCTGCCCGCCCAGGATGGTGAAGTAGGCCGGCATGCCGAGACGCAGCTTGCTCACATCCGCTTCCGACACCTGGGTCTGCACCGTCATCGTGGACAGGTCGGCGATGCGCATCAGGATGGGCGCCGACTGGTTGGTGTTGAGCGTCTGCCCCCGGCGGGCGGTGATCGACACCACCGTGCCGTCCATCGGCGCATAAATCTTCGAGAAGCGCAGGTTGGCCTCGTCGGCGCGCAGCGTGGACTCGGACTGCTCGATCTGGGCCTTCAGCGCCTCGATCTGCGCGCGCGCGGCCGCCAGGGCGGTCTCGGCCTGCTGCAGGGCCTCCTGGGTCGTGGCGTCGGCGGCCATCAGGTTCTTCTGGCGCTCGTACTGGATCTGCGCCAGGCGCAGCTGAGCTTCGCGCTCCCCCATGGTCGCCCGCTGGTTGCGCAGCAGCGCGCGGCGGGCGTCCACGTTGGCCGTGTAGACGGTCGCATCGATCTCGGCCAGCAGATCCCCCTTGGCCACGATGCTGCCCACCTCGACATGGATCTGCTGCAGCTGGCCCGATACCTGCGCCCCCACGTCCACGTAGTCGCGCGGCTGCAGCGTGCCCGTGGCGGTGACGAGATCCTCGATGTCACCTTGCTGCACCTTGACGATCTGATGGATCTCGCGCGGATCGGGCGCGCGGCCGAAGCGCTGCCACGCCCACCAGGCAGCCGCCAGTGCAGCCAGCAGCACCAGGCCAATCATCCAGCGGATCGGCCGGCGAGGGGAAGAGAACGTATCGGCGGTGGTCATGTTCAGGTCGGGGGTGCTCAGACATGGCACCCGG
Organism: uncultured Caldimonas sp.; assembly: GCA_964552215.1. Classification (GTDB taxonomy): domain Bacteria; phylum Pseudomonadota; class Gammaproteobacteria; order Burkholderiales; family Burkholderiaceae_C; genus Caldimonas. Next base: position 46,219 of record CAZKGD010000011.1, read on the forward strand.
TTCACTGCCCTGAAGTGTGGCAGCCCCGCGTGAAGCCCGGCGCCCGCTTGTGGGAAGTTTTGTAAAGCCCGGGGTCAAGCGCCGGGTCCCGGTGCGAACAGCGCAAGAAGGTGGCGTCCTCAGATCGCCAGCGGGTCCACGTCGACGGCCCAGCGCACCAGGCCCCTGTGCTCTCCACGCAGGCCGTGCAGCTCGGGCAGCCAGGCAGCCAGGAAGCGCTGCAGCGCCGGCCGTGCCGCCGCCTCCACCAGCATCTGCGCCCGCTCGATGTTGGCCACGCGCTGCAGGCTCATCGGCACCGGAGGATAGACCGTCACGCCTTCGGCGCTGCCGGCCAGGTCCGAGGCCGACTGCAGCCAGGCCTGGGCCTCTTCCTGGGTGCGAGCCTCGGCACGCACCAGGGCCAGGTGGGCATGCGGCGGCAGGCCAGCCATCGCCCGCTCGGCCAGCTGGCTGGCCGCGAAGGCCTCGTAGTCGTGGGTGCGCAGGGCCTGGTAGAGCGGATGCGCCGGATGCCAGGTCTGCACCAGCACCTCAGACCGAGCTGCCTGGGCCGCATCGCGCCCGGCCCGCCCGGCCGCCTGCATCAGCAGCGCAAAGAGCCGCTCGCCGGCGCGGAAGTCGCTGGAAAAAAGCGCTGCATCCGGGTTCACCACGGCCACCAGGGTCACGCCCCGGAAGTCATGCCCCTTGGCCACCATCTGCGTGCCCACCAGGATGTCCACCTCGCCGGCGTGCATGCGGCCCAGTTCAGCCTCCAGCGCGCCCTTGGCGCGGGTGGTGTCGGCATCGATGCGGGCCAGGCGTGCGCCGGGCAGGGCTTCGGCGAGTTGCTCCTCGAGCCGCTCGGTGCCGCGGCCCACGGGGCGGATGTCGACATTGCCGCAGTCCGGGCAAGCGCGCGGCACCCGTTCGGTGTAGCCGCAGTGGTGGCAGCGCAGGCTGCGGTCGGCGCGGTGGAAGACCCGCCAGGCGCTGCAGTGCGGACAGCCGCTCTTCCAGCCGCACTCCAGGCAGTGCAGCACCGGCGCATAGCCCCGGCGATTGAGCAGCACCAGGCTCTGCTCGCCGCGCTCCAGGCGCTGGCCCAGGGCCGCCAGCAGCGGCGGGGTCAGGGCCTCGTGATGCGCCGCCGCACGGGGCACGTGGTTCAGATCGATGAACCGTACGGTGGGCAGCGCGCCACCGCCGATGCGGGTGGGCATGGCCAGGCGCACGTAGCGGCCGCGCTCGGCCTGGTGCCAGCTCTCCAGCGAAGGGGTGGCCGAGGCCAGCAGCACCGGGCACTGCTCCAGCCGCCCGCGGTAGACCGCCAGGTCGCGCGCCGAGTAGCGCGCCCCTTCCTGGCTCTTGTAGGACGGGTCGTGTTCCTCGTCCACCACGATCAGGCCCGGCCGCGGCAGCGGGGTGAACACCGCCATGCGCGTGCCCAGCACGATGTCGGCCTGGCCCAGGTGGGCGGCCAGCCAGTGGCGCAGCCGCTGGGCCGGTGTGAGGCCGCTGTGCAGGGAGACGATGAGGCGGTCGGGGAAGCGCTCGGCGAAGCGCTGCTCGAGCTGGGGCGTGAGGTTGATCTCGGGCACCAGCACCAGGGCCTGGCGCCCGGCCGCCAGGGTGTCGGCCACGGCGCGCAGATACACCTCGGTTTTGCCACTGCCGGTGCTGCCGAAGAGCAGCGCCGGCTGGGTGCCGGCCTCGCGCCAGGCCTGCAGGGCAACCGCCTGCTCGGGGGTGGGGTCGGGCCAGACCGGGGCCGCTCCGCCCGGCGGCGCGAGACGCCCCAGGCGCTTGAGCCGCAACGCCAGCTGCTTGTTGTCGAGCCGACGCAGTTCCGGCGGCACAGCGCCCAGGGCCACCTCACCGACGCTGCGCTGGTAGTAGCTGGCCGCAAAGCTCACCAGCTCGCACCAGTGGGGTGGCAGCGGCGCCAGGGTGTCGAGCGCCGCCGCCACCGGGCGCAACTCGATGCCGGCTTCCGGCTCGAGCGCCGCGGCCGGCCAGACGATGCCGCAGACCATCCGCCGTCCCAGGGGCACCTGCACCAGGGTCCCGGCCGGCCAGGCGGTGTCGCTCGAATAGCTCAGTGCCCCGCGCAGGGCGCTGTGCTGCGGCGCATCGACCACCACGGCCAGGGTGCAGGATTGAGACATCAACTTGGCGAGCAGTCTTGTGGACTCTTCGAGAAAACAGGCCTAAGCAATTGAGATCAAAGGCTTTTTCCAGACATCCACAGAAGCTGTGGAAAACTTTGTGGGCAAGCTGCGAAAACGCGCGCTAAGTGCTTGTGCCGCCGTCAGCGGCTTGGTTTGATGCAGCCGCAGGCAGCCACCAACACGTCATATGAATCAATGACTTAGCAACAACTTGTCGCCGACCGATGCTTCACTGCAACATTTGTCCCACGACGATCCGGCTTGCGCCAATTTGGGGATAAGTCAAGATGCAAGTGACAGATTTGGGGGAAAGCCCGGGTTGTTCCGTGCGATGTGCGCAAAGCCTCTCAGCGGGCCGTGCGCTGGACACGGGAATGCCGGTGCACCGTGTCCACCAGCACCTGCACATGCTCGGGCGGCGTGAACTGGCTGATGCCGTGGCCGAGATTGAACACATGCCCCGCCCAGCTGCCATCGGGATTGCGCGGGGGACCGAAGCTGTCGAGCGTGCGGATCACCTCGGCCTCCACCTGGGCCGGCTCGGCAAACAACACATTGGGATCGAGATTGCCCTGCAAGGCCACCCGGTGGCCCACCTGCGCACGGGCCCGGCCCAGGTTCACCGTCCAGTCGAGCCCGACGGCTTCGGTGGGCAGGGCGGCGATCTCGTCCAGCCACAGCCCGCCCCCCTTGGTGAAGACGATGCGCGGCACCACGCGGCCTTCATGCTCACGGATCAACTGGTCCAGCACCCGGCGCGTGTAGGCGAGGCTGAAGGTCTGGAAGGCCCCATCGGCCAGCACACCGCCCCAGGAATCGAAGACCATGACCGCCTGGGCCCCCGCCTCGATCTGGGCATTCAGGTAGGCCGCCACCGCGTCCGCATTGATCGACAGGATGCGGTGCATCAGGTCCGGGCGGCGGTACATCAGGCTCTTCACCAGGCGGTAGTCGTCCGAGCCGCTGCCCTCGACCATGTAGCAGGCCAGGGTCCAGGGGCTGCCCGAAAAGCCGATCAGCGGCACCCGGCCATCGAGGGCCTTGCGGATGGAGCGCACCGCGTCGAAGACATACTGCAAGCGGGCCATGTCGGGCACGGCCAGCTTCGCCACGTCGGCCTCGTCGCGCACCGGTGTGGCAAAGCGCGGGCCTTCGCCCTGGGCGAAGCTCAGTCCCAGCCCCATGGCGTCGGGCACGGTGAGGATGTCCGAGAACAGGATGGCCGCATCCAGGTCGTAGCGCTCCAGCGGTTGCAGCGTGACCTCGGTGGCCAGGTCGGGCGAGGTGGCCAGGCCCATGAAACTGCCGGCCCGCTCGCGCGTGGCCTTGTATTCGGGCAGGTAGCGGCCGGCCTGGCGCATCAGCCACACGGGAGTGTGATCGGTGGGCTGGCGCAGCAGGGCGCGCAGGAACTGGTCGTTGTGCAGTGGGGCGGTCATCGGGGGATTGTAAAAGTGAGGGGCTGCCCCAACTGGGGTGTGCGTGGCAAGATCATGCACTGAACACCTGAGGGAGGTTTCCATGATGCACTTTTTGCGCCGACTGACGGTTGGCCTCACCGTGGCGGTCGGGCTGCTGCTCACCGGCTGCGGCTACAACGACTTCCAGCGCCTGGACGAACAGGTCAAGGCCTCCTGGTCGGAGGTGCTGAACCAGTACCAGCGCCGCGCCGACCTCATCCCCAACATCGTCAACACCGTCAAGGGCGAAGCCAACTTCGAGCAGGAGACCTTGACCCGCGTGATCGAGGCCCGCTCGCGCGCCACGGCGCTGCAGGTCACGCCCGAGACGCTGAACAACCCCGAGGCCTTCAACCGCTTCCAGCAAGCGCAGGGCGAGCTGGGCAGCGCGCTGTCGCGCCTGATGGCCATCAGCGAGAACTACCCCACCCTGAAGGCCAACCAGGGCTTCCAGGACCTGCGCGTGCAGCTCGAAGGCACCGAAAACCGCATCACGGTGGCCCGCAACAGCTACATCAAGGCCGTGCAGGCGTACAACGTGCTCGCCCGCAGCTTCCCCACCAACCTCACGGCCATGGTCTTCAGCTACGAGCCCAAGCCCAGCTTCACGGTGGCCAACGAGGCCGAGATCTCGCGTCCGCCGACGGTGGACTTTGGCGGCGGGGCCTCGCGCTGAGCATGGCACTCGCCCTCCCCCGGTGGCTGGCCGGCGCGGCGCTGGGCCTGGGCCTGCTGGGCAGCATCCTGCTGCCGCTCGCGCAGGCGCAGGAGCTGCAGCCCGTGCCTGCGCTCACCGCGCGCGTGATCGACCAGACCGCCACCCTGCGCCCCGAACAGCAGCAGGCACTGGAAGCCAAGCTGGCCGCCTTCGAACAGGCCCAGGGCAGCCAGATCGTGGTGCTGATGGTGGCCACCACCCAGCCCGAGGACATCGCGGCCTATGCCTACCGTGTGGCGGACGCCTGGAAGATCGGCCGGCGGGAAGTGGGCGACGGACTCCTGCTCGTCGTGGCCAAGAACGACCGCCGCGTGCGCATCGAGGTGGCCCGCGCGCTCGAAGGCGCCATCCCCGACCTGGCCGCCTACCGCATCATCGACGAGTTCATCACCCCGGCCTTCCGCCAGGGCGACTTTGCCGGCGGGATCGACGCCGGCCTGGACCGCCTCATGGGCCTGATCCGCGGCGAGGGCCTGCCCGCCCCCGCGCAGGGCAGCCGGCGCGGTGATGCCACGCCCGGGCTGGGCGAGTGGCTGGCCTTCGTGCTGGTGGGCACCCCCATCGTCGGCGGCATCCTGTCCAGCATGATGGGGCGGCGCCTGGGCTCGGTCGCCACGGGCGGCGTCATCGGGGCCGTGGGCTGGCTGGTCACGGCCTCGATCCTGATGGGCGCGCTGATCGGCGTCGTGGCCCTGGTGGTCGCCCTGGCCATGGGCTCGGGCGGCGGTATCGGTGGCGGCCGGGGCGGCCGCTCGGGCGGCCCCGTCATCTGGGGTGGCGGTCGCGGGGGCGGCGGCTGGGGGGGCGGGGGCGGTTTCGGCTCCGGGGGCGGCGGCAGCTTCGGCGGAGGCGGTGCCTCCGGGCGCTGGTGAGCATGGTCAGCCTGCTGCGCTTCCTCAAGCACCGCTGGTGGGACGACCGCGATGCCCGCCGGCTGCTCGACGCCGCCGCACTGCAGCGCCTGCAGCAGCGCGTGGCCGACAGCGAGCGCCGCCATAGCGGCGAGATCCGCGTGTGTGTCGAGGCCAGCCTGCCGCTGAGCTACCTCTGGCGCGACGGCCACATCCGCGAACGGGCCTTGAGCCTCTTTGGCAAGCTCGGCGTGTGGGACACCGAACTCAACAACGGCGTGCTCATCTACGTGCTGCTCGTCGAGCACGACATCGAGATCGTGGCCGACCGGGGCCTGGCCCGCCACATCGCCCCCGACCAGTGGCAGCCGCTCGTCGCCCACATGGCCGAAGCCTTTGCCCAGGGCCGCTTCGAAGAGGGCCTGGCCCGCGCCATTGACGAGGTGAGCGCCCTGCTCGAACACCACTTCCCCGTGGCTGCCGGCCAGGCCGGCGTTAACGAGCTGCCCGACCCTGTCGTCGACTTGCGGCGCTGATCGACCCACAAAGCACAACGCCCACACGAGGTGGGCGTTGTCGTGGCTGGCGAGAGGTCCGCTTACTTCTTGCGGAACTTGCGCAGCGCGGCGATCTGGGCGGCCATGGCCGCGAACTCGCTCTGGGCCTTGGCGAAGTCGATGTCGCTCTTGGCGTTCTTCATCGCCTCCTCGGCCAGCTTCTGGGCCTCGGCCGCCTTGGCTTCGTCCAGGTCCTTGCCGCGGATGGCGGTGTCGGCCAGCACGGTCACGTGGTCGGGCTGCACCTCGAGGATGCCGCCGGCCACGAAGACGAACTCTTCCTCACCGTTGTCGGCCCGCTCGATGCGCACCGCGCCCGGCTTGATGCGCGTGATCAGCGGCGTGTGCTTGGGCAGGATGCCCAGCTCGCCCGCCTCGCCCGGCAGGGCGACGAACTTCGCCTCGCCCGAGAAGATCGACTCCTCGGCCGAAACGACATCCACTTGAATGGTGGCCATGCTCAGGGTCCTTTAACGTGTCAGAAGGAAGGGCGGCAGATCACTGCAGCTTCTTGGCCTTCTCGAACGCCTCGTCGATGGTGCCGACCATGTAGAACGCCTGCTCGGGCAGGTGGTCGCACTCGCCGTTCACGATCATCTTGAAGCCGCGGATGGTTTCCGACAGCGGGACGTACTTGCCAGGCGCGCCGGTGAAGATCTCGGCCACGTGGAAAGGCTGCGACAGGAAGCGCTGGATCTTGCGGGCGCGGGCCACGGCCAGCTTGTCTTCCGGCGACAGTTCGTCCATGCCCAGGATCGCGATGATGTCGCGCAGTTCCTTGTAGCGCTGCAGCACGGCCTGCACGGCGCGGGTCGTGTTGTAGTGCTCTTCGCCCACGACGTTGGGGTCGACCTGGCGGCTGGTGGAGTCCAGCGGGTCCACGGCGGGGTAGATGCCCAACGCGGCGATGTCACGAGACAGCACGACGGTGGCGTCCAGGTGGGCGAAGGTCGTGGCAGGCGACGGGTCGGTCAAGTCATCCGCGGGCACGTACACGGCCTGGATGGAGGTGATCGAGCCCACCTTGGTGGAGGTGATGCGCTCCTGCAGCTTGCCCATTTCCTCGGCCAGCGTCGGCTGGTAGCCCACGGCGGAGGGCATGCGGCCCAGCAGGGCGGACACTTCGGTACCGGCCAGCGTGTAGCGGTAGATGTTGTCCACGAAGAACAGCACGTCGCGGCCTTCGTCGCGGAAGGACTCGGCGATGGTCAGGCCGGTCAGGGCCACGCGCA